>JAFLKZ010000170.1:762-10122 GCA_019162915.1 Campylobacteraceae bacterium
ACTCTATGCTGTTGAAGCGTTAATTCGCAACTACGAAGGAGCTGGTTTTTATACGATAGATGCCATCTTTGATACGGCGTACAGTGAACAAATACTTTATCCTTTAGATATTCAGCTTCGAGAAAAAGCTATTCATAAATTTTCCCTACTTCCTTTTTCAAAAAACATCAAACTTTTTTATAATCTCGATAACCGCATCACTTTAATGCCAGATTTTCAATTTGGATATACGAGTAAATTACTGGGTAAATATGAAATGGAAACTTCTGACATCTGCTTTGAACTCTCCGAAAAACATCAAATTGGTTTTTATGCAGGCGTTGATAAAATCGTGTTAGGGTTATATAAAGACCAAGGTTATAAAATGGCAATAGATGATTTTGGGGTTGGTTTTTCAGGACTTCAGATGCTCTATAATGCCGATCCTGATTTTATCAAGATAGATAGATTTTTTATTCAAGATATTCATAAGAGTAAAAAAAAGAAGCTTTTTGTTAGCTCCATCGTCCAGATTGCACAAGCCATGGGAATATTTACAATTGCTGAGGGTGTTGAGTGTGAGGAAGAATACCTCGAATGTAAAAGGCTAGGATGCAATATGGTACAAGGGTTTTTTGTCCAAAAACCAACCCGTAATGTGGGAGAGATACTTCCTTCTTATGATTCTTTAAAAGATGTTTCTCAAAGGGATAAGCGCGAGAGTGGTAAGATAAATAACATTGAAAAGTATTTGCAAAAGATTAATTATGTGAGTGTTGATTCTAGTATTGATGCTGTCTATGAGCTTTTGAGGGAAAATAAAAATACTAACTTTATTCCCGTTTTGGAAAAAGATTTAACACCACTTGGCATCATCAAAGAAACTGAAATAAAATCTTACATTTACTCGACGTATGGCAAAGCACTTTTGTATAACATCACAAAGGGAAGTCTGAAGCAACTTGTGACGCATTGCGGTACGGTTGATATCAATGATCCGATAGAGAAAATTTTGAAAATCTATGCTTTTGATGATGATAACGATGGTGTTCTCATCACTAAAGATGAAAAATATATTGGTTATTTAAGTTCTAAAACACTGCTTGATATCATCAATGAAAAAAACATCGTCGATGCAAAAGATCAAAATCCTCTTACAGGACTTGCAGGAAACCGTATTATCAATGAGTTTGTAGCTACGAGTATGGAAGAGAATGAAAAAGTGATGATGGTCTATTTTGACTTTGATAATTTTAAACCTTTTAATGATTATTATGGATTTAGGAAAGGCGATAGGGCTATTACTCTTTTTGCAGATATCCTTAGAAGTTCTGTGGGGTTTGAAGAGTGCTTAGTCGGGCATGTTGGAGGAGATGACTTTTTTTTAGGGTGGGTGTTTAAAGAAGACGATACTTTTGAAAAAATATATAAAATAGTAGTCGGCATTATCGAGAAGTTTTCCAATGATGTTAAGAGTTTTTACTGCGAAAATGGCTTAAGTTCAGGTTTTATTATGGCAAAAAACAGAGAAGGGGTGTTGCAAAGATTTACGTTGATGACAGTTAGTGCTGCTGTTATTTGCAGTGGGTTTGGGCATAAAAACAAACTTGATGACAACACGCTTAACGAGATTTTTGGTATTTTGAAAAAGAGTGCCAAAGCTTCACCAGAGCATATTGCTTGTGTTGATTTGGGAGTTATCGCTGAGATTTAAAAGATAAGATAACCTTTACATGTAAAGGTTATGAAATAAGAATTTCATCAAGATACGGCTATAATATGTTTCTATCAAAGGACGTATTATGGTTAATCCAACACCTTATTTTATTTACATGCTTAGGTGTAACGATAATACACTTTATACAGGGATTGCACGCAATCTTGATAAACGACTCGAAGAGCACAATACCTCCGCAAAAGGTGCTAAATATACTAAATCTCGCCGTCCAGTTAGTTTGGTTTACAACGAAGTATGCGAGGATAAGAGTACTGCGCTTAAAAGAGAAATCGCCATTAAAAAAATGAAGAAAATTTTGAAAGAAGGCTTATTGTTATCGTTTGATAAAAATTGAGCTCCAAATGATATAGTTTATATTTGAATTTTTTTTGATACAATTAAGTTTTTAAAATAAAAAGACGAAGAGGACTTGGATTAGTAACATTTTCCTTGGTGTAGTTGACGCGCAACACTTACCCGGAGGTAATTTATTGCGATGAAAACAAATGACAAAAGCTCTAGTTTTAAAATATCTTCTCTAACGCAATTGAACTATGATTGCCCTTCATCTTTTTTAAAAATACTTGCAGATATCACTACTGTATTAAGCCATATTCCCATCGAAGCAATCGATAAAGCAATGACGCAAATCCTTGAAGATATGGGTGAGTTTTTTCAAGCTGAGCGCATAGGTATCTTTTTGTTTTCTAAAGATAGCGTAACGCTTGAAAATTCTCATATGTGGTCTCAATCCAACATTGAGTATCAAAGAAAATCTTTTCAAAATTTATCAAAAAATACGATTTCTTGGCTTATCTTAAAGATAGAAAAGGGAGACATCCTTCATATCTCTGATATAGAAATACTTCCCTTCGAAAATAAACTAGAAAAAATTGAGTTTGCGCATCAGGGTATTCGCTCTTTACTGGTATGCCCTTTGATGTATAACTATCAGTTACTTGGGTTTTTGAGATTTGATAGGATTCTTCGTAAAAAAGAGTGGACGCAAAAGCAGATTGAGGCGTTAGCTATTATTGCTAATATTTTAGCGGGTACTTTTGCTCATAAAGCTACACAAATGTTTTTACGCGAAAAAGAATCATTGTATAACTCGGCTATGGACAATGGTCAAGCTTTAATTTGGATGGCAGGTTTAGATAAGGGATGTTACTACTTTAACAAACCATGGTTTGATTTTACGGGAAGAACTTTAAGCGAAGAGTTTGGAAATGGCTGGGCGGAGGGTGTTCATAAAGATGACCTCCATCATTGTTTGGATATTTATAACACAGCATTTGAATTGCATGAAAAATTTAGTATGATTTATCGTTTGCGCCACCATGATGGTTCTTATCGATGGATTTTAGATGATGGTTCTCCTCGTTTTGATCGTGATGGAAATTTTATGGGCTACATTGGACATTGTTTAGATGTTACCGAGAGAATTGTATCTGAGAAATATGAGCAATTTCGAAGTCATATCTTAGGTTTGATAGCCAGTGGAGAGCAACTTCCTATCATTCTTAAAGAGATAGTCAAAGGGATAGAGCAATTCAATCCTGCGATGCTTTGCAGTATATTATTGTTAGATAGCAAAGGAATGTGTCTTGGAAAAGGCGTTGCTCCTAGCCTTCCTGATTTTTATAATGCAGCTATTGAAGGGATTGCTATTGGTATGGGAATAGGCTCTTGTGGGGAAGCTGCTTTTTTAGGGAAAAGGGTTATTGTCGAAGACATTATGACACATCCTAATTGGGAGCCTTTTAAAAAACTAGCAAGTTGTGCAAAGCTTGGTTCATGCTGGTCGGAGCCAATTGTCTCTTCAACCTCTGAAGTCCTTGGTACTTTTGCTATCTATCACCATGAAGCGCATACACCTTTAAAATACGATATTGCTATTATTGAACAAGTTGCTCGTTTGTCGAGTATTGCGATTGAAAAAAGTATGGATGCCCAAAAACTAAGCGATAGTGAAAAGCGCTTTCGTACACTGATGGAAAATATTCCTAGTGTTGCAGTGCAAGGGTATAACTTAGATGGCTCGGTCACATTTTGGAATCAAGCTTCAGAGCAACTCTATGGGTATAGTAAAAAAGATGTCATAGGTGCTAATTTATTAGATCTTATTATTCCCAAAGAGATGACGCAAGGTGTCAAAGGAGCAATGCAGTACATGAGCGAAACGGGTGAGCCTATTCCTGCTGGAGAATTGCTTTTGCAGAGAAAAGATGGGTCTCGCGTGCCTGTATTTTCAAGTCATGCCTTAGTGAAGGCTATGAATAAGTTACCTGAATTATTTTGTTTAGATATCGATTTAACCGAACAAAAGAGAGCGGAGGAAGAACTTCGTCTTGCGGCGAGTGTCTTTACTAATGCGAGAGAGGGCATTTTGATTACGGATATTGAGGGGATTATTATTAATGCGAACAGTGCATTTAGTAGAATTACAGGGTACACGCACGATGAAATTCTTGGAAAAAAACCTAGTATCCTTAAATCTGGTCGTCATGATGATTTATTTTATGAATATATGTGGCGTGATCTTATTGAAAAAGGTCATTGGTATGGTGAAATTTGGAATCGTCGTAAAAATGGAGAAGTCTATGTGGAGATGGTCACCATCAGTGCTATACGCGATGAACAAGGTATTACCCGTCAATATATGGCGTTGTTTTCTGATATCACGATAGTGAAAGAGCATGAACGACAATTAGAGTATATTGCCTATCATGATGCGCTGACGGGGCTTTCTAATCGTGTATTGTTAGCCGATAGAATTCATCAAGGAATGACACAGGCAAAACGACGTGAAGAAATAATGGTAATCGCCTATCTTGATTTGGATGGTTTTAAGATTATCAATGATCGTTATGGACATGAAATGGGAGATCAATTACTCATCGCATTAGCGACAAGAATGAAACTGTCTTTGCGTGAAGGAGATACGCTTGCTAGACTAGGAGGCGATGAGTTTGTAGCAGTGCTGACTGATATGGAAGATATTGAATCGAGCATGCCGATGATAGAAAGGTTGCTTGAAGCGGCTGCTCAACCCGTCACCATTGGGAAATATGTACTTCAAGTTTCTGCGAGTATAGGCGTTACTTTTTATTCACAGACAGAAGAGATGGAAGCCGATCAACTCCTTCGCCAAGCAGATCAAGCGATGTACCAAGCTAAATTAGCGGGTAAAAATCGTTGTCATATTTTTGATGCAGAGCAAGATCGGAGTATCAGAGGATATCATGAGAGTATAGAGCGTATTCGTCATGCCTTGTTTGCGAATGAGTTTGTCCTTCACTATCAACCAAAAGTCAATATGCGAACAGGAAAACTCATCGGTGCTGAGGCATTAATACGTTGGGAACATCCAGAAAAAAGTCTGCTTCTCCCTGGAATGTTTTTGCCTGTCATTGAAGAGCATCCTTTGGCTATCGATGTGGGAGAATGGGTGATCGATACGGCACTTGCGCAAATAAGTCAATGGCAAGCGTTAGGTCTTGAAATTCCTATCAGTGTCAATATTGGTGCGCGGCAATTACAGCAAGTGGATTTTGTGGGGCGTTTGCGGACTCTTTTAAGCGCTTATCCTAATATGACACCGTTTAGTCTTGAGCTTGAGATACTTGAAACGAGTACTTTGGAAAATTTAGCAGGCGTTTCAAAGATTATAGAAGAGTGTCGCTCTTTAGGTGTGAGTTTTGCTCTCGATGACTTTGGTACTGGTTACTCTTCGTTAACATATCTAAAGCAACTCCCCGTTACTTTACTTAAAATAGATCAATCTTTTGTGCACGATATGTTAGATGACCCCAATGACTTAGCAATTTTAGAGGGAGTTTTGGGACTTGCCAATGCTTTTCATCGTCAAGTGATTGCAGAGGGTGTCGAAACGGAAGATGAAGGAAAAATGCTTTTACAATTGGGATGTGAATTAGCACAAGGCTATGGCATTGCACGACCAATGCCCGCTTCTAAGTTTTTAGACTGGTTGTCCTCATGGAAACCTTATTCCTCTTGGGTAAATCTTGCATCAAAAAGCCGTGATGATTTTCCATTGCTTTTTGCTATCGTTGAACATCGGGCGTGGGTTACATCTATCGAAAATTATCTCAAAAATGGTTTTTATACACAACCACTTATGAACTGTAATGAATGCAGATTAGGCATTTGGCTTGCAACAGAAAATGTTGCTCGTTATGGTAAAGAAAATATTGAAAATGTCACGGCGTCGCATCAAAAAATACACACTGTAGCACAAGAACTTTGCAAACTTTATGATGAAGGCAAAACTACAGAAGTCAGTGAAAGATGTGAAGAATTTTATATTTTACGGGAAAGTTTACTTGAAAAGTTAAAGATATTTACGCAGGTGTAAAATAATATAGAGAACGATGGATGGGCTTTTTATTTGTAGATTGATGAATTTAAAACTTGATAGAGACAGAATACAACTATAAAAATAAATCCCTAAATTTATGGATTTTAAAAGACTTTGTTTACGAAGGGGAGCTATGGCGTATTTTTTCCATATCTTCCAGGGCTTGGCACCGCCAGCTAGTTTTTTACGAGACAATCGGGTAGTGTTTAATATCGGCGGAAACAAATACAGACTAATCGTAAAAATTAACTACTCATACAATACCGTCTATATTCGATTTGTTGGAACACATGCAGAATATGACAAAATTAATGCAGAGGAGATATAAAAATGAATATTATACCTATACGAACAGAAGCAGATTATGATGCAGTACTAGCACGTATTGACACACTTATGGATGCAAAATTTGGAACACCAGAAGGAGATGAACTTGATGTCCTCGTAACACTTGTGGAAGCCTGCGAGGCAAAACACTATCCCATGCTCCCTTGTGATCCGATAGAAGCTATCAAGTTTCGCATGGACCAAATGGGATTAGAGCTTAAAGATTTGACACCCATTATTGGCTCACGTTCTAAAGTTTCTGAAGTGCTCAATCACAAGCGAAAACTGTCTATTAATATGATTCGCAATTTACACAAACAGTTAACTATCCCTTATGAATCATTAATGAATAGCTACGCAGTGCGCACTGTGTAAAGAAGAGGATTGATTTTTAGCAAAAATAATTCTTTTGGTATGGATAGTTTCAATTCCATTTAAAAACTCTATTTATCAAATCAGTGTAGCTATCCTTCCGTTATTATTTTTTACTGATTTATATTTCACACGTGGTGTCGCAACGTTAAAAAATATTTTTCACACCTATAAAAGATATAACGATAGCTTTTTGGATAGTGGCATTTAGTTATATGTTATATTTACTTGTTCGAGAAGTTTACCAGCACAAAGATGCTATTGGATTTTCATTTTTTACCTCTTTACTCGTTATCACTCAATTTGACACTAGTGTCACTGGAAGCAAGATATTTTTATCCATTCTAACAGTATGTGCTTTTTATATTTTGGCTAGGAGAAAAGTATCTAGTTTTAAGATGGCTTAAACTTTCGCATACTACGGATATATGGGTTTTTAGGGGGGATAAATATTACAAATGAGTGACTTTTAATTAAGTAAATTCTCGCTATACTTCCCAAATTAAATATTCAACCTTTATAATAATTAAATATAAAAAATATAATTGGGCTCAAATGAACATATTAATCACCGGTGGCGCTGGATATATAGGTAGCCATACAGCTAAAGCACTTTTGCAAGAAAAAAATCATCACATTACTATCGTAGATAACCTCTCTACTGGTTTTTTAAAGACTATTGAAACACTTCAAGCTATCTCTCATTTTGAATTTGTAAAGCTAGATTTGAGTGATTGGCAAAGTGTTGCTTCTTTTTTTGTTACACATAGTTTTGACGCCGTAATCCACTTTTCCGCTAGTCTTATCGTTCCTGAGTCGCTTACAAAACCACTTGATTATTATCTCAATAACACTGCAAATACAACAAATCTACTCAAAGAGTGTGTCAAACATAACATCAATAAATTTATCTTTAGTTCCACAGCAGTCGTATATCAAGAGCTTTCCATCGACCAAGTACAAAATGGCTTAAGTGAAGATTTTCCACTCATGCCCATCAACCCTTATGGTCACAGTAAGCTTTTTTCAGAACAAATCATCCAAGATACAGCTAAAGCATATCCTGATTTTAAGTACGCGATACTTCGATACTTCAATGTTGCAGGCGCAGACAAAGAAGGGCTTATCGGACAAAGCACCGCAAACGCTACGCATCTCATCAAAGTTGCCGCACAAACAGCCTTAGGTAAAAGAGATAAGATGTTTATCTTTGGTGACGATTATGCGACTCAAGATGGTACTTGTATACGAGATTACATCGATATAGACGATCTTGCACTGGCTCATATCCAAGCACTTGCCTATCTTGAGAATGGTAAAAGTGATATCTTCAATTGTGGTTATGGAAAGGGATTTTCTGTTAAAGAAGTTTTAGAAACGATGAAACGCGTTAGTGGTGTTGACTTTAAAGTAGAAATGGCACCAAGAAGAGAAGGTGATCCCGCCGTTCTTATCGCCAATAGCGAGAAGATAAAAAAAGAAATGGGCTGGGAACCTAGGTATAATGACTTATCATTGATGTGTCAAAAAGCATTAGAATGGGAGAAAAAGATATGTGTATAAAAATGGAGCTAAAATGTTAAATCTTATTTTATGTGGCGGAAACGGTACTAGGCTTTGGCCGATTAGCCGTACATTGATGCCTAAGCAGTTTGTAAAACTTTTCGATGGCAAATCTTTATTTCAGTTGACACTAGAGCGTAACGCTTCTGTATGTAGTGAGCAACTCATCATTTCAAATACAGATCAGTATTTTTTAGCTTACGATCAACTCGAAGAAAACTCGAAATCACATACTCAGAACTCAACATTTATCCTAGAACCTGTTGGTAGAAACACCGCTCCGGCTATCGCTTTGGCTTGTATGTCGATAGATCCTAAAACGATAGTTTTTGTCACACCAAGTGACCACCTTGTTAAAAATCAAAAAGCGTATGAACTTGCAGTAGCAAAAGCCAAGGAGCTTGCTTCACAAGGCTATCTCGTGACATTTGGGATCACCCCCTCTTTTGCTGAGGTAGGATTTGGATACATAGAATCAGATGGAGAAGATGTCAAAGCCTTTCACGAGAAGCCAAGCTTTCAAACAGCTACGGCATATCTCAAAGCAGGTAATTACTATTGGAATAGTGGCATGTTCTGTTTTGAAGCAGAAACATTTTTAAATGAACTTAAAAAGTACTCGCCTCGGATCTATGATGCGTGCCAAGTCGCTTGGTCAAATAAGTCTACGATGAACCACAATACATGTAAGATCAAACGCAATGATATGGAAGCGATTCCTGAAGATAGTATCGACTATGCAGTCATGGAGTTAAGTGATAAAGTCAAAGTGATAGCAAGCGATATCGACTGGAGTGATGTGGGAAGCTTTGATGCACTTTACAAAGAATTTCCTAAAGATAAAGATGGTAACACCCTTTGTGAAAAATACATCAGTATAGATAGCAAAAACAATCTCATCATCCCAAGCAATCGAAAAATATCGACAGTTGATATCGAAGATCTCATCATCGTAGATACTCCAGATGCACTTTTGATCTCCAAAAAAGGCTCAAGTCAAAAAGTCAAACAAGTCGTTGCC
>JAFLKZ010000178.1:0-873 GCA_019162915.1 Campylobacteraceae bacterium
AAGTTCATAAACACAAGGGCGAAGTTTATCGCCTAATGTTTTATAGGCTTTTTCAAATAGACTAAAATCAACAGGAATGGTATCGCCACTAGCGTTGCGGGCTTTTAGGGCATTTCGGATTTGGTACCAGCCTACATCTGGGCGGTTTAGTTTAAATTCATCTCGCACCGTTCGCACATCAATATGTGAAAAATACGCTTTCCACAACACTCTCCCCGCATCTAAAACAGCTGTGGCTTCTAAAGAGAGTTTTTTACTCCTTAGATACTCCACCATAAAGTCTGATTCAAACCGTTCAGGCGAATCCACTTCAGCTTCACTAAATGGAATGAAGTGATTGACGATAGACCACTTTATCCCGTTCCATTCTAGCTCATTCGCACTTGCCGATAAATTTTTTCCATGAAATAACATCCAAATTAAACAATCATTTTTAAATTCATCAGATAAAGGCTGTGTAGGTTGTAAAAATTGGTCATTATGATTTATCCATGTATGCTGAATAAGTTGACGAACAGAAAAAACAATAGCGGCTTGCCAAAGGTTTTCAGGACTTATGTAATACCCACATCCATTACTAAAACAAGATGAAAACATACAAGTATGCTGACTGCTTTGTTGTAAATCATTTCCAGCACTCCATAGATAACCGATTGCAGTAGAAACCCAAGCACTTACTTTTGCTTTTGCCATTTGAGGATGGATGGCATTTTTAAGAGGAATATTTATACAATCTGTTTTAAATCTAGGTAGCCATTCGCTTAAAAAGATATTATTAGGTAGATTGAAAAATGTTTTTTCACCTATTTCTTGTGCATTTTTGTTCAAAACTTCTGTTGATATTTCAGTAATTTTAATCTTTTTAGCTGTATT
>JAFLKZ010000178.1:883-9855 GCA_019162915.1 Campylobacteraceae bacterium
TTCACGATTGCGCATCGAATGCAAATATTGCTATATTTTGCATTCCAAATTTGCCTAAATTTTTCAAAATTGGGGGCATTAACATATTTTAATGTGCTAAACATTGCCAATGTTGCTGTTGGCATTTCTAGGGCAATACGAGCAATGAATTGGGTAAATAGCTCTCGTTTTGCGTAACCGTAATCAGGCATGATTTTAGCAATTTGTGTTGTAGCAACGCCTGTTTTACTTTCGCCTCCACCACTAGTTGCATTATCTGAACTTGAAGCTTCAGCATACGGAGGATTTATCAAAATTAAAATCTTTTTACCCTCAGCAATCGCATTACGCAATGCCATTGGTACTTTATTGGTTAGCGCGTAATCAATCTTTCCATCATCGCCAATGTCATCATTGAGGTAGTCATATTGGAATCTTGTTGCGGCAACACAAGTTTTGGTTGCTTTCATCACATCGATATCGGCTTGGTCGAGCGTTGACATGTAGATATTTCGAGGGTTGGAGTGTTTGACTTCGAGGTTTCCGACACCACAACACATATCCCATACGATGTATTCTTTTTGCCAGTTTTTACCCAGTGTTTCGCTTAATTTATCGTACGCTTTATCCACCACGGCTAAAGGTGTGTAATAAGCCCCTTTAAAACTTCGCTCATCAATGGGAATAAGGCTATCACGCCTTTCAAGTAGATAGTCTCGGTATTCGGCTTTGGGTGGTTTGTGGTAAATCGCCCAAAATTGACGGTAACCCTCTTTGTTGCCTAATTCGTAATTACGCCCACCCAAACTAAAGACAGGTGCGCCATTTTTATGGAGTAACTCTGCTGGTAAATTAGCATGCGTTGAGACCGTTCCATCGTGCATGATGTCAGCAAAAAAGAGCAGCGCATAATCTTCTTCTTTGACACCATTAATCTCACGACCTATCATGTCGACCCATTTGTCAAAGACTTGTTTGAGGTTGTCAGGCGTTATCGGTGTACGGATGATGTCGCCTGATTTTATTGCTGTTTTAACGGTGGCGATAAACTCCTCTTCATGGGTAGAAATCTTAAAAGATACAAAATGCGTTCCGATATGCGTAGAGACTTCGGCAAGTGCTTCAGAGGTAAATTTACTGGCAGATTGTCCCCATTTGATAGTTTTTTTCTCTAAAAAAGGAAGGACGTCACTGCTTTTCATCAACGCTGCTTTTTCAGTATCGACAACTGCTAAAAAGGGCGGTACAGATTCCCCTTTATTGAGTGCTACTTGAACATAGTGCAACAACTGTGTAAACATCGCATAACTAGAAGTTTTACCTGTATCTTTAGCTTCAAACCAAATCACATCCGTTTGAATATCTATCAACCCTTTGGTAAATCCTTTAAGACCCAATGCTTTGATATAAGCGTCTTTAACATCTTCTTCACTTCTAGCTTTTTGGAGTTCTGCATAAAGAGACACATGCAACCTTTTTATAAAAATATTTTAAGTAGTATCTCATAATAAAAATAAAGGGTTTATATAAGTAAAACTTTTTAAGCCTAAGTTCGATAAAATTTCTCTTCAAGGTACAGTAGGTGATTGCTTGGAGTCCATTCCAAGAGGAAAGTCCGGGCTGCATTTGAGACATGGTTCCGTCTAACAGACGGCTAGGGTAACCTAAGGGATTAGTGCAACAGAGAGTAAACTACCATAATACTTTCTTGCTAAGGCATAGCTTTAGTGAGATGAATTGACGAGGAGCTTTGCTTTTCGTCAAGAAGACAGTTTTATGGAAAAGGTGAAACGGTGGGGTAAGAGCCCACCAGCGCTTTGAGTAATCAAGGTGGCTATGCAAACCCAACCTGCAGCAAGAAGGGATGGTTTCGGTCTCATATATATGAACCCTTCGCTAGAGATTTATCGTAAGATAGATAGTAGATAAATAATCACCCACGACAGAACCCGGCTTATCGCTGTGCCTTTTGTTGATTTACATGTAAGGATTTTTTTGGAGAATTTACTTTTTTTAGCCCATGTTGTTTTATTAATGGTGCTTTCTCCCATTATTTCTCGTATTTTTAGAATTCCCACACCCGTAGTGGAGATACTTTTAGGTTCTTTTGCTGTTTGGATAGGACTTTTACATGTAGATAATGAAGTATTTAAAAATCTTGCTAAAATTGGTTTCTTCTATCTCATGTTCTTGGCTGGTTTAGAGATAGATATCCAAAAATTTTTAAACTACAAAGATAGATTTCTTAAAAAAGCCATGCTTTACTTTCTTTGTTTATACAGTATTTCTTTTGCCCTTTATCTTATTTTGGGACTTTCTCCTGTCTATATCGTCGCTATTCCTATTGTTTCACTAGGGATGATTATGGCACTTATCAATCAACATGGTAAAAATCATCAGTGGCTAGAACTCTCCCTTATTATTGGTGTCATTGGAGAGATTATTAGTATTGCAGCGTTAGTCATTTTTGATGGTGCTGTGACACATGGATTAGGATGGCATTTTTTCAAAAGTATACTTATTCTTATAGCAGTTCTTTTTTCTTCTTACTTTTTGTACAGATTACTTAAAATTCTTTTTTGGTGGTATCCTAATTTAAAACGTATTATCATGCCCAATGATGATTCGATGCACCAAAGCTTGCGTATCTCAATGGCTCTCTTTTTTGTGCTTCTTGCAACCATGCAATGGCTAGAAATTGATATGGTTTTGGGTGCTTTTATCGCTGGTATTTTCATCTCCAACTTTTTTGCACATAAGACAGAATTACCTCACCAACTTTCAACTTTTGGTTTTGGTTTTTTAGTACCTCTCTTTTTTATCTTTGTTGGTACAACCCTTGATTTAAACCTTGTTTTAACACAACACATTTTAACCCATGCACTTTGGATTGTTGTGGCAATGGTGGGCGCAAGGATGGTGAGTTCTTTTGTGGCTTACTTTAGTTATTTAGGCTTTAAAAGTACGATTTTATTCAGTTTGGGTGATTCGATGCCTTTGACATTTTTAGTAGCAATTGCCACGATAGCTGTCAAAAACGGTGCAATTGATAATGATGAATATGCCTCTCTTATTGTTGCCGCATTAGTAGAAGGTATCGTGATTATGACACTCATTCAGGTTCTAATGCACTTTTTCAAAACGAGTAATAACAAAGATAAAGAAAAGATAGGTTAAAATAAATTAACATTAACTTTGAAAGTTACATTACAATGAAAAAAAAGTCTAGCTTATTTGATTATTTTCATATAGTTGTTGCTATTATGTTTATTACTTTTACGACTATTTATTTGAGTTTTGTTTTTTATCAAGCAAATGCTAAATTTGAAAAAGAGTCTGCGGATCTTCAAAAAGAGTATTTTAATTCTCAAAAAAATCTACTGGTTAAAGAAGTTGAAAAATTTACAGACTATATCGAAAATAAAAAATCTCAAAGTTACTTAGAAACTCAAAAAACCGTTAAATCAAGAGTTTTAGAAGCACATGCTCTTGCTTTTAGCTTACATGAAAAATACAAAAATACCCATTCTGATGCTCAAATAGAAAAGCTAATTATTAACGCCTTAAGAGCACTGCGTTATGAGGATAATAAAGGTTATTATTTTATTATTCGGATGGATGGTACTAGAATATTAGCAACAGATAAACCAGAGACAGAAGGTGAAAGTACGCTCAATTTTAAAAATTGTGAGGGCAGATCTATCTCTAAAGGGATTATTGATATCGCAAGTTCTACAAAAGAGGGTTTTTATGAATATACATGGAGCAAACCAAGTGAAACAAGCAATCATTTTAAAAAAATTTCTTTTGTAAAACTTTTTGAACCTTATGATTGGATAATAGGTACGGGTCTGTATCTTGATGATATGGAAGAAAAAATTAAAAATGAAATCATTCATAATGAAAATATGTTGCAATTTGATAAAAACAACAGCAATTTTATTTTCATAGCCACTTGGGATGGCTTATCGCTTACGTATCCTGCTAAAAATAAGAATGTATATAACCTTACCGATAAAAATGGCAAATTTATCGTACAAGAGTTGATAACAACATCCCAAAATGGTGGAGGATTTGTAGAGTATGTGATGCCTCCTTTAAGTGGGTTGAGAAATCTTAATAAGCTAAGTTATGTTGTAGGCATTCCAGATTGGCGTTGGTATGTAGGTGCGGGAGTTTACCTAGAAGATGTAAATAAAGAAATCATTTCACTTGAAGAAGAAATAAAAAAAGATTTAAAAAATATTGTATTTTCTATTTTATTATTGTTACTCGTTTTTTGTTTACTTTTAGGGGTATTTTATTTCTTTATTAGTCGTAAGATTAAAAAAGACTTTCATACTTTTTCAACTTTTTTTGACTCCTTGGCCAATAAAGATGAGATTATAAATCTGAAAAGTCTTGAATTTAGAGAGTTTGATGAATTAGCACACCATGCTAATAAAATGCTTGAAACAAAAATGTCGATTAATAAATATTTAGAACAGTATAAAAAAATAGTTTCAAGTTCAGATGATTTGCTCTCTTTGATAGATAAAAACTATATTTATCTAGCTGTTAGTGAGGGATATTTAAAAATCTTTGGGAAAGAAAAAGAAGAGATATTGGGGCATAGTATGCCTGAGCTTTTTGGGGAACAGTATTTTGAAGAAAATCTCAGATATTTTAGCGATAAGGTTTTAAGTGGTGAAAGTTATGAGCGAGAGCATTGGGTTAAATTTGATTTAGAAGAGCGTTATTTGCATACAAAGTATTTTCCTTATTATGAAAAAGAAAGTGATGTTTTGCCTTCTGCTTATGTAGTTTCATCACGCGATATCACAGAAAAAAAAGCCAATGAAGATAAGCTTCTAGCTTCTGAAAGAGAGTTAGAGTTTTTAGCACACAACGATGCTTTAACAGGACTTCCTAATAGAATTTTATTAGAAGATAGAATTATGCATGGCATTAACAATAGTAAACGTCAAGGTTCGCTCCTAGCAATTTGTTTTATAGACTTTGATAATTTTAAAAAAATAAATGATAGTTTTGGTCACTCTTATGGTGATGATATTTTGAAGCAGTTTGCCCTGCGAACGCATGATGTGACGAGAAGTACCGATACTCTTTCTCGTATTGGTGGTGATGAGTTCATTTTATTGATTGAAAATATTAAAGATATATCAGAAATAGATTTGATTGTTTCGAAGATTCAAAATATCTTTGAGACACCTTTTATATGTAAAGAGCAAAAGTTTTTTCTCTCTGCAAGTATTGGAATTAGTGTTTATCCTGACCATGGACTTGATAGTGAAACGCTTATTAAAAATGCAGATGCAGCGATGTATAAAGCAAAAGATTTGGGCAAAAATACCCATGCATTTTATACAACAGATATGACAATAGCTTCTTATGAGCGGATTGGTATGGAAAATGCACTTAGAGAAGCCATTAAAGAAAAGCAGTTTTTAGTTTACTACCAGCCCCAAATTGATTTACAAACGGGAAAGGTGATTAGTCTTGAAGCTTTGGTAAGATGGAATCATCCTAAGGAGGGTATCTTAGCGCCAGGTAGATTTATCGTATTTGCAGAAGAGACTCGTTTGATTATTGAGATAGGTGCTTTTGTTTTAAAGCAGGCATGTTTGGATTTGATTCATTTAAAGCAAGAGGGATTTGGAGATATACAAGTTTCCATCAACGTTTCTGGTATCCAAATAGAATATAGTAATTTTTTAACAACACTCAAAGAGGTTGTCGAAGAGACAAAGATAAATCCAGCTTATTTGGAAATGGAAATAACCGAATCGTTCATTATGAATGACCCAAAAAGATGGATTGAGCTTTTAAAAAATATGCAAAATTTAGGGATAAGTATCGCTATTGATGACTTTGGTACGGGGCATTCATCTCTATCCTATTTACGTAAACTTCCTATTAATAAACTCAAAGTTGATATGTCATTCGTGAAAGATATACCTGCGCAAGAAGATGCATGTGCTATCGTTAATTCCATCATTGATTTGGCGCACAATATGAAAATAATTACTATTGCAGAGGGCATTGAAACGCATGAGCAAGAAGCTTATCTTCGTGCACATCAATGTATGCAAGGACAAGGGTATTTTTATAGTAAGCCACTCAATTTAAAAGATTTGAAAAAATGGATGAAAAGTAAAGCTTGAACATTATGCTAAATCACTGTACAATGCCTTTGCGATAAACTTTAGTGCTAGGAGTGCTGGTATCAACCAGCTGAGATAAAGAATAGTGATTCTTTGACCCTTGACCTGATCTGGATAATGCCAGCGTAGGAAAGCCAAACCCACTTTGAAACTTCTGCCTCTTCTTCTCACTAATTTTTTTCATCTTTACATGTAGGAAAAAAATGAAACATTGTTTAACAATAGCTGGCTCTGATAGTTGTGGTGGAGCTGGAATTCAAGCGGATTTAAAAGCATTTAGTGCGCATGGAACGTATGGTATGAGCGTTATTACAGCGGTAACGGCACAAAATACCAAAGGTGTTTTTGATGTACAAGATATCAATCCTTCTGTGATTGCTCATCAAATTGAGGCTATTTTTGATGACATTGAAGTGCATGCCGTAAAAATTGGTATGGTTTCTCGACCTGAAACCATAGAAATTATCGCTTCAACTTTAAAAAAATACTCCCTTCCTCCATTGGTCATAGACCCTGTAATGATTTCAAAAAGTGGTTATGATCTGCTTCAACCAGAGGCTAAAAAAGCCTTAATAGAGATACTTCTTCCCATGGCAACGCTCATCACGCCAAATCTTCCTGAAGCAGAAGTCATCTTAGGCTATGCTATTACCACCATAGAAGATATGAAAAAAGCAGCGCGTGATTTGCATAAGTTAGGCTGTAAGTATGTGTTAGTCAAAGGCGGGCATTTAGTCGATGACGCAACTGATGTTTTATATGATGGAGCAGAGTTTTATCTTTATGAAAGTGAGCGATTTGAGACTATTAACACGCATGGAACAGGTTGTACTATCTCCTCTGCCATCGCTGCTAATCTTGCAAAAGGTTTACATGTAAAGGATGCTGTTAAAGAAGCAAAAGTATATATTTCCAACGCTATTAAGCATGGATTTTCCATCGGTCATGGGGTTGGTCCCGTGCATCATTTTTACGAATTATATAAAAAAGCAGGAGTATGTGATGATAGAAAATAAAGTAGGATTGAGTGGATTTGCACTTTTGGCATTGTGGTTTGGTGCAGCTATCTCTTTAGCCGAGATTTTTACAGGAGGACTTTTAGCGCCGCTTGGTTTTATGGATGGACTGAAAGCTATTTTACTAGGACATCTTATTGGTGGGACTATCCTTCTCCTTGGCGGTTATATCGGAGCGCAAAGTAAGTTACCTGCTATTATGTCGACTCGAATTTCATTTGGAAGTTATGGCTCATACCTCTTTTCATTACTTAATGTTTTGCAACTTATCGGTTGGACGGCGGTGATGATTATCTCTGGTGGGCGTGCTGCTAATGAACTTGGTAAGGCTTTGTTTGGATTTGATAATATCACTATCTGGTCAGTTGGCATTGGTTCGTTAATTTGTCTTTGGATACTGCTTGGTAAAGAGGGTTTTAAAAAACTCAATGTTATCGCGGTCGTTTTACTTTTTGCCTTAACTCTTCTGTTATGTGGTGTCGTATTTGAGCAAAGTAGTGTGTTTTCGAGTGTTGGCACAGGTGAAATGTCTTTTGGTTCTGCTTTAGAGCTAAGTGTGATTATGCCTCTTTCATGGCTTCCACTTATCAGTGATTATACACGTTTTGCACAAAATAAAAAATCAGGTTTAATGGGAAGTTTCTTAGGCTATTTTATTGGTAGCTCACTCATGTACACGATTGGTTTAGCGATTGCATTGTATGCCAAAGATGCTGATGTCGGCACGATGATGTTAGCACTTAATCTAGGATTTTTTGCACTTGGTATCGTTTTACTCTCCACCGTAACGACTACTTTTTTGGATGCGTATTCTGCTGGTGTGACCTTTTTAAATGTTTTTCCACAAATGAATGAAAAAAAAGTTGCATTTATCATGGCAATTATCGGACTTGTGGTTGCTATCTTTACACCAATCGAGCAGTATGAGAACTTTTTATATGCGATTGGTTCAGTTTTTGGACCACTTTTTGCGATTGTTTTAACAGATTATTTCTTTTTCAATAAAATACATATTGAGCCGACTTTACGTTTACATGTAGGCTCTTTTGTCGTGTGGGCAGTAGGTGTTGGTCTTTATTATCAGTTTATTACTTTAGATTTCTTTTTTGGGTCTACTTTACCGGTAATGGCGATGACAAGTATTTTATTTATTATGACTAAAAAGGTGATGAGCTCATGGAAATTAGAAAGCAAATAAACGAAGCTTTGGCACAAGTCAAAGTAAAAAGACCTTTAGTTCATCATCTTACCAACTATGTGACCGTCAATGACTGTGCCAATGTCGTGTTAGCCATTGGGGCGAGTCCTGTGATGGCAGATGAAGTAAAAGAAGTCGAAGAAATGGTAAGCATTTGTAATGCACTTGTTTTAAATATTGGGACGGGCAATGAGCGAACGTTAGAAGCCATGATTAAAGTTGGAAAAATGGCAAATGCTCAAAATATTCCTGTTCTTCTTGACCCTGTTGGTGTAGGCGCAACCCCTTTTCGCTTTAAGAGTGTTGCAAAGCTCCTCAAGAAGATACGTTTTAGTGTTATCCGTGGCAATATGGCAGAGATTAAAACAGTAGCAGGCTTAGAAGCCAAAAGTGCAGGGGTTGATTCACTAGAGGATGAAAGTGATGGTGCCAAAGTTGCCAAAAATTTAGCACTTAAATTAGGGTGTGTCATCGCCATTACGGGTAAAACAGATATTGTGAGTGATGGAATAACGACTTATTTGTTAGACAATGGTGATATCAACCTTACGAAAGTGACAGGAACTGGTTGCATGAGCAGTTCACTCATCGGCAGTTTTTTAGGAGCTTCTAACA
>JAFLKZ010000129.1:0-2168 GCA_019162915.1 Campylobacteraceae bacterium
GGAGTTTAGAGATGTTAGGTAATATCGCAAAGGATATCGGATCAGAATTTATGGTTAAAAACCCTATTCCTCGATTAGAAAGTGAATAAGGTGTTAATTGAAATCACGATAGCTCTTTATATTAATAAACAGGAACATAAGCATATCCAGCATTTTGCCATTTGACCAATCCGACCATGGCGGATTTGATCGGAGTGACAAAGGGGTATATATCTTCTGTTAATATCCCTCTTTTATGCATCCCAACCATACAAATTTCAAAATGGATCTTGTATTTTTTCTCAATCTCTTCCAAACGTTTATGAATCACATCCTGATGTTCAACAAGTGATTTATCCAAACCATATTGTGTATTTTCGAGATTATTTATAAAAAACTTATAAGATTCACCGTGTATTACTACAGCTACTTCTACCTTATCTCCCTGTGCACTAAAATAATCAACTATTCCTGGAACTCCTACTAAAAACTGATTGCTAAAGGCTTCCATATCACCTGTTTTCAAATCAATCATAAACTTTTTTGTATCTGCAAAAGCAATCGTAACTGTAAACAGGGCTATAAAGAGTATCAAACGCATATCAAATCCTTGATCAAAAAAATAGTTGTAACGACATCATCACCAAACAGTGTAAAGATAGTGTAAAAAATCGGTTATCTGAAATGATCTATAAATATCCGTCTGTATCAATCATGTTTAAAACGGATTTTTGATAAACTTTTAGATTGAAATATTGCCTAGCTGTGGATGTTTTTATTTTAGCCTATTTTTCTAGGATGGTTTGTGTGGATCTTTGGATAAAAATTGCTGTTGTTGGACTCATAGCGGTTTTAGTCTATCGTGAGATACTAAAATCCGTATCCAAACCCTCCAATCAAACCCCCTCCCCCAAAAGTAAAGCTGGTTTTTTGAGTTTTATCGGTTTGGGCGGTGCTGTGGGCGGGTTTATGTATGTAGGAATGTCTATCACCTTCATCGAAACACGTGATTTACGCCCTTACATTGATTCCCCGCAACTGGTGAGTTTGTATGATAGAGGAGTGATTCAGCTCAACGGCATGGTCATAAAAACCAATCTGGCACGAAATGGGGAACTCGCACCGCTTGCTGATAAACTCACTGTTGGGTGCGATGGCAGCGATGGGTGCGAAGTACAAAAGATGTTTGATTACGTCACCCATATCCCTTATAAAACCGATCATACCAGCCGTAATGCCAAAGAAGTTATTGCAACCAATTGGGGAGATTGCGATGATAAATCCAATCTGTTTGCATCACTGTTGAATGAGAGAGGAATAGACTATCGATTTGTGTATGTCCCGCATCATGTCTTTGTGGTTGTACAGGTTAATGACACTAGTGCCTTACCCATTTTACGTACACGACTTACGATTGACAATCAAGATTACTACTACGCAGAAACCACATCAACGGGCGCTCGTATAGGAGAACATAATGGACAGTTTCCTTACAGCTTTGAGGGAATCTATGATATTAAGAATGATAAAGAAGTTGATTTAAAAAAAGTATCGTTTGGCATCGGATAATCTAATAGATTTAATTCCTCCATAGCTTCAAATATCAACCTCTTATCGTCCCAATTCAACTACCGGTGCAATTGCCATAGCTAAAAAGTTTTTTAAGTCATCAAGATTTTTACTGCAAAAATCAGCCCCAACAACGTTAATCTTTTTCTCACCGCTAAAGAGTGCTTGTCCTCCAACGATAACGAGTCCCTTAAAGATATTTTCATCAGACTTTAGTTCATCTACGATTTTCTGAAGAGTTGCAATATTGGATGCGAGAGTAACGGACAATACTAATACGTCTGGTTTTAATTCATAAACACTTGAGAGCAATGTGTCATTTGAAATTTTTGAACCAAGATTTTTAACATCAAACCCACAAGAATCCAAAAATCTACCCACTATTTTTACTCCAAGATTGTGCGATTCGTCTCCAACGGTCGAAACGATAGCCCTTGGTCTCTTTTCATGAGATTTGTTCACTTTAACAAAAAACATATCAATAATTTCACTTGTAAGTTGCGTTGCTAAATGTTCTTTTGCAACACTAAGTTTATTGTACTGCCACATATGCCCTATCTCATACATGAGAGGATCAATGATTTCCTCTATAAATTTAAAAATATCATCGTTAAAAATGG
>JAFLKZ010000129.1:2237-9589 GCA_019162915.1 Campylobacteraceae bacterium
ATTCCTCTTTTTGACCACCAAGCAAGGAGAGGCATAAGGCATCAAACACATCTTTATAGTTCTCGTCCACAAGTACTTTTTTAGGTGTAAGCGCAAGTGTTTTAAAATGCTCATGCATAAAAATAAGATAATCATAAATCATAGAAATTTCGCTGCTATGGGACTGATAGAGATGATTTGAAATACTATGTTGCCACAAATCATACTCAACTAAAAAGCAATCCACATTAATCCCTCTACTTTGATAGACGCTGTATTTCCATACAAAAAATTCCTCTATAAGCTGATAATTCTTTGTTACAAAAATACTATTGATGATCTCTTTATGATACATAAGCGATTCATAAAGCTCTTCTTGTCCAACAACTGAAATAAACTCTTTAACAAATATATCATCAGACTCATGGAGTTTATGAAAAACTTCAAAAGCTATTTCAAAACTTCTCTGAACAAAGTTTTCAAGGGCTATATAGGTTACATCATGATTAAATGTTGACTTATTCATTGTTCATTTTTTTTGTAAATTTTAAAAACTTATCAAGAGGCATTGGCTTATTGTAGTAGTAACCTTGAACTAAATCACAATTCAACTCTTGTAAAAGTGTTAAATGTTCTTTTGTCTCAACTCCCTCAGCTTGAACCTTCAATTCAAAACTCTCTGAGAGTTTTATAATCGCCTCAACAATTGCTTTGTCGCTTTTATTTTCTAAAAAATCTCGTATGAATGATTGGTCGATTTTGAGTTTGTCAACTTTAAAGTTTTTGAGATAACTTAGAGAAGAGTAGCCTGTTCCGAAATCATCAATGGCCACACGAAAACCTATGTCATTAAGTTTTTCAAGTTTTGCTTCTGAGATGGTTGAGTTTTTCATAATGTGTGTTTCAAGAAGTTCAAGTTCAATCTGGCTCGGTTCTATGGAAAAATCTTTACAAAAACCAACAATACTGCCAACAAATTTAGGCTCAAAAAAGTGTTTTGCTGAAATGTTGATGGAGACTTTAAAATGGTTGTTGCCTAGAGAGGAATTTATGGTTTGCATGTCATGCAAAACTTTTTTAAAGACCAGTTCTCCAAACTCTACATTCATTCTACTGTCTTCAATAATATGTATAAAATGAAAGGGTGTGAGCACTCCTTCTTTGCTATGATTCCAACGCACAAGAGCTTCTGTTCCAATAATTTTATTCGTCTTTATGTCTACAATCGCCTGGTAGTACATTATAAACTCATCTTTTTTAATCGAAATCTCCAACTCATTTTGTATGGTCAGCTTGTGTGATACCTTATCGGTCATACCTTGATTATAGATTTTAAATCCATTCCTATCACTCTCTTTTACCTCATACATGGCAGCATCGGCATGCTTAATAAGGTCTTCAGAATTAAGTCCGTGATCTGGATAAATAGCAATACCTATAGAAAGAGACATAAAAAATACTTTATCTTCAATAGCAATGGGTTCTTTAATATTTTCATTTATTTTGTCTGCGAGGAGGAGCATATCGTTATACTCTCTCACATCTTTGATGATAAGAACGAATTCATCACCACCGAGTCGTGCTATAAAATCTTCTTCACGTATGCTCTGTTGTATCCGTTTTGCGACTGTTTTTAGCATCTCATCGCCGATACTGTGACCATAAGTATCGTTTACGTCTTTAAATTTGTCAAGGTCGATAAAAAAGAGCGCAAGTTTTGAGTCATGTCTTTTACAAGCATGAAGAGCATTTTTTAAATGGGATTCAAACTGAACTCGGTTCGCAAGTCCTGTCAATACATCATGATTTGCATAAAAATGAAGCTTCTTATCTGCCTCTTTCAGTGATGTGATATCCGTGAAAATAGCTATAAAGAACTCTTCTTTATACTTTGGATTGAAAGCTTTGGCAATACTAAGCCATTCAGGATAAATCTCTCCATTTTTTCGTTTGTTCCAGATCTCTCCCTGCCAAGAGGAGTTATTTTTGAGACTTTCCCACATTTCCTCATAAAAATTTTTGTCGTGTATCCCTGAATTTAAAATATTTGGAGTTTTTCCAAGAGCTTCATCTTTTGTAAAACCTGTAATTTTACAAAAAGACTTGTTCACTGAAATAATCTTACCCTTGGTATTGGTAACAATGATTCCCTCATTCGAGTTTTCATAAAAGACAGAGGACTGTTCCAGCTGAATCTCTTTTTGCTTTTGTACTGTAATATCAGCGCATATATGAATAATAAACTCATAATCAACAATGTAAAAGATCGATTCGTACCACTTCTCATCCTCTTCTCTCTGATGAGTAAACGACTTACTAATTTGAAGCTTTTTTTTGATATTTTCAAATCCGATATTGCATTGACTTATGCTGTCAAATCTGAGGGTATCTATGTGTTCAAAGGTTAAATTGTTTGCAGTTAAATAGTTTGAATTTGCGTAAAAAAGAAGTCCTTCAAGATCAAAAACCCCTATTCTAGCAGGATGCAAATCGACAACTTTTGCAAGTACATGATTTTTCTTTTCAAGTATATTATTTTTTTCAATTTTATGTGACTCATTTTGAATAAAAGTAGTCAATTTTGAAAACTCAATAGGCTTCGTAAGGATTAAATCTATAAATTGCAAATTGTTGATGGATTTAGGGATATACGCCAGATTAAAGGGAGAAATAAGCACTATTTTTACATCAATATTTGGGATCATTTTGATGTAATCTATATATTTTTTACTGTATAAATCGATCAGTATAATATCAAAATTATCAGTTTTAAGCTCTGTCAAGCTCTCATAACTTGAGATTAGGAGAAATTCTACCGAGCCAAAATATTTCTTTAATATCAGCTCATAAGGTTTAAACACAATATCCTGTTCTGCGATAATCAATAGTTTTGATTTATACATTAAGGACTCTTGATTTCAATTTTTTCAATTTTCCCGCCAAAAAGTTCAATCAAATACTCTGTTTCATAGTAATCTAATAAAATTTTAAACGCTTTTTCGTTGTAGAGCTTTTCGCTCAACACTATAACCAAAGTGCTGTCGATGAGTTTGATCTCACAACTGCTAATTTCTAGAGAAAGGATGCACTCTATAAGACGTAAAATAAAAAGTAGTAATTCTTTTGAATTTACCATGATAATAAGGTCATTATCCAGAGAATTTGTAATTGAAATAGAATTTTGTTCAAAAGAATAAGCAAACAAACCTATACTTTTTCTCAGTAGTTTCACAAAGTCGAGTTCATGATAAAGATGGATATCATTGTAATAGCTAACGTTTCCATTAATGAGCGTATTCATGTTTAAAAGAAGTTCATTCAGGTGGGTCGTGAGATCTCGATGGAGACTAAGATCGTCCCTGCTGTGCTCTAAACTGCTCGCTATTAGAGATACTTCAGCAATAGAATTTTTTAGTCCAACCGACATATCAAGCATAGCGATTTGCAAGAGATTAAACTGCTCCATCGAAGAGCTTAGCAGGCTAGATGTTTTTATTTTTGCAAAAGACTGCTCGATCTTTTGTCCAATATCCATATTTGAGGTATCTTCATATTTTTTTATTTGATCTTGCAGCATCTGTCTTTGCGTAATATCTTCTATGCTGAAAACTATGCCGACAAAATCGCCTTTTACATCAAAAATCGGTGAACCGCTTAAAGAGACAAGAATCCTATATTTTTCACCCGTTTCAATCGAAAATGCTGAATTTTTCACCGATTCAAAAGACTTTTTGATAATATTGATGGGTATTTCATGCTTTGAAAGACTGCTGCCATTGACATCCAAAATACTCCATTCTTGACCGTCGATATAGCGTTCCAAAAGCTCTTTTTTAGAGAGCTTAAAAAGATTTTGTGCATTTGTATTGGCAAAATTTATCTTTCCGGTGGTGTCTGTCATGATTATAGCCACGGGCGTAGTGTTTATAATGGCTTCTGTTAGATCTTTTTGCTTCCTTAAGTCATCGGTTTGAAATCTCAATTTTTTCGTCAAATCTTCAAGCTGTTTTGTCCTATGATCTTTGTCATCGTAAACCACTTTGAGTTCACTGTAAGCGGTTTGAAGTTCCTCGTTTGTACTTTGAAGCTCTTCGTTTGTCGTCTCCAGTTCTTCATTGGAACTTTGAAGTTCCTCGTTTGAGGAGCTTAGTTCCTCGTTCAAGCTTTGCATCTCTTCATACGATGTTTCAAGCTCTTCTATCACATTTTGAAGGTGTGATTTTGTTCGTGTGAGCTCTGATGTAAGGTTAGTGATCGTCTCATTTTCATCGTCACTTTCGAGGATGTAACCCTTGAGATTTTGGATATCCTCACTTTGAAAAAATAGCGCATAAAACCAGTCATCATTTTTATCATTTTTGACAGGAATCACAATAACTCGCACATACTTCAAAATATCCCCATAAAGAGTAACGGACCTAAACTGAGTGGATTTGTAGGTTTTGCTCTTTTGAACCTCATTTAAAACACTTCGTACTTCAAGCGTTAGCTCTTCTTTTAGAGATTTAAAAATATTGCTGGTTACTCGTCCAACGGAGTGAGACAAAAATGGAATTTCACCTTTTATATAAATAATATCATTGGAGCTGTTGATTAAAACGCATTGATTGAGTAAAAATTCAGAGGTTGCTTCCGTAATTTTTTCTTCAAGAACTTCTTCTTCATTTTTTGAAGAATGTGATTTTGGTTCTTCATAATTTTTAGTCGTTCCTCCATAGTTATAAAGCCTTGGAAGTTCCTTTATGCCTGTAAACTGCGATTTATATATTTTAAGAGTTTTATCGGTTGCAAGAAATAAATCGTAATGTTCTCCTATTGTTTCCGATTTTCCAAGTACCAAGGTCCCGCTGTCTTTTAGAGCATAGTGCACTATCGGAAAAAATCTTTTTTGCAATGTGGTGTTGAAATAGATAAGCATATTTCGACAACTGATTAAATCAGCTCTCAAAAATGGGGAGTCACTAATTATGTTGTGTTTAGAGAAGACAACGAGTTCTCGTATACTTTTTTTGATTTCAAAATGATTTTTATGAATAGTAAAATATTTATTGATCAATTCTTTATTGATATTTAAAAGGCTCGTCTCCGCATAAACCCCGTTCCGAGCAATTTTAAGAGACTCATCATCTATATCCGTAGCAAAAATTTTAATTTTATACTTGGTGATTTTATCTTTGAGTATTTCACTTAAAAGTATTGCCAAGGTGTAAGGCTCTTCGCCCGTAGAACACCCGATACTCCAAAAACGAATTTCTTCGCCCTGCTCTTTTTTCTCTACTATGGACCTGATTTGCTCTTTAACTTCGTCAAAAACTTCAGCATCCCTAAAAAACTCCGTCACACCGATAAGCATGTCATAGTAGAGATTCGTAACCTCTTCAATATTTGTTTTTAAATAATCTACATAATCATTGAGTGTCTCAACTCGTACGGCTGCCAGCCTTCTCTCGATTCTTCTGATAATGGTACTTCTTTTATACTGCGAAAAATCTACACCCTTCTCATCAAAAATAATTCGGTAAATCTGCTGCATAATGGTTTCATTAATACTGTCACCGATATTTTTTCCAAGATTATCTATAACTCTCGCTATTTCTGTTGCTATATTTTCTATGGAAGCTACAATATCAACTTTCCCTGTATTGATAGCAGAGATAGGCATTCCGTCATATTTCGCACTTTGTGGCGATTGGGCTATAGTTATTCCGCCTGATGCTTTAATGGCTCGTATTCCAAAAGCTCCATCACTTCCCGTACCTGAAAGAATAATACCGATAGACTTTGAACCGTAAGCTTGCGCAAGTGAGTTGAAAAAGTAGTTAACTGAAGGTTTAGGACCATAAGTTGAATCTACGTTTTTAAGGTAAATCTTGCCGTTATTGACATAAATATCTGTATTTTCAGGAGTCATATAAATAGTTTTTGCTTTAATAACGATACCATTTTGAACTTCTACAACGGGAATATTTGTAATACGGCTGAGTAAATCTACCATCATAGATCGATGCGTGGGACTTAGGTGTTGTGCTATGATGTAAGAGCAGTTCAGATTATCTGAAACTTTTGCAAGCATAATTTGTAGAGCTTCGAGTCCGCCAGCACTTGACCCTATGCCTACTACGACTAAATCGTTTAATGCCATTTTAATACCTCGTCATCCATTTACTTACATCTGCTAAAATTTGTACTAGTTGTACTGATTTATTCATAAAATCTATTTTATATTTATATCATAATATTCTCATGTAAAGCTCATTTAATTGAACTTTTTTAAGAAATGCTAAAAGATTAATGAATTTTTCTTACTGTTCTCGCTCGAATTTCGCCTTATTTTTCAACTAATTCTGATGCAGTGTGAGTCTTCACACCCGCACAAATAACGCTTTTATCTCCTCATTGTCCATTGAAGCCAGACCTTTTTCACCCACGCTGACACTCATCTCACCCATAGCAGTTTTTGCTTTGATCATCTTGTCGATCTTCTCCTCAAAACTGTTTTTGGTAATGAATCGATAGACGAAGACATTATTCTTTTGCCCGATACGAAACGCTCTGTCAGTTGCTTGGTTTTCCACGGCTGGATTAAACCACAGATCATAGTGGATGACATTGGCAGCTGACGTTAGGTTAAGCCCTACTCCGCCTGCTTTTAGCGATAAAATCAAAACTTGTTTTTCGGAATCGTTTTGAAAAGAAGCAACAACCTCTTCACGTTGTTTTGAGGAAAGTGACCCATCAAACGTTAGTGGCTCCACAAAAAATTTCTCTTCTATAATCTGGGATAATATGTTCAGCATTTCTACGTATTGCGTAAAGATAAGAACTTTCTCACCCTTAGCAATCATCGGCTCAAGCAACGTCAGAAGCAACTCACTTTTTCCACTCAACGCTGCATCATAGGGAGATGTTTTATCGTAGTTACGCGGATGATTGCAGATTTGTTTGAGCTCGGTAATGAGTTTAAAGATAAGCCCGGAACGGCTTTGCGCTTCCTCTTGTGTTTCGAGGTTTTTCATGGCACCATCGACAACACTTTGATAAAGCGCCGCTTGTTCAGGAACCAGTGTCGCATACTCATCGATCACGATCTTATCGGGGAGATCATCGATGATACTTTTGTCCGTTTTTAGACGACGAAGCATAAAAGGAGCGGTGATGCGTTTGAGATTATTGGCAGATTCTTGGCTTTGATCCATCTCAATGGGGCGTACATAGGTGTTTACAAAAGAGTTAAGTTCTCCCAAGTATCCCGGAAGTGCAAAGTCATAGATGCTCCACAGTTCGGTAAGCGAGTTTTCGACCGGTGTACCGCTGAGGGCTATGCGATATTTAGTGTTAAACGATTTCAATGCAATGGCGGCTTGGGTTGTCGG
>JAFLKZ010000031.1 GCA_019162915.1 Campylobacteraceae bacterium
GCAGTTTTTAGACAGAGTGGGAATTTTGTTGATTACCCATGATAAACATTTAGCTTCGTGGTGTAGCGATAGGGTTGTGGAGTTGAAATAATTCAGCATGTAATAAATCAAAAAATATTACGTGAAGTTTCAGTTTTTGTTCGTTATCAAAACAATATCCTTTTTCTTCCAAGTTCTTTTCTTCCATAGGTTTAGGATAGATAAGATACATTTTTTCACACGCCAAGTCCGTGCAATGGTATTTTTTACCATATGCAAAGAGTTGGTACATATCACTTTGCGAAACACCTTGATGTGTCTTTCCCTCGTCCAATACTTTCCATTTTGTATCCGCTATGACAATCTCTTGTTCTTTCCGCATGACGATATCAGGTTTAAGTTGGAATTTGCCTTTTTGACACTGCTCACCATACGCCAAATGATGTTTTTTATCTTGCAGTGAAATGTCCCACTCCTTGCAATTCTTTTTCAACCAGTGCCCAACATAACTCTCAAAAAGAAGATTCATATCAAACAAGAGTGCAAAGGCGATATCGTTGCCTTTATAGGGACTAAAAGAGTTTTCTAGCAAAAAGGTTTTACACCACAAAAGCACTTGTTCGTAGTCTTTCATTTGGCGATTAGGCTTTACATGTAAAAAATCATTTTTGATATCCATGCACGGTGTTATCTCATCAAAAACAAATAAAAACTCTCGGATACGCTGTTGATTGGAACTAAGTTTTGATTTTTTATAGAGGTATTGGAGCGTGGTTTTGATGAGTCTATTTTCTATTCTATCGCTCAAAAATTCTTGATATTCTACATAAAAACGCTCTTTATGGATGTAGTTTTGTTTTATCTGCTCACCCACTTTGAGTTTACCTTTTAAGAAGTTGAGATTTTCTTCTTTAGTAATGTAGTCACTTTTGATGCCTTTTTGTATAAGTTTGGCAACTTCCTCCAAAAACATCGTGATAAATATCTCTAAAAGTGGCATTTCTGAACTTTGAAGATGCGCCAAATTGAAGTTTTTAAAAGGTGAATCTTTAAGAGTTTTAAGCATTTTTATGAGAATATTTTTAGATTCTTTGTCATCCCCATGACTTATTTTTGGCAATATCTCAATGGTCGTGCCATCTTTAGTTTGGATGAGCCCAACATAGTTTTGTGCTTGAAGTACTTTGCCATAAGGTTTTTTGGTGGTGAGTTTTAAGTATTGCGCTGTTTTTTCATTGTCCAATACAAATTTTTCAATCGCACTAAAAGTCTCAGGCTTCACATAGTGTTCTTTGCCCTCACTTTTACATTGAAGAAATTCGTACTCTTTTAATATCATTTTTCAAACTTACTAAAATCAAACGCTTCTTTTATCGCATAGACAAACTTTTCATCTTCAATGTAATCACTCTCTTTGATTATTTCATCATCAAAGATATCTGAGCTTATCTCCATTTTTTCGATAAACCCACGACCCAAAACCATCAATATCTTTTCCCAATCATCGTAAAAATACTCTTGAGGGAAATAGGGACAGGCTACTTTTTTAAACTAAACCTTTCAATTTCACTATTTTCTGCTCTAATTCTTTCAATTCGCTACCACAAATATCAAACACAATTTCTGCATCAATTGCCACATAATGGTGAGAAATAAAATCGCGTGTCTTGATAATTTCACTCCAATAGGTCTCATCAGCTACTTTTAATAACAGTTCTTTTTCTCGTTTCATCAGATTTTTGAGTGCCTCGCCAATCGATTGGAGGCGCATAGCGATAGCATCAAGTTTTTCAAGCCCAACATCATTTTGTAAAAAATCATCACTTGAATGGATGCTTTGAAAGCGTCTTTGAACAAGCTGTAAACTCTCAAAGATAAAGTCTAGAAGCTCCTTGGTTGTTGCTTTATCCATAAATGACTTCCTTTTGGATTTGCTCAAAAATAGCACCTTTACTTTGAGCGTGCTTGTGCAATAAATCTATTTTTCGATGGTATAGATTTTCAAGATATACCCAAAGCCCAGCGATATTTCGGAATGTTTTATGTTTAAACTCGACATAAATGTCGATGTCGCTTTGTGTGTTTTGTGTATCTTTAGCATAACTTCCAAAAAGACCAATTTTATCAACTTCATAGGTTTTTTGTAAAAATTCTTTATGCTCACGCAAAATTGCTAGAATATCATCTTTTTTAAAAGCTTTTATTTCGGATTGATGCGTCATGATTTTCCTCTTATTACTCACTTTAAATATAGATTTATTGTACCAAAAAAGCATATAACTTTTGCTCATTTTCTTTAACATGTTAAAGATATATGGAAAATGGTGATAGGCTAGGAATAAAAAGTGTTGGGGCTAAACTTTTAACGCTTTCAAATACATCAAATCTTCATAATAGTCACTTTTCAATGCTTCAACAATACATTCATGAGCATTTTCTATACGAGGTAACATTTCAATGAGTGCTGTTTTTAACTTGGGTAAATAGTTTTGCAAGATACTCCAAACGATTCCCTCATCGACTCCTCTGTAATTATGCGCTATCTTATCTCTCATGGCAGAAAGATTTTTCCAATTTAGCATATTTGGGTCTTTCAAGTCCTCGTCGATTTTTTTATTTTCTTCTCCAATAGCAATGAGTAAATTGACCGTAGCATTAAAATTGAGCTGTTTGTTGGCATGATAAAATGTATGTTCATCGTTAAATTTATTTGAATACAAAAAGATTTTTTCAATGGCTTCAAGAATCGTAAGCACATAAAGCATATTTTTTGAATTAAACATAAACCATCTCACTTTGAGCATGCAATTTTACAAGTGGATTGAGCTTTTTTGCATTCACCAAATCAATCTCTTTGCCTAGAAGTTTTTTTAGTTCTGCTTCAAATTCCAAGTACATATCAAAATCCATAGAAGCGTTTGAGCGCAGCATATAAAGTATATCGACATCACTTGTTGGAGTCGCTTCACCTCTTGCGAAAGAGCCAAATAAAGCCAATGTTTCAAGAGGATATTTTTGCAAAAAATAGGCCTTGTGAGATTTTAAAAGTGATAATACATTTTTCTGTTGCATTTTTATCTCCCAAATGATAAATCTTTAATTTGTATTATACTAAATTTCAATTTACTTCAACACTAGGCTAGATATTTATATTAAAAGGGGAGCTAAACTTTTAACTTTTTCTATCGAAATATTCTATCTTTAGTCTTTACATGTAAAGATTTTCACCCTTACATGTAAAGAATTTTGTAGTGATTAACTAAGGCGTCTTTGACGTGCGGCTTTGAGGGAATCGGCTATTAAAAATGCGAGTTCTAATGCTTGGTTAGCGTTAAGTCTTGGGTCACATTGGGTGTGGTAGCGTGCTGCTAAATTTTCTTCTGTGATGTCTTGTGCGCCACCCATACATTCGGTGACATCTTGTCCTGTCATTTCTAAGTGAACGCCACCTGGGTAAGTGCCCTCTTCTTCGTGAACTTTAAAAAAGCCTTTGACTTCCCTTAGAACTTCATCAAAGGTTCTTGTTTTGTAGTTGTTAGATGTTTTGATGGTGTTACCGTGCATCGGATCGATGCTCCATAGCACTTCTTTTCCTGCTTCTTTGACAGCACGAACGAGTTTTGGAAATTCGCTTTCTATCTTACTTGCACCCATTCTTACGATGATGTTGAGTCGTCCTGGTTCATTCGCAGGATTGAGTTTATTAATCAGTTTCATGAGTCCCTCAGCGGTCATCGTAGGTCCAGCTTTAATGCCGATAGGATTTTTAACCCCTGCTAAAAACTCAACATGGGCTTCATCGACTTCTCTGGTTCTATCGCCTATCCACAACATATGCGCCGAACAATCATACCAATCACCCGTCAAACTATCTTGTCTTGTGAGGGCTTCCTCATAATTAAGTAATAACGCTTCATGTGAAGTATAAACCACCGTTTCATTGATGCTTGGTGTGTTGGATGATGTGATGCCACACGCTTCCATAAAGGCTAGTGTTTCAGAAATTCGCTCACAAAGGTGCTCATATCTCTCGCCCAATGGACTCTCCGATACAAATCCTAGTGTCCATTTATGGACTTGATGCAAGTCTGCTAAACCACCTCTTGAAAAGGCACGAAGAAGGTTCATCGTTGCGGCTGATTGGTTGTAGGCTTTGAGCATACGCTTTGGATTTGGCATTCTTGCTTCTTCTGTAAACTCGTTGTCATTAACGATGTCACCACGATAACTTGGTAAGCTCACGCCATCCATTTCTTCAAAGTCTGTTGAGCGTGGTTTAGCAAATTGACCTGCAAGGCGACCTACTTTAACGATAGGACAACCCCCTGCAAAAGTTAAAACAACTGCCATTTGAAGCATGACTTTAAACATATCTCTGATGTTGATGGCATTAAATTCTGCAAAACTCTCCGCACAATCGCCACCTTGTAATAAAAAGGCTTTGCCTGCTACAACGTCTGCCAAACTTGCTTTAAGTTGTCTCACTTCTCCTGCAAATACGAGAGGTGGATACTTACTTAGTTCAAACTCTACACTTTTTAAACTCTCTTGATTGGTGTAAGTTGGTTGTTGTCTGATGGGTTTTTCTCTCCAAGATGAACGCGTCCAAGAACTCATGAAATGACCTTTATTTTAGATATAGTAAGAGTGTTTTAACATAAATATCATTACAATGTCCTAAAAAAGTTGGCTTAGTGAAAAATTTATCGGAAGAAGTACAGGGTTATATCTATGCTATTTTGGCATTTGTATTTTGGGGACTAATCCCTATTTATTTTAAGCTTATTAGTACCGTTTCACCTTTGGAAGTACTAGCACATCGCATTATATGGTCAGTTGTATTGCTCTTTGGCATTGTCATTTTTAGCAAGCAATTTGGTGCATTTAAACTCCTAGTAAAAGATTTTCATAAAATAAAATATTTAATCCTCTCTGCGCTTTTAGTATCAACAAACTGGCTCGTTTTTATCTGGGCGGTCAGTCATAATATGCTCACAGAAGCAAGTTTAGGCTATTACATCAATCCGCTTGTTAGTATCGCATTAGGAATTATTTTTTTCAAAGATAGACCTAGAAGATGGCAACAAGTGGCGATTGCATTAGCTTTTATCGCGATTGTTTATCAAGTGGTTGCGATTGGTTCTTTACCTATCGTCTCACTCGCTTTAGCTTTTAGTTTTGCATTTTATGGGCTTATCCGTAAAAAGGTAAATTTGCCCTCCGTTACGGGACTCTATATAGAAACGCTTATCCTTTTTCCGCTTGCCATTTTGTATTTTATATTTCTTGTTTCTAATGGTCAAAATGCGTTTGTGTTTCCCTTTGATGGTGTTTCTTATCTTCTTCTTTTAGCAGGTATCGTCACGGTTATACCGCTTCTTTGGTTTAATGCAGCTGCGACAAAGATATCACTTCTTCATATAGGTTTTTTTCAGTATATTGGACCAACCGTTTCATTTTTATTAGCAATTTTTGTTTATGACGAAGTGCTTGGACGAGAAAAGCTTATTACTTTTGTCATGATATGGATAGCGCTTTTAATTTTTAGTTTAGATGCTTATTTTGGTAAAAAAGATAGGGATTCTACACAAAAATAACAATAATGTCTCTTTTTGATGAATAATTAAGCAATGTTTTTGCAAAAAAATCAATTTTAATGATAGAATTATGGGCATACCAACTTGAAAGGAAGAGTTATGATATTTCGTTCCAAACTGGCTAAAGTCTCTTTAGCAACTATCGCTATTTTAGGTATTTGTTCAACAACACTTAGTGCTGATACGCTAGGAGAAGTACAAAAACAAGGTTTCGTGAAGTGTGGTGTTGATGGTGGTTTACCAGGTTTTTCAGAGGTAGGCAGTGATGGTATCTATAAAGGTATCGATGTCGATTTATGTCGAGCCGTTGCAGCTGGTGTTTTAGGTGATGCAAAAAAAGTAAAATACATAGCACTTAACGCAAAAGAAAGACTTACTGCTCTTCAATCTGGAGAGATAGATATACTTTCAAGAAATACAACGTGGACACAAACAAGAGACACAACACTGGGTTTAAACTTCACAGGTGTTACTTATTATGATGGTCAAGGTTTTATGGTTAACAAAAAGTTAGGCGTAAAAAGTGCTAAAGAACTTGATGGCGCTTCTATTTGTCTACAAACAGGAACAACAACAGAATTAAATGTTGCTGACTACTTTAGAACCAATAAAATGAAATACAAACTAGTCTCTTACGATACCAATGACCAAGTTTTGAAAGGCTATGAGAGTGGAAGATGTGATGTCTTAACTTCAGACCAATCTCAACTTTACGGTTTGAGAATCAAACTTGCACAACCTGATGATTCTATCGTTCTTCCAGAAATCATCTCTAAAGAGCCTTTAGGACCAGTAGTTAGACAAGGCGATGACAAATGGTTTGATATTGTTAAATGGACTTCGTATGCTATGATTACTGCTGAAGAAAAAGGTGTAACCAGTGCTAATGTAGATGCAATGCTCAAATCCGATGATCCCGATATTAAAAGATTATTGGGTTCTGAGGGACAAATGGGTGAAAACTTAGGTCTTAAAAAAGATTTTGCATACAATATCGTCAAACAAGTCGGTAATTACGGTGAGTCTTTTGAAAAAACAGTAGGTATGGGTTCTCCTTTAAAAATTGCTAGAGGTTACAATGCGCTTTGGAACAAAGGCGGTTTACAATACGCTCCTCCTTTTAGATAGAAACTAAATTATTCTTGGGTAGATGCAAATCTACCCTCCACTTATTTAATAATAAAGGATGCAGATGTTAACACTTTTGAGAAATCAAAAGGTCAGAGGAATTTTATTTCAACTATTGACCGTTATAGGCTTGGTTGCTTTTTTGTGGTATATTGGGGTGAATACCCTTACCAATATAGAACAAAGAGGCATTCAAACAGGCTTTGGATTTTTAAATGGAACCGCTGGTTTTGGAATCGACCAATCTCCTATTGCATATACCGAAGAGAACACGCATGGTAGAGTTTTTATTGTAGGACTTTTAAATACGCTTATCATTGCTATGGCAGGTATTGTTTTTGCTACACTTTTAGGCCTTCTTATTGGAGTTTTGAGATTATCTAAAAATTGGCTTATCTCGACTTTAGCAAGAGGTTACATTGATTTTTTTAGAAATATCCCCCTGCTTTTACAAATACTTTTTTGGTATAACGTCGTCCTTCGAGCTATGCCAAGTCCAAAACAGAGTATCAATTTTTTTGATATGTTTTTTGTCAATAATCGTGGTTTGTATTTTCCCTTGCCTGATTATAATACTACCTTTTTTGCGATGGTTGCAAGTTTAGGTATAGCACTGATTGGTATTGTTGCTTTAAATATGTGGGCTAATAAAAGAAAAGAAGAAAGTGGCGAAGATTTTGCTGTTGTTCCTTATGCCTTTGGGTTGTTAGTTCTCCTTCCTATCGTTGCTTACTTTTTAAGTGGGGCAAATCTTCATTTTAGTATTCCAGAATTGAAAGGTTTCAATTTTAAAGGTGGCAAAACACTCTCTCCAGAATTTTTAGCACTTACTTTTGCCCTGACTATCTATACCGCCACATTTATTGCAGAAGCAGTACGTTCAGGTATCGAGGCAGTGAGTCATGGTCAAAAAGAAGCAGCCGTATCGCTAGGTCTTTCACCTTATCAATCGTTAAAGTTTGTTGTGATGCCTCAAGCTATCAGAATAGCGATACCTCCTATCATCAATCAATATCTCAACTTGATTAAAAACTCTTCTTTGGCAACAGCTGTGGGTTATCCAGAAATTGTGACTGTATTTGCAGGAACATCACTCAATCAAGTAGGACAAGCTGTCGAAATTATCTCTATGACAATGCTTGTTTATTTGACCATTAGTCTACTTGTTTCAGCTTTCCTAAACTGGTTTAACCACAAAATGAAGATAAAGGAGCGTTAAAATGGCAATTTATGAAAAAATCAATGAACGAAAAGCTCCTTCTGGTACCAAAGGAGTTATGCATTGGGTAAGGGATAACCTTTTATCTACACCATTAAATGTTGCCCTAACAGCTCTTGGTATTGCGATACTTTTTTGGATTATTCCTCCGTTTATTAAATGGGCGTATGTTGATGCAAATTTTATAGGAGAAACCAGAGAAGATTGTTCAAGTGGTGGCGCTTGCTGGGTTTTTATACGGATGAAACTTGATATGTTTATGTATGGATTTTATCCCTCAATTGAGAGATGGCGAGTCAATACTGTTTATGTGCTCTTTTTTGCGTTAATTGCAGCATTTAAATATCTAAAAAGCTCTGTCTTAAAAATTATTTTTGCACATATTTATTTTATAGCTGGATTTATATTAGTTCATGGTGGTTATTTAGGGTTAGAACTTGTTCCTACCGATAAATGGGGTGGTTTGATGTTGACCATTCTTGTTGCGGCAGTGGGTATTGTTTGTGCTTTTCCCCTAGGTGTTATTTTAGCGCTTGGCAGACAGTCTCATCTACCTATCATTAAAAGTATTAGTGTTACTTATATCGAATTTATCAGAGGTGTTCCTCTTATTACTATTTTATTTATGTCTTCTATTATCCTTCCTCTTTTCTTTCCTGAGGGAATGACTTTTGATAAACTATTACGGGCACTTATCGGTATTGCGATGTTTGAAGCAGCTTATATCGCTGAAAATATCAGAGGTGGACTGCAATCTATCCCTAAAGGTCAGTACGAAGCGGGAGATGCTATTGGACTATCTTATTGGCAAAAAATGTTCTTGGTTATTTTACCACAAGCATTAAAGGTAGCTATCCCTAATCTTGTGGGTGTTTCTATCGCTCTCTTCCAAGATACAACACTTGTTCTTATCATCGGTTTATTTGATTTACTAGCGATGGTTCGCCTTAGTGCTGCGGATTCTTATTGGTTGGGCTATGAAACAGAGGGTTATGTTTTTGTAACTTTTATCTTTTGGGCTTTTTGCTATTCGATGTCATCTTTTAGCCAACGACTTGAAAAACGATTTAATACTAATTTACGATAGGAAAGATTATGCAGGATAACAATATTATAGAAATTAAAAATTTGAATAAATGGTATGGCGATTTTCATGTTCTTAAAAACATCAATTTGACTGTTAAAAAAGGTGAAATTATCGTTATTTGTGGACCATCAGGTTCTGGAAAATCAACACTTATCCGTTGTATCAATCGTCTTGAAGAGTTTCAAGAAGGGCAAATTGTTGTTGATGGAATTGAACTAGTGGATGATGTTAAAAAAATAAAAGCTATTCGTGAAGAAGTTGCGATGGTTTTTCAACATTTTAATCTCTTCCCGCACCTCTCCATTATTGATAATCTTACGTTAGCGCCTATCTGGGTGAAAAAAATGTCACGTAAAGAAGCCAATGCTTTAGCGATGAAATATCTAGAACGTGTTAATATCGCGGAGCAAGCGCACAAATATCCAAATCAACTCTCTGGTGGACAGCAACAGAGAGTTGCTATTGCTAGAAGTCTTTGTAAAAATCCTAAAATTATGCTTTTTGATGAGCCTACTTCCGCACTTGACCCTGAGATGGTAGCTGAAGTTTTGGATGTTATGATAGAATTAGC
>JAFLKZ010000023.1:0-384 GCA_019162915.1 Campylobacteraceae bacterium
TGAGCTGGATGGAAGAGAAGAGGTTCGAATGGGTTCCTCTTGCTGCTTCCATGCTAAAAAGTCTTCTTAATGGACATACGTTTATTGTTATTACAGATGATGATAGATCGTGGTTTTGTCATTATATACTCAAGTCTATCAACAATCAAAGTAAAAATAGACCCCTTTTGCCTTTTATTTCATTGCAGGCGCTTTATCCTAATTTATATCAAATAAGAACAAAAGAAGATATAGAACTGTTAGAAAATCTCCTTTTACAGGCATTTCCTAATGGATATACTTTCTTTTACATTGGTAAAAATAGTGATATAAAAATGCAAATTGCTAAGCGAAAAGATGATAGTTTTATGTGGATTATGGATGAACATCTACAAAATAGCTTTT
>JAFLKZ010000023.1:507-9388 GCA_019162915.1 Campylobacteraceae bacterium
ATAAAAGTATTAATGCGGTGCTTTTTGCTGAGGTTACTTTTGAAAACGAGTGAAGAAGAAGTTTTTAGCCATATTTTAATTTGTAAAAATTTGGAAAAAGCCTTTGAGTTTTTACAAGAAAAATATGCGGGAAAAAGACATCTATTTTATCAAAAAGATGAATTTCTCATAGATGATGCTTCTCATGTTGTTAAAGAAGCCTATATCGCTGAATCAGAAAACAAGTATCTTATTTTGATAGCCAAAGGGTATAGAGTAGAAGCGCAAAATGCGCTCCTTAAAATCCTCGAAGAGCCTCCTCGCAATATCGTTTTTGTGGTCGTAGCTCCTTCTAAAACAGCTTTTTTGCCAACGGTTCGTTCACGCCTTCTTTTGCAAGAATTGCCTTATGAAAAAGTAAAAGTACAAAGTAAACTCAATCTTAAAAATCTCGATTTAAGTGATATTTATCCTTTCATTCAAGCAAATTTAGGATTAGAAAAAAGTGCGCTTAAAGAGCTCATTCAAGCTATCGTATTTGAAGCCATCAATGAACAGCATCTTACGTTTACGGCGTTAGAGTTAGATCATTTTCAAAAATTAGTCCATTTAGCAGACCTTAATGCAAGAGCCCAAAATCTATTGACGTCATTGTTATTGACCATTATGCAGAGGAAAAGAAGATGAAAGTCTATAAACTCTCTTCAAATACGGATGTGGACGCCCTTTTTTCATCTCTTGATGTCACCCAAGAGGGTCGCTCTATATTAGTTCCTAAGACACAGATGAATTTGGTTTATATCAAAGATTTAAGAACACCTGCGGCAAATATCCTTAAACAAGATGCCCTTTCTATCGGTGCTGATTTAGCAGTTCCTAAAAACACGATTACATGTAAAGATTCTCATGTGGATGTTGTCTTGATTGCTAATGATAAACAGTTGAAAACCTTGGCTAAAAAAGAGAAAATTCAACCTTTTGGACTCAAAGAAGTCGCTGAAAAATTAAGTGAGTTACTCTTTACATGTAAGGATAGCGAAGTTCAAATCATGGGCATTGTTAACGCCAATGAAGATAGTTTTTTTATAGGTAGCCGTTTTGTAGGAGAAAGTGCATTAGCACATATTAAACAAATGATAGACGAGGGTGCGACCATTATCGATTTGGGTGGTGTTTCAAGTCGACCGGGAAGTTTAGCGGTAAGTGAGGAAGAAGAGTTACGTCGTCTAAAACCTATTATCGATTTAATTGAGCGTGAAAGTCTTCACCAAAAGGCAGTTTTTTCACTCGATAGTTATTCACCGCTGTGTCTTGAATATGCTTTGCAAAGAGGTTTTAGTATCGTTAATGACATTACTGCCCTTGAAAATGATGCAGTGGCAAAATTAGTGACTAAGTATGACGCAACAGTTGTTTTGATGCACAAATTAGGCTCAACTCAAGCAATGCAAGAAGCGCCCTTTTATGAGAATGTGATTTTATCTGTGGATGATTTTTTTGAAGAGCGTATTAAAAAAGCACAAGCATTTGGAATTCAAAAAATTATTCTTGATGTGGGTATTGGTTTTGGAAAGACTTTAGAGCATAATCTTCTTTTGTTAAAACATCATGCTCATTTTTTACATTTTGGCTTTCCTTTATTGGTCGGAGCAAGTCGAAAATCGATGATTGATAAGATTATTGCCTCACCTATTGAAAAGCGACTTCCTGGAACTTTAGCGATACATCTTAAAGCGTATGAAAATGGCGCTACTATTTTAAGAGTGCATGATGTAGCAGGACATGTTCAAGCCCTGAGCGTTGCACAGGCAATTAATAAAATTTTTTAGGATATGATTTTGGAAAAAATGTTAGATTTACTGACCCGTATTAGTACACTTTACAATATCCCTCAATGGGCTGTTAATACGGGCGCTATTACTATTTTTATTATTTTAGTTGCATTTCCTTTTGTGGCTAGAAAATTGATGGAACCCAAGCATCGTAAATTCAAAGAACTGCCTATGTATAACGTGGTTTGGCGATGGAAATATAAAAAAGATGAGATAGTAGGGCTTTGGTGTCATTGTCCACAGTGTCATGGTATGCTGATGTGTGATGATGAAAATTGTCGTGCAACGGAAGAGCTTCAAGATAAGATTACGTTTTTTGTCTGTCATGAATGCGGTGGGCATGAGCAAGGAAGAGTGGTGGGTGGTGATAGACGTTATGCGATAAGTTTGGTCAAAAGAGAAGCGTTACGTCAAATTAGAACAGGCGATTATGTGGCTACGATGAAATTAGCCAAAGAGTTAAAAGATACCCTTGCTTCTTTTGAAGCAAAGCTTCAAGATATCGAAGCAGACAGTGAACTTGCAAAATCTACTCCCATAGAAATAGTAGAAGAAGCGTTAGAAAGTGAAATAGAAGTTATAGTTGAAGATAAAGAAGTAGCCAAAATAGAAGTGGAAAAAGAAAAAGCCGAGGTTCCTCATGGAGTTTGAATTTTACTACTATCTTATCTTTCTCTTGACGGGACTTGTGGCTGGATTTATTGATGCGATTGCTGGGGGTGGAGGTATCATCACGATACCTGTGCTTCTTGCCTCTGGCATACCGCCACATATTGCTTTAGCAACTAACAAGCTTCAAGGAACTTTTGGGAGTGGTATGGCTTCTTTTAACTTTATCTCCAAAGGATTTATCTCTTGGGGCGAAGTCGCTATGGGTATTGTCTATACTTTTATAGGTGCTGCCATTGGAACGTATGCGATTTTGCTGATAGACCCTAGTATTCTCTCCAAAATTATTCCTATCATGTTAGTAGGGATTTTTCTCTACATGCTTTTTTCTCCAAAATTAGGAGCTAAGGATAAACACGCTCTTTTAGGTTCACATCTTTTTTTCTTTATTTTTGGGTTAGCACTTGGTTTTTATGATGGTTTTTTTGGTCCTGGTACAGGAACTTTTTGGACGATTGCTTTAGTGGGGCTTTTAGGGCTGAATCTTAAAAAAGCCACAGCGCAAACTAAAGTGATGAATTTTACGAGCAACATTGTTTCTTTAGCCGTTTTCTTATGGAGTGGCAATGTCCTTTTTCTAGTAGGATTAACTATGGGATTAGGGCAAATCATCGGGGCTAATATTGGTTCAAATATGGTCATTAAAAAAGAAGTTGGGTTTATTCGTGGATTTTTTCTTTTGATGGTTGGACTTACTCTTTTAAAATTGATTTATAGTAGTTATATGTCATGATACACGAAACTTATCTTAAAAAATTAGCCATTTTAAAAGCATGGGCAAAAGCATATTATGTAGAAGATGCCCCCATCGCGAGTGATGACGAATACGATACCCTTTATCATGAAATTTTAGACTATGAAAAACAAAATCCTCTTTTGAGAGATGAGCAAAGCCCCACTATAAGAGTAGGTGGCATCGTCCTTGAAGGTTTTAACAAAGCAAGTCATCGTGCTAGAATGTGGAGCATGGAAGATGTTTTTAGCGAAGATGATTTAGATGAATGGATACAAAGAGTTAAAAAAACAAAAGAAAGCTTTACGTTTTACTGTGAACCAAAATTTGATGGAGCAAGTCTTAATCTCATTTATGAAGAGGGCAAACTCAAACAGGCAATTACAAGAGGCGATGGAAGTGTCGGCGAAGATGTGAGCGAAAATATCAAGACGATAAACTCTATTCCTCTTTTTATTGATTATAAAGAGCCTATTGAAATTCGAGGCGAAGTGGTCATCCGTAAGCATGATTTTGAACAACTAAATCAAGAACGCTTGCGTGAGGGTGAAGCACTTTTCGCTAATCCTAGAAATGCAGCAGCGGGAAGTCTAAGACAGCTTGATACTGCCATTACTGCGAAGCGAAAGCTGATGTTTTATCCTTGGGGTCTGGGTCAAAATAGTTTAAATGAGAGTTTTCTAAGTCAAAAGATGGCGTTTATCTATGATTTAGGCTTTTTAAAACCTCCTAAACTGGTAGTAACCAAAAATGTAGAAGAGGTGCATAAACTTTACCATGAACTCATTGAAAAGCGTGATGAAATTGAAATGATGATGGATGGTATGGTTGTTAAGATAGATGATGTGACCCTTCAAGAAGAGCTTGGCTATACGGTTAAAAATCCTCGGTGGATGGTGGCATTTAAATTTCCTGCCATTGAGAAAGTCACACTTATCAAAGATATTACGCTTCAAGTAGGGCGAAGTGGTGTAGTCACACCGGTGGCTGAAGTAGAAGCCGTCAATATCGCAGGGGTTGTGGTTGAACGCGCCACGCTCCATAATTTTGATGAAATTGAGCGTAAAGATGTTCGCATTGGTGATAGTGTGATTATCATTCGCAGTGGTGATGTCATTCCTAAAATTATCAAAGTTTTAGGTGAGAGACGAAGCGGGAATGAAACCATCGTTAAGCGCCCAACACTTTGTCCTGTTTGTGAAGGTGAGCTTTTAGATGAGGGCGCACTTATTAAGTGTCAAAACTTAGCTTGTTCAGCTAGAGTAGTGAATTCAATTACCCATTTTGCCTCTAAAAAATGTCTTAATATTGATGGATTGGGTGATAAAATAGTGGAGCAACTCTATAATCAGAAACTTATTTTACATGTAAGAGATTTATATGATTTGACACGGGATCAATTACTAAGCCTTGAGGGGTTTAAAGAAAAAAAGGCACTCAACCTATTAGAGTCGATAGAAAAGAGCAAGGGAGTGAAGCTAGAGCGCTTTATTAACGCTTTAGGGATAGAGCATATTGGTGAAGTTGCAGCGAAGAAGTTGGCACATCAATTTGGTCTCAAATGGTTACATGTAAGTTTAGAAGATATTATTGCTATCGAGGGTTTTGGCGAAGAGATGGCTAAAAGTTTGTTAGAATTTATCCATGTGAATCAAGAAAAAGTTGAAGATTTAATGGCTGTTATCAGCCCGAGTGTACGTGAAAAAATAGATATCATAGATTCGCAGTTTTCTGGTAAAACAGTTGTACTGACAGGGGCTATGTCAAAACCAAGAGATGAGGTAAAAAGTATGCTTGAAAGATTAGGGGCTAAAATCAGTGGAAGTGTTTCTAAAAAGACAGATTTTGTTATTTTTGGGGAAGATGCGGGAAGTAAATTGGATAAAGCCATCGAACTAGGTGTGACAACACTGAGTGAAGCAGAGCTTGAAAAGATGATGCCATGAGACTAGATAACTATGTTTTCGAAAAAGCTTTTGCGCAGAGTCGCAATAAAGCATCAGAGCTCATTAGAGAGGGAAGTGTCTTTGTTAATGGTGTGAGTGAGCGTAAAACCTCTTACACGGTTGAGCAAGGAGATAGAATTTTTGTTAAGCAAATATCGCAATATGTTAGTAGAAGTGGCTTGAAACTCAAAGGATTTTTGGGGGAGGTTTTTTCTTTACATGTAAAGGAGAAAACTTGCTTAGATATCGGAAGTAGCACAGGAGGTTTTGTTCAAGTTTTACTAGAAGAGGGCGCAATTAGTGTTACTGCTGTTGATGTCGGTAGTGAGCAATTACATGCAACGCTTAAAGATAACCCTAAAATAAAATTATTTGAAAATACAGATATAAGAGCCTTTCATCCAGAGCAGACTTTTGATGTTGTAACGTGTGATGTCTCTTTTATCGGTGTTGAACAGATATTGCCAGATATAGATAGACTCTCTCATGGGCAGATTGTTATTCTTTTTAAACCCCAATTTGAAGTGGGAAAAGATGTCAAAAGAACGACTAAAGGGGTTGTTAAAGATGGTGCGGCTATTTTAAGAGCGCAACAAAAATTTGAATCAGAAGCTGTCAAATTAAATTGGGATTTGAAAGAAAAAAGAGAATCACTACTTAAAGGAAAAGAAGGGAATGCTGAAACATTCTACTATTTTGAGAAAAGATAGTATTGATACTATCGCCATCGGCAGTTTTGATGGCATACATTTAGGGCACCGTCAATTGATCGATAAACTTGGAGACAATGGTGCTTTATTTGTCATCGATAAAGACCAAGCTAATCTTACTCCTGGCATTAAACGAAGCGAGTATTCTACGTATCCTTGTATGTTCTATCATTTTTTAAAGGTAAAAAATCTCTCAGGAGCTGAATTTATAGCGCTTTTACACAAAGAGTTTATCCATCTTAAAAAAATTTTAGTGGGATATGATTTTCAATTTGGACATAACCGTTCGTGTAATGTTTATGATCTTAAAGCGTTATTTGAGGGAGAAGTGGAGATAGTCGATGAGTTTAGTTTTGAGGGGATTTCCATTCATTCTAGTACCATTAGAGACTTTTTAAAAAAAGGTATGGTAGCAGAAGCCAATCGTTTTTTGGGAAGAGAATACTCTATCATAGGTAGTATGATTGAGGGACAAGGACTTGGTAAAGCAAAGCTTGTTCCTACGGTCAATCTCAAAGTGGTTGATTATTTAGTGCCAAAAGATGGTGTTTATGCGACTCGAACAAAGATTGATAAAAAAGTTTATGCGTCTATCTCATTTATTGGTAATAGAATGAGTACTGATGATGCCTTTTCGATAGAAACGCATATATTAGATGAAAATATAGAGACACCAAATGGGAATCTTGAAATATTTTTTGTTTCCTATATGCGAGAGAATCAAAAATTTGATGCTTTAAGTGATTTAAAAAAACAAATACACCAAGATATTACAGAGGCTAAAGAAGTATTGAAAAAGTCATAACTTTTATTTGCAGCATTTTTTTTGATGATACATTTTATGGTCTGCTTCTTCTAAGATTTCATTAAATGAGCTATTTTTTAAAAAAGAAGCTGTTCCAAATGCAAAATCTACATTAAAAATATGGTCACGATGCTTTAGATTTGTTGTTTTTAGATTGTTGTTAACAGTGTTTAAAACCTTTTCAATTTCTACGATGGTATGGCTATGTGATACAATAATAAACTCATCTCCTGCATATCTGATGGCATAAGTATTGTCTATTCTTTTGAGTACTTTGCCTAAGATATTTAAAACTTTATCTCCTACGATATGCCCATAGGTATCATTGATATGTTTAAAATCATTGATATCAAGAAAAGCAAATACACCATTTTCTAAAAATTTATCATCTTTAAGATATTTCTCAAAAAGCCATCTACGATTGTAAAGATTAGTGAGTTCATCTATAAATAATTCTTGTTGGAGTGAAGATATTTTTTTTTCTAAATCTATCATATTGTTTTCAATCACTTCTAGCGCAATATTGTCTTTATTGGCAATGGCTACTTTGGCATTAGTTACATTTTCTTTTAAAATAGAAGTTGATTTTTCAGTTTCGTCTTTGAGATTTTGTATCTTTTTAAGCGCATAAATCATCGCCATTTCTTTATCATTTTCACTGATGACTATATTCATCTCTTCAGCTTTGGTATAAAAAATATCCTTATAAATTTCTGGCAAAACAATTTCTAATTTGCGTATCTCTTTGATAGTAGCATCGGTTAGTTCTTGAAGCTCTTTGTTCATTTATTTTGACCTATAATTAAAATTAATTAAGTATAAGCACAATCTGCTTAATAGTAAATAATATTTTGTTATAATTTCTAAAATTTTATAGATATGGACGTTGATTTTATGGATAAAGTATTTGCTAAACCTATCACGAAGCAATTTGAATTTGATGAAGAGGTAGCTGTTGTTTTTGATGACATGTTGGAGCGTTCCATTCCTTTTTACAAAGAGGTCATAGCGTTTACATGTAACCAAATTTGTTTACATGTAAAGAGTCATGCAAATATCGTTGACCTTGGATGTTCAACTGCGAATACGCTTCTTTCTTTATATAAAAAAAGTGATAAAACATATCATCTTACAGGTATTGATAATTCTGAGGCAATGTTGCATTTAGCAAAGCAGAAAGTTAATGCGTATGGCGCTAAAATAAATCTTATACAAGATGATATCACTAGCGTCGTTCTAAAAGATGTAGATGTAGTTATCGCCAACTATATGCTTCAGTTTATAAGACCATTGCAGCGAACTGATTTTGTGAAAAAAATTTACGATAGTTTGAATGATGATGGCTTGTTTATTTTTAGTGAGAAAATTGTTTTTGAAGATAAAGTCCTTAATAAGCAGATGATAGACCTTTATTATGATTTTAAACGAAAACAGGGGTATAGCGACTTTGAAATAGCCCAAAAAAGAGAAGCATTAGAAAATGTCCTGATACCTTATACGGAAGATGAAAATAGAGATATGCTTAAAAGTGTAGGATTTAAAACGATTGAAACTATTTTTAAATGGGGAAATTTTGTCACATTCTTGGCAAAGAAAAAGGTGTCTTAAAATACACCTTTTTTCTTAAGCAATTTATTTGTTGAAAAGTTTTGGATTTTTAGCTTTGATATGTTCAATGACTTGAATAATCTCTTCAAATCCCATTTCACCATCTTCTTCATCATCATCAAAAACTTCATCCAAACCTTGCAAATAGCAGTCGACTGATTTGGGAATATTTTCTCTTTTAACACCAGCAAAATAGAGTGCAACACCTAACATATCTGCTAGTTGCATTGCCAACTCTTCTATCTCGATTTCGGCTTTTTCTAGCTCAATTTGAAGTTTATCTGCGGTCATGTTTATCCTTTGTTTGACATAATATTCACTACTTGAGTTCTAATCGTATCATAGATAAAACCATCTTTGAAATTGCTTAGTAACCCTCCAGCAGCATTGTGGTGACCACCACCATTTGCGATATGTGCAGCCACTTTACTGACATCTACTTTACCGTTTGAGCGCATACTAATGGTTTTTTTAGAGGTAATATCCATGAAAAAATCAAAATCAGGATTGGCATTTAAAAAGTCATTGCCGATGACCGAAACATTGCCTATATTATAAGTAAGTATGCCCTTATAATCTTTGTAGGTAATCTGCATTTT
>JAFLKZ010000090.1 GCA_019162915.1 Campylobacteraceae bacterium
ATTATTTTAAATATGCTTTGATAATCATTTGTTGCTGTTGTGGCTTATCGCGTAAATCTACTTCTGTATTTTCAATTTTACGAATCACCGCCATACCTTCGGTCACTTCACCAAAAATAGTATGTCTGCCATTAAGATGTGGCGTGGAAACTGTCGTGATAAAAAACTGACTTCCATTGGTGTTTGGGCCTGCATTTGCCATCGCCAAGATACCTGCTTTATCAAAAGTCACATTAGGCTTAAACTCATCATCGAATGATTTACCAAATAAAGACTGACCGCCTCTGCCTGTTCCTGATGGGTCACCACCTTGAATCATAAATCCTTTGATAACCCTATGAAAAATAATGCCATCATAGTAACCTTTTTTGACTAATCCCACAAAATTTTCACATGCTTTTGGTGCGATTTCTGGCTTAAGTGTGAAAACTATTTTGCCTGCAGTTGTTTCAAAAACAACTTCTGTTGCGCTATACGCAAAACTAAAAAGTCCCATCAAAACGATCAATATCAATTTTTTCATCTATTCTCCTATTAATTTTGTATTTTTAAATCTATACATTTTATTTTTGACTTTTTCTAAGATACCTACTTTGATAAGTTGTTGAAACATGTGCACAACCGTAGGTTTACTCACCCCAATATTATCGATAATTTCTTGATATGAACCGTTAAAAATCTTATTGTCATCTAAATTATTGATGATGTATTTGAGTATTTCGATTTTTTTTCCACCGATAAGTGCTGCTAGACCTTCTATGATAAAAGAACACCCTTGCAACTCTTTGCTATGCAGTTTTGGAAGCATCACTGTGTAAATATTGCTAATTAAATCTTTCACATTAATAGGCTTCATAATAAACCCATCAACTTTAAGCGTAATTGCATCGATGAGATATTCTGTCTCCGTAAATGCTGTGGTAATAATAACGGGAATATGAACATTATGTTCGTTTTTGAGCTTTTTAAGCATCTCTATTCCATTCATTTGTGGCATTAAGATATCGGTAACAATAATATCTACATGCTTTTCAAGTGCTATTTTTAAACCCTCTTCACCATTAGATGCCAAATAAACCTCTTTGACAAAATCTTTTAAAATCATCTGCGTTTGCATTTGAACTGATTTTTCATCTTCTATATACAAGACTGTACAATCTTTGAGACTGTTAAAATCCATCTTTTTTCTCCTTAAGTGGTACTAAAATTGTAATCATCGCACAACAATCGTATGGCGCTCCATTTTGAAATGTATAAGAGATATTGGAACCACTGATAGTTCCCTTCATCTGTTTTTCAATGATTTGCTTAGACATATAAAGACCAATCCCTGTGCCTGAAGCCTTATGTTTGGTCGTAAAGTAAGGTTCAAACATTCTATCTTGAACCGCCTCGCTGATACCTCCACCATTATCTATCACACTAATAATCGCATTTACCTCATCTTTAGTGACTAAAACTTCAATATATTTATCACCTATCGTCCTCTCTTCTAACACATCTTTGGCATTTGAAAAGAGATTCATGATGACTTGAGAAAACTCATTAGGATATCCATCTATGGTTAAATCTTCTGCACAATTAAGATAAATCGCTATCCCAGATTTAGCATAATACTCTTCGACTATTTTCATACTGTATTTAAAAGTTTCTTCAACACTGAAAGTTTCTTCTTCTTTGTTTGGCTTGAAAAAATTTCTAAAATCATCAATCGTCCTTGACATCAAAGAAGCAAGTTCAAGTCCTTCACCGACTTGTTTATCTATAAATTCATCACTTAATTGCAACCCTGCCATTTTTTTCATCTGAAAACTTTGTATGATAAGCGCCATCGCATTGAGTGGTTGTCTCCACTGATGGGCGATATTTCCTATCATTTCACCCATGGAAGCTAGACGTGATTGACGAAACATAATCTGATCTTTTTGCCTACTTTGCTCTACTTCATATAAAACTTTTTGTTCCAAATCATAGTTAAGGTCTTGTAACTCTTTTGTTTTGGCACTCACGATATTTGCCAGTCGTAAATGTAAAAGACGAATATTTTGCAAAATCACGATAGCTAAAAGTGCCGCAAAAGAGATAGTTCCAATCGTAGCAACCACAATCCACTCAAAAGTGTTGTCATAGACGGTTTCGGTTCTTTGAAACCCTTTCTTAGCCCCATCCAAATTAAGATTGATAAGCCCTGTAATATCAATATTGATAGAGTAAACACTAGGATAGAGTTCATTTTGCAGTGTTGTGTACGCTTCTTTGGTTTGTGCTTTTTCAAAATAATTAAACATTTTAAATAAAATGCCATCTATCGTGTGTATCTTCATCTGAATTTTCGATATTAAGATGTCTTCTTCATTGAGTTTCTTGGTCTCATTCATATTGATATCAGAAAATCCCCAAGAACGCATCAACTTGATAAGCCAATCACTCTCATCAATAGTTAAACTATTTTTATACTCTTCAAGCTCAATTTTAATTAAATCTTGCGCTAACTCAATAACCGTTTTACCCTCTTTAACACTAATCGAGCCTTTTTCGATATCTCGAATCGTATCTAGTACATTCACCGTATAAATATCTTTAAGATTTTCAAGCCTAATGGTAGGAAGCATTCTTTTGGTATATAAAATATCAAAATTATTTTTAATACGATTGATACTTAAGTGTGCAAAACTTCCAATAAAAAACATTCCAATAACCATAATTAAAAAAAGAAGCGTTGTCTTTCTAGTGATGGTCATCTCATCCATACCACCCATAAAATCGCCTAAGGGATTATTCATCGCTCCTCCCAAACAGAGTAAAAATCACCTTCTACATATTCACTTAAATGTACTCTATGAAGACATTTGCACGTTTCATCTCGATTTTTAGAGGTACTTGCTTCATCTAAAGTTTTTGAAAAATTTCCTAATTCTTTGATAAAATCTTCTTTTGTAAAATCTCGTCCAATAGTTTTAAAAACTTCTGTAATCATCCTTGCTGCAAAAAATCCTTCCAATGAAACATGACTAAACTCTTCTTTCGGAAAATATTTTTTCATCAACCCTCGGTAAATCTCAACTTCTCCTACTTCAGATGTCCAAGGAGAGGGCACGACTTGCGCGAAGATGATGCCTTCTCCATCATTTTGCAACATCCTTATAAGTGCTCTTGGTTCTACAAAAGAAAATAGTCCAAACTGAATATCTTTCCTTATTTTAGTACTTTTTTTGGCGCGTTTGATAAATTCTGCAACTGGCGTCGTTGACCCTATCATAAGGACAACTTCAGGATTTGAGTGCTCAATCTCATAAAGCGCATTCCCAATAGAGAGGGTATTTCTTTTATAACTTCCCTCTCCCACTAATGTTAAGTTCCTTTTTTCTAAAGCACTTTTAACACCATTGAGTCCAGCTCTTCCGTAAGCATCATTTTGATAAAAAAGTGCAAATTTTTTGTATTTTAACTCTTGCGTATAGTACTTCACCAATTTTTCAATTTCATCCAAATCACTCGCTCTTGCATTTAAGACAATAGGATTTTGAGGATTTCTTAAAAACTCTGCTCCCGAGTAAGACCCTACAAGCGGAATTCTCTTCTCTTTTGCGATAGGAAATACCACTTCTGCAATAGGAGTACCAATAATCCCAAAAAGTGCAAACACTTTCTCTTGTTTAATCAATTCATTAACATTTTCAATGGCTATTTTAGGTTCATATCTATCATCTTTGGTCACAATTTCAATGGTTCGACCATATACACCCCCATTTTCATTGAGGTTGCTAAAATAGATTTGGGCTCCTTGTAAAAACTCTTTTCCTATGCTGCTGAGCCCTCCACTAAAAGGTCCACTCATGCCTAGTCGAATCGTATCGCCTTCAAATTTATTTTGTGACAGAAAATAGGGTAAAAGTAAGAAAAGAGAGAAAAGGAAGAAACCTAAAATTTTACGCATAAAATTGTCTTTCATCATTATATTTGTTGATATAATAGCAATAAATGTTTATTAAATTGCTTAATTAGTAAAAGAATATTTACTTAAATGACTTTTTTAGATAAAAATACAAAGAGTAAAAATGAAATGTAAAATTTGTGATAATGCTACTACGGGATTTTCTCATCCCTCTCTTAAAAAAGAGTATGCCCTGTGTTCACATTGTGAACTTATAAGCGTTGAACAATCTTTTATCGTCTCTAGTGAGAGTGAAAAAGCACAATACGATAATCACCATAACTCTTTAGAAAATTTGGGATATGTTCAAATGTTTGAGAATTTTCTTGATTTTTTCTGGGGAGAGCTTACATGTAAAGATATTAGCTGTCTTGATTTTGGCTCAGGGCCAACGCCAGTTTTGGGGGAACTTCTCCAAAGAAGAGGTGCAAAAGTCGATTGCTATGATAAATTTTATCAAAGTGAAGAAATTTTTAAAGGAAAGCGTTATGATGTGATTACCTCAACAGAAGTTTTTGAACATCTTGAAAATCCACTTCAAACACTCAATTTTTTAACTTCTCATTTAAAAGAGAATGGCATTATCGCGATTATGACGCTCTTTCATCACAATAATCAAGAGTTGTTTTTAAATTGGTGGTATCCAAGAGACCCAACGCATATCACTTTTTATACGCCAAAAACATTGGAAATATTAGGGAAAAAATGTGGTTTGAGGGTGATGAAAACAGATAACACAAGAGTGTTGATTTTTAAAAAAGTAGCGGTTATTTAACCGCTACTTTTATCTGCCATAATAGTATCTGTCGTTGTAACGATCATGGTTTCTATCGTTATAATGAGGTCGTCCACGTGGGTAATCATTGTTAATAATAACAACTCTTTCTCTCTCGTAGTAAGGCTCTCTATACACAACTGTTTGTCTAGGCGCTTCATAATAAATTACTTCTCTTCTAGGTTCTACATATCGCGTATTTGATTGACTTGCTCCAATTAAACCTCCTAGTAACACTACCGCACTCGCACCTATTAAAGCACCCTTTTCTCTATCGCCCATTGCATTTGCACTTGTGGCTCCACTGAGAACCAAGAGGATTGAGATTAAAATTATTTTTAGCATTTTCATTTGGAACTCCTTTTCTTTGGTGACATCTTAACGCAAAATCGTGAACTCTTTGTGAAATCTACAATTTCTCTATCCATTTCCAATAAAATCCAAAGAAAATAAACAATATTCCCAATAAAGAAGTAATAATCCAAAGCGCTAAACCCTGCTCATACAAAATTCCTATTGCAAAAGAGACAAAGGTACTCATCGCCATAAATGCCATATCGTTATAAGCAATCACTCTTCCATAGTATTCAGCGTCCGTTTCATACTGAATTAGGGTGTAGGTGTAAGACCATAATGTTGTCGTAAAAAGTCCACAAATCAAAATGCCTATAAAACTAAGATAAAAATCATACTGCAAAACACCCCACAGAATAACAGATAATCCTTGCAATAAAAAGATATAAAAAAGTGTTTTATGGTTTACATGTAAACTTAAAAAGAATTGTCCAAACACCAATGAAAGGGCACGAGAGGCGTTAATGAAACCTATAATGAGCGAGATGGAAAGCAAATGCTTGTATTGATTTGCTGCTAACAATGCGATGAGAGCGTCATACGCACTTAGCCCAATACTCGCATGCAACAATATAAGATGGATAATTTTAGGATGTGCTTTAAGGTAAACGAAGCCACTTTTTACCATAATCCAGACATGTGTGGTATTTTTTTGTGCTAAAGAGGGGATATCCAACCCAAGAAGCAGATAAAACCCAATCATATAGATCACCATATCGGCAATAAAAGCACTCGTTGTTCCAAAATAGTGTATATAAAATCCTGCTACTGCCATGCCAAAAGCATACGAAATAGAATAAATAATAGAATGAATTTCATTGGCTATTTTCAAATCACCCTCATCCAAAAGCTTTGGTAACAAGGACATTTCAGTCTGAAAATAGATACTTCCTGTCCCCATGCGGATAAAAATAAGCAATAACAAAAACCAAATAGCACTGAGAGAAGTGATAAATATCAGAAAAAAGACCGTTACGATTTCAATGAGTGTTAAAAAAAGCATAAACTTTTTAGTATCAACTTTATCGATAATGGCGCCACTAAAAGGGGCGAGTATCATCGAGGGTAAAAAGGTAAAAGCGGCAGCAAAACTCAGTATCCACGTGGGTGCTTCTAGTGAAATAAGCAGTGTAAAAATTCCCATATGGCTAAACCAAGCACCAAAGTAACAAAGTAGTTGGATAGAGCTAAGGCGGAGTAATGTTGGGTTCTTGCGCAGTAAAACTAGATAAGGGTGCATTATTTTTCCGTAAGTTTTTGATACCATTGTACATTTTTTTTATCAAATAAAATAAATTTATAATGTGATAAACTAATAAAAAGATGTCATTTAAAGGAAAATATTATGAAAATTTCTACAAGAATTCTCATCGCATTGATTTTATCACTCGTTGTGTTAGGCGGATGTCTTATCGGCATTTCGTATGTCAATACCAATAAAAACACAAACATGTTCCTCTTTGAATATGAAAAAAGTTCATACACTTTTTATGAAAATGAACTGAAAACTATTATGGATATTGCGGGGGATATCGCTAATTCTATCTATCAAGCTCAAAAAGCCAAAGGCGTACCTGATGATAAAATCAAAGAAGCCATCTTAGAAAAACTAGAAGCGATGAAGTTTTTTAATGATAAAAGTGGTTATATTTTCGTTTATGAATATGATGGAACCAATGTCCTTATGCCAACCAATAAAGCAGCAGAGGGCACTAATTTGATAGGGCTTAAAGATGTTAATGGTGTATATCTCATCAAAGAGCTCATTGAAGAAGCAAAACGTGGCGGAGGTCTTGTCAAATACCATTTTCCTAAAATCAAAGATGGCAAACCTTTACCAAAATTTTCTTATGCTATCTCTTTTGGTCCTTACAATTGGATGATGGGAACAGGTGTCTATGTCGACAATGTCCAAGAAGAGATTACTACACTTACCAGTACGATTAATACCTATGTTGTACAGCAAAGACAAGTGAGTACTGCTATTGCGCTTAGTATTTTATTGATTAGTATCGTTATTGCTATATTTTTAGTGAGAATGACAATTACAAAGCCTCTTAACCACCTTATCCAAAGAGCGGATAATCTCTCTAGTGGCGATGGTGACTTGACTCGAAAACTAGAAATCGAAGGCAATGATGAAATAGCACAAGCGAGTGCAAGCATCAACCGTTTTATAGAAAAAGTACGTATCCTTATCAGTGAAGCTAAAAATCTTTCCAATGAAAACTCTTCTATCTCACATGAGCTTTCATCAACTTCTTTAGAAGTAGGACGCTCCGTTGAAACATCTATGCAAATTGTTAATCACACAACACAGAAAGCTACTATTTTACAAAATGAACTTAGCATGGGTATCAATGAAGCAAAAGAGGGGAAAGAGGGTCTTTTAAAGGCAAATAACTATCTTCGTGAAGCCAACAATGCGATCCTTTCTCTTACCCAAGATATCCAACAAAGTGCGGCAACAGAAGTAGAGTTAGCCCATAAAATCCAACAACTCAGCTCCGATGCAGGACAAGTTAAAGAAGTCTTAGTAGTTATCGGAGACATAGCAGACCAAACCAATCTTTTAGCCCTCAACGCTGCCATTGAAGCAGCGCGTGCAGGAGAACATGGACGTGGTTTCGCTGTTGTTGCTGATGAGGTTAGAAAATTAGCCGAGCGAACACAAAAAAGTCTTCAAGAAATCAATGCTACGATCAATGTCATTGTTCAAGCTATTGTCGATAGTAGTGATTCTATGAGTGCTAACTCTAAAAAAGTAGAAGCCCTTGCTATTACGGCAAATAGTGTTGAAATGAAGATTAACAATATGTTCCTCGTCATGGCTGATGCTACCAAAGTTTCAGATAAAACAGTCGAAAACTATCTTCAAACTGGCACGGACATCGGAACTATTATAACGGGTGTTGGGCAAATCAATGAGATATCAAGTCAAAATGCGAGAAGTGTTGAAGAAATAGCAAGTGCCGCTGAACATCTCAGTCGAATGACAGAAACACTCAACCTCAAATTATCTGAATTTAGAACATAGTAAGGAGTGGGTATTGAATTTTGATATTTCCATTATATCAACGGCTATTTTGATTATGTTTGTCATTGATCCCTTTGGAAATGTCCCTGTCATCCTTTCGATTTTAAAAGATGTAGATGTCAAGAAAAGACGTTTTATAATCATCCGAGAGATGATTTTTGGTCTTGGCATCTTACTCGTTTTTCTCTTTTTTGGGGAATCTTTTCTCAACCTTTTTCACCTAGAAACTGACGCCGTAAGAATAGCAGGCGCTGTTATCTTTTTTGTGATAGGCATCAAACTTATTTTTCCAGGAGAGCAAGGTAGTTCAACTCTTTATGGCTCAAGTAGTGAACCTTTTGTCGTGCCCATTGCCATGCCACTCATTGCAGGACCCTCAGCACTTGCTACCCTTTTAGTCATGAGTAAGTCCCATGCAGATGCTATTCCCAACCTTTTTATATCACTTATTTTGGCATGGTTTATCTCAGCACTTATCATGTATCTTTCTCCTTTTCTCTACAAAATTCTGCGCGAAAAAGGACTTACAGCACTAGAGCGACTCATGGGAATGCTACTTTTGATGATGTCTGTGCAGATGTTTATCGATGGCATAAGAGGTTTATCTCACACTTTTTAGCCTTTACATGTAAAGGATTTGGCTACTTCACCAAATCCTTATAAACACTCTTAAACTTCTCTACTTTAGGGGCAACCACAAAACTACAATAGCCTTGCTGAGGATTATTTTTAAAATAATCTTGATGATACGTTTCAGCTTTGTAAAAAATAGGAACTGGCAATAATTCAGTCACAATGGGCTTTGAAAATTTTTGGGATACCTCTTTGAGTGAAGCTTCTGCTATCTTTTTTTGCTGAGCATCATGATAAAAAATAACCGAGCGATACTGTGTTCCCACATCATTACCTTGACGATTAAGTGTCGTAGGATCGTGAATAAGCCAAAATATTTTGAGTAATGCCTCGTATGTGATGATATTTGAATCAAAGGTGATTTGTACCACTTCTGCATGTTTGGTTGTTCCACTGGTTACTTTTTCATAACTTGGATTTTCCACCACGCCACCTGCATATCCACTCACCACATCCAAAACACCTTTGGTTTCTTCGAATACAGCTTCTAAACACCAAAAACACCCGCCACCAAATGTAGCAATCTCTTTTGACATCGTCATCTCCTTTCCTTGTGCCGTTGAAAATAAGCCTAAAACTATTAAAAATAAAAAAATTACCTTTTTCACTGTACTCTCCCTTATTTTAACCTATTGTAGCAC
>JAFLKZ010000146.1 GCA_019162915.1 Campylobacteraceae bacterium
CGGTGATAAATATATTTTTGCCATTAAACACGATAAACCTTTTTAGTAGAGTTTTATGAGTTAAAGCAATTTTAATTCCGCTTTTTCTTGCTATAATTAAATAAAAAATTAGGGAACAGATGCCACGCATTGACAATGCTTCGTTTTATGAGAATGCTATTAAACGCTATGGTTGTACGGCTAAGGGGTTAAATTGGAACTCTAAAATGTCACAGCAGGTTCGTTTTTCCGTGTTGCATGAACTCTTAGGTGATGATATTTCTACCTCTAAACTCATCGATGCGGGATGTGGATTTGGGGATTTTTATCTTTTTTTACAACAAAAAGGATGTTTGCCACGAAAGTATATCGGCTATGATATGGTCGATGAGATGTTGTTTGTGGCTAAAAAGCGCACCAAACAAGAATTTTACAAATGCGATATTTTAAGTCATCCGTTGGAAAGTGCAGATTTTTATGTGGCAAGTGGCTCGATGAATATCTTGAGTCGTTTTGAGACATTTTTATTTATCCGCCGTTGTTTTGAGGCCTCAACCAAAGGTTTTATCTTCAATCTTCTTAAAGGCGAAAATGAAGATGGCAATTTTAACTATTTTTTACCCCATGAAATCGAGGCGTATGTCGCAGACTTTGGATGTGAAGTAGTGATAAAAGAGGGTTATATGGACGGTGATTTTACGGTATTTTTAAAAAAGGAAAAGCAATGTTAGGAAGAATTATTTTTTCGCTGGTTGGGTTTTATTTTATGGCTATGGGATATATCTATTTCACCCAAGACGAACAGGTTTTTAATCAAAAAGCAATCGAAAAGCAAGCCAAAGTAAGTGGTGAAAATATAGAAAATATTTCTTTACATGTAAAGGATAAAGTCGATTTAGAGGGTGTTTATCGCAAAGCCAATGAGGAGAATGCGCCTTTGATGATTTATTTTGGTGGCAATGCTGATGATGCAACGCAATTTGTTTTACATGTAAAGGGAGTTCAACCTTTTGACATCGTAACTTTTAACTATCGTGGTTTTGTAGGAAGTACGGGTGAGCCGAGTGAAAAAGCACTTTTTGAAGATGCTTTGAAGATTTACGATACTTATGCGAAGACAAGAAAAGTTTATGTCGTTGGGCGAAGTTTAGGCAGTGGTGTGGCGAGTTTCCTTGCATCCAAAAGAGCTGTTAATGGACTCATTATGATCACTCCTTATGATTCTATTGCTTCGATGGGTAAGGAAAAATACCCTATGTTTCCGATAGATGAATTGCTCAAAAACAAATTTGAAACGGTTAAGTACATTGGCTCCATTAAGGCAAAAATCGCTGTCATTGAAGTAGAAAACGACATGACGATTCCCAAATATCATCTTGACAAATTACTCGAAAAAATGCCCAATAAACCTTTACATGTAAAGCTTGAAAACACAACCCATGGCAAGGTTTTAGAACACCCATCTTTTGAACAAACGATGCAAACCATACTAGGAAACTTCAGTGAATAAACTCTACATCAAGCACTCCATCGTCCCCAAACTTAGGCGCTTTAGCCCTTGGATTTATGTCAATGAGATAGACTCTCCCAAAGAGGAGTTTGGAAGTGGCGAGTTAGTAGCGGTATTTTCCAAAACGGATGGTTTTTTAGGAACAGCCTATGTCAATCCCAAATGTACCATTTTTGGGCGCATCTTAACTTTTGGCAAAGAGTCCATCGATAAAGCCTTTTTTGCCAAACGCATCCAAAAAGCCATCAGTAAGCGAGCTAGACTATTAACCAAAACAAATTCTGTACGTCTTATCCACTCTGAAGCAGACTTTTTACCAGGACTTATCGTAGATTGTTACGGCGATACACTCTCCCTCCAAATTAACACCTCAGGCATGGAAGCATTTAGGGAAGACATCATTTTTATCCTAAAACAAGAATTAAATCCATCATGGATTATCGAAAAATCTGATGAAAACTCACGCACGATTGAGGGCTTAGAACTTAAAAATGGCACGATTTTTGGAGAGCCAAAAGCGCAATTTGAGATAGAAGAGGGTGCTATTAAGTTTCTCATAGACATACAAGAGAGTCAAAAAACAGGCTTCTACCTAGACCAAAGACGCAACCGAGCCATTTGTGCGAGTTACATCAAGCCAAATGATAAGGTGCTAGATTTATGTTGTAATGCGGGAGGTTTTGGTATTTATGCTTTGGCAAATCAAGCGAAATCATGCGTTTTTGTAGACATCTCCGAGCACGCGATAACCCAAACCCAAACCAACCTTAAAGCCAATAAATTTGCCAACTACGAAGCCTATGCGCAAGATGTTTTTGCGTTTATGAAAGAAAAAAAATACAAAGATACTTTCGATATGGTCATCGTCGACCCACCATCCTTTGCCAAAACCAAAGAGCAATCCCATGGTGCGAAAAAAGGTTTCAAACAACTTCTGCTCGAGGCAACTAGAGCGTTAAAAGACGGCGGTTTGGTTGCGATATTTTCCTGCTCCTTTCACATTGCCAAAAAAGAACTACTAGAACTCGCAATGGAAGTCTCCCATGACCTTAAAGTCCAGTTAGTTTTAGAAGAAGAAATGATGCAAGATAGCGACCACCCGTGTTTAATTAATGCGAGTGCTTCGTTTTATTTGAATGGGTTGTTGTTTAGGGTTGAAAAATAAATAATTGATTTTTTAAATACAAAAAGTATATAATCATCATATACATTTTAAAGAGGTTCTATGTCAGATTGTCTTGATATTGAAATGATTACGGGTTTTGATTGGGATGATGGCAATGTTTATAAAAATAAAGATAAACATGGTTTGGACTATTGGATTATAGAAGAGATTTTTTTCAACAATCCTTTGCTGCTCCATCAAGACGAAAAATACTCTATAGAAGAGAGGCGCTGTTATGCACTTGGGTGCTCAGATAATGGGGAAAAGTTGTTTGTTGTATTTACCCTGAGAAATCGTAAAATTAGGGTTATATCGGCAAGGTTAATGAATAAAAAAGAGAGAACCATCTATGAAAACGCTTAAAACGATACCAAGCTTTACATCACAAGAAGAAGAGAAAGCTTTTTGGGAAACACATGATTCTAGTGAATTTATGGATTGGGGTGAAGCTAAAAAAGTCCGTTTTCCAAAACTGCAAAAAAGTGCTAAAACCATTTCTATCCGAATGCCTATTGATATGATAGAAGAGGTCAAAGTTCAAGCCAATAAGCTGGATATCCCTTATCAGTCTTATCTCAAAATGATAATCTCACAAGGGATAAAAGGTCGCACGGCTTAAGGCTTTACATGTAAGGCTATTTTTCAAACTTCCCTTTATCGATAAAGTTCAAAAATTCATCTTTAAATTTTGTTCTGTTTTCAGGTTTTTGTATCCAGGAAAGATGCATGGCTCTCTCTGCTTCGATGATGGGGAACCATGTTGTTTTTAATCCACTATCGAGCAAACATCTATCATAAATCGCTTCTAAAAAATTCCATACGATGAAAGCAAAAACGCTGTATTGAATTTCTTCTTCTTCATTTCTGGTGATATTTTTTCGCACTAGATGAGGTTTGTTGAGCGCTTCTTTGAGAATTTCGAAGTACATTTTGTCGATTTCGCCGTAGTGAATGACTTGCATGGTTTTTTGGTAGCTTTTCATCGAATAAAGCAAGGCAAAAACAGCCATCATTGTTGCGATAACACCCATAATGGAACTTACTGCTGTCCACATTGTTGTGTATTCTTCGTTGAAAAAAATCTCCATAGTGTTCCTTTAGATAAGATTGATAATGGGCTTTACATGTAAAAGCATTTGGGCGATGCGTTCATCTTCTTTTTCACAGTCATAAACGAGTGTGTAAATACCCTCTAGCCATGTTTTTAGTTCCACTTTTGAAACAGCTTTGAGGCTTGGGTGATACACTAAAAGCTCCATAGGTGGAGGAGTTTGCGTGCTTTTGAGCCCTAAGATATAGTCAAATGGGTCTAGTTTTAAACAGCCAATCTTGCGGTAAAAAAGCTCTCTTTTTGCTCTTATCTCCGCATCCTCAGCGTCCACTTCAGGTGAATCTATCTCGATAAGAAGTGGTTTTTTACCATGCATTTGATAGAGGTTTTGAATACTTTGCGTTAAAAGAGTTGAACCTATCCCTTTTCCTCTGATCGCACTATGGGTAGCCATGTACTCTAAAAGATAAAAAGAAAGATGAAGCGGGTGAAATAAAATGCAAAACCCAATACATTGCGTCTCTTCATGCGCTACAAAGATAGTGTAATGAGAAGAGTGAAGCATCGCTAAAAGTGCTTCTTTTGGTTTTTGCTCGCTTAGAGGGAAAGAGAGGGAATAGATGGCGTAAAAACCATCAAATCCCTCTTTGTCTTCGATTGTAAGTGAAGATATCGTTAGCATTTTAAAAGTTATTTTAAAATTCTAGGGAGCGTAATACCTGTTTGTCCTTGGTATTTGCCTTTTTTATCTTTATAAGTCGTTTCACAGTCTGTGTCACCTTCTAAAAAGAGCACTTGTGCGATGCCTTCATTGGCGTAAATTTTTGCTGGAAGTGGCGTAGTGTTAGATATTTCGATAGTGATGTGCCCTTCGAACTCTGGCTCAAATGGTGTGACATTAACGATAATACCACATCTGGCATAGGTACTTTTACCCAAGCAAATAGCAAGTACATTTTTAGGAATTTTAAAGTATTCAACGGTTCTTGCAAGTGCAAAAGAGTTAGGGGGAACGATACAGATATCGCCCTCAAAATCAACTACATTTTTATCGTCAAAATTTTTAGGGTCAACGACAGTCGAATTCACATTTGTAAAAATTTTAAACTCTCTACCAACTCTAATGTCGTATCCATAACTACTCACACCGTAACTGACAACATCCGTTCCTACTTGCTCTTCGCAAAATGGTTCTATCATTTTATCGTTCAGTGATTTTTCTCTTATCCAACTATCTGCTTTTAATCCCATGATTATCCTTAAGTGACCGTATATATTAACTATGGTATTATAACACACTTTATAGAGCTTAAATAAGGAGAAATTAATGGATAAAAACGAAATTAGAGAGCTTATGCGTTTCTTTGACAAAAGCGAAATCACTAAATTAAAAATTAAAGAAGGCGACTTTACTATTGAGTTGCAAAAGGGATTTGAAGGTGGTGTAACATACGCTGCAGCCCCTACTGTTTCTGCTCCCGTTGTTGTTGCGGCGCAAGCTTCTTCTGCACCAGTTGCTATTGATGTAGCCGTTTTGGCGACAAAAGCTGAGTTAAGCATCAAGTCACCTATGGTTGGTACTTTCTACAAATCACCCTCTCCAGGATCTGATTCATTTGTGAAAATTGGTTCTGTTGTTAAAAAAGGTCAAACCATAGCTATCATCGAAGCGATGAAAATTATGAATGAGATTGAAGCGGAATTTGATTGTCGTATCGTTGAGATTTTGGCAGAAGATGGTCAACCTGTAGAATACGATATGCCTATTTATGCGGTGGAGAAAGTTTAATGAAAATTGAAAAGATTCTTGTTGCCAACCGTGGTGAAATAGCACTCAGGGCGATAAGAACCATCAAAGAGATGGGGAAGCAGGCTATTGCCGTCTACTCTGTAGCAGACAAAGATGCGCTTTATCTACAACATGCAGATGCGAGTATCTGTATTGGTGGCGCAAAGTCGAGCGAGAGTTATCTTAGTATTCCCGCTATCATCAGTGCAGCTGAGATAAGTGGATGTGATGCTATATTTCCAGGGTATGGTTTTTTAAGTGAGAACCAAACATTTGTAGAGATTTGTAAACACCACAATATTAAATTTATTGGACCGTCCGTAGATTCTATGGTTTTAATGAGCGATAAATCTAAAGCCAAAGAAGTCATGAAAAAAGCGGGTGTTCCTGTTATATTAGGAAGTGAAGGTGCACTAAAAGATGTTGCTGAGGCCAAAAAAATGGCTGAGCAAATCGGTCTTCCTGTTATCGTTAAAGCCAGTGCTGGTGGTGGCGGTCGTGGTATGCGTGTGGTTGAAAAAATGGAAGATTTAGAAAAATCTTTTCTAGCAGCAGAGGGTGAAGCGCTCAGTGCGTTTGGTGATGGAACACTTTATATGGAAAAATATATTAAAAATCCGCGTCACATTGAAGTACAAGTCATCGGCGATAGTCATGGCAATGTTGTGCATATTGGCGAGCGTGATTGTTCTATGCAACGACGACATCAAAAGCTCATTGAAGAATCTCCCGCCATTGCACTTGATGAAAAAACAAGAACACGACTTTTAGAGATAGCAGTAAAAGCGACTAAATTTATCGGCTATGAAAATGCAGGCACCTTTGAATTTCTACTTGATGCGGATAAAAACTTTTACTTTATGGAAATGAATACAAGACTTCAAGTGGAACATTGTGTCTCCGAGATGGTCAGTGGTATTGATATCATTGAGTGGATGATACGTGTTGCGGAGGGCGAGAAGCTTTTCGACCAAAGTAAGATAGTTCTTAAGGGACATTCTATTGAGTGTAGAATCACAGCGGAAGATCCTGTTAAATTTATCCCAAGTCCTGGTAAAATTACCAAGTACATCGTTCCTGGTGGTAGAAATGTCAGAATGGACTCTCATGCATATCAAGGCTATACCGTTCCTTCTCATTATGACTCTATGATAGGTAAATTGGTTGTTTGGGGTGAAACGAGAGAGCGAGCTATTAAAAAGATGAAGCAAGCACTAAGTGAACTTCAAATCGAAGGCATTAAAACGGTTCGGGATTTTCATTTAAATATGATGGATAACGAAGACTTTATTCAAAACAAATTCGATACAAATTATCTTTCAAGATATTAGATAACAAAGGTCGCTGATAAAGCGACCTTTTACTTCACCTTATGGTGCTCTTACTACGTTGATAGAAGCTGAAGACTTAAGCTTCTCAAAATACTCTTCAATTGCTTTTTGCTCTTTACTCTCTGCTAGTTTTGAATAAATATAATTTTTTGCCTCTGCAAAAGAAACACTCTTAACATTGTTTTTATTCTTCACAAAAAACATAACATAATTGGGGTCTGATTTGACAACGGTTGAAAATTTACCTTGTTGCGTTGAATTTAACATCATGGCAAGTTTAGGGTCAATTTTAGTTGCTTCAAGTGAAGTATCTTTTAATTCGACATTACTCACAACGCTCATAGGATTTTCTTGAATACTGGTGAGATTTTGTTGGTTATTGCTCGTGTAAACCGTTACATCAAAAGAACTAGCTTGCGAAAATTCACCCAAGTTGTCATTGTAATAGGCTAAAAGTTCACTATCACCCATTTGTTGCATTTTATTGCTGACAATTTTTTTATAAAGTTTATCTCGTTTTATTTTACTTTTCACATCTTCTTTGTACTCAGCAACGTCAATATTTTTTGATTTTATCATGTTTAAAAAATCAAATTGGCTTACATTATTACTTATAGCAAGATTTTCGATGTATTGGTCTACTTCAAATGCATCAACGCTAATATTTAATTTTTTGATTTCTGATTCTTCAAGTTTTTGTCTTACTAAGATATCAAGAGCCTCTTTTTTAGAAATATTGAAGCGTCCAGAGTATTTGTAAACATCGAACAAGGTGATTGGCTCTTTATTGATGATGACAGAAACACCATCGACCACGCCAGCACTTAGCGGAGAAATAAGAAGGGTTGCGCCTAACGTTACCAAAGTTAACACATTTAATTTTATCTTCATCAATAGTCCTTTATTTTAAGAAAAATAGATATATAATCGTTACGTATCATTTATATCATTAACGATATAAGCTCCGAATCATAACATCTTTTTTCACGAAAAAAATTAAAAAGATTCTTTTGTTCGCAATATATGTGATTTTTTATTAAGAGCGTAACAAAATGATACATAATTTATACATAACTTATAATTAAGGGACGACATGATTGTTACACGTTTTGCTCCAAGTCCTACAGGGTATCTTCATATTGGAGGGCTAAGAACAGCTCTTTATAGTTATCTTTGGGCAAGAAAAAATGGTGGAAAGTTTCTCCTCCGAATAGAAGATACCGATTTGGCTAGAAATTCTAAAGAAGCAGCAGATGCCATTGTGGAAGCCTTTAAATGGGTGGGATTATCACATGATGGCGAGATACTCTATCAATCAGAGCGATTTGATCTTTACAAAACGTATGTTCAAAAACTTTTAGATATGGGAAAAGCCTATAAATGTTACATGAGTCGAGAAGAATTAGACGCACTTAGAGAAGTGCAAATGGCTAAAAAAGAGCGCACTCGTTATGATGGAAGATACCGCGATTTTGTAGGAACTCCTCCTGTTGGGGTTGAACCTGTTATCCGTATCAAAGCTCCAATTGATGGGCAAATCAGCTTTGTTGATGGTGTTAAGGGTGAAGTTGTCTTTAATGCTAAAGATATGTTAGATGATTTTATTATTGCACGAAGCGATGGCACACCGACTTATAATTTTGTAGTAGCGATAGATGATGCTTTGATGGGTGTTACCGAAGTCATTAGAGGCGATGACCATCTTTCTAATACACCAAAGCAAATCGTAGTTTATGAAGCCCTTGGTTTTGAAATTCCTCATTTTTATCACGTGCCTATGATCCTCAATCCGGAGGGAAAAAAGCTCTCTAAAAGAGATGGAGCAACGGATGTTATGGATTATAAAAATCAAGGCTATTTACCAGAAACATTGCTTAACTTTTTAATTCGCTTAGGCTGGAGTCATGGTGATCAAGAGATTTTTTCCATTGAAGAGATGAAAGAACTTTTTGATCCATCACGTATCAATAAATCAGCTTCAGCTTACAATCAAGAGAAACTTTTGTGGCTAAATGCGCACTATATCAAAAATCTTTCTTATGATAGATTGATTGAAGAGTTAAAATATTTCGATGTGGATATAAGTTTACATGTAAAGAAAGAATTATTACTAGACGCACTTCGCGATAGGGCAAAAAC
>JAFLKZ010000018.1 GCA_019162915.1 Campylobacteraceae bacterium
AAACAGACAGTCAAACACGCAAGTAAAAAATCTAAAAAATCTAAAAAAACTTCTAGAGCAGCTTAGATTTTCCAAAGTCCCTATGAATAATGGGGACTTTAGAATCAATTTTAAGTTTACCCATAGTAAAATCCCTCATGCACACCGTCTAAGGCTTAGACAAACATAATAGCATTCTTCTTTTTTATTCTTTTATGTTTATCCCCTTTTTTTGTGCCACTTTACATGTAAGGAATTTTTATGAAGCGAAGAGCGTTTATCAAAGGATGTATGGCATTTGGTGCGAGTACTGTTTTACTCCCTAAAGTTTCTATTCTTGAGGCAAGTGTGCCACAAGGAGCGAAGCGAATTTTCTATGTCAAAAATAGTTACAATCTTAAACATGAAAATACAAAAGCAGTCACTAAACTTTGGGTTCCACTTCCCTTAGAGAGTGCTTATCAGCAAGTGAGTGATTTTAAATTTAACTCCAATGCTACCAAAGCGTACATTACAGATAAAAATAGTTATAAAGCGCGAACCTTGTATGCACAATGGGATAATGGTGGGGAAAAAATTCTTGAAATAACCTATACGATCACAACACATGAACGCACTACGGATTTTTCTAAAGCAACAAGTACTGTTAAATACTCCAAAGCAGTCTCTCATTTTTTAAAGCCAACGGCACATATTCCTACCAGTGGAAAAGTCAAAGAGTTAGCACTTAAAATCACAGCACAATCCCAAACGCCATTAGAAAAAGCCAAAGTAATTTACCTATGGGTTACAGAGAATATGTATCGTGATAACGCAGTTATGGGTTGTGGGCTAGGGGATGCGGGTAAAGCGATAGAACAAAATATCTTGGGTGGAAAATGTACCGATATCAGCTCCGTATTTGTAGCTCTTTTACGAAGTGTGGGCGTGCCTTCTCGTGAAATATTTGGTATCAGACTAGGGAGCTCAAAGTTTTCGAAAGCATGTGGAAGTAGTGATGATTTAGGACTCGCAAAGATTACAGGAAGTGAGCATTGTCGAGCTGAATTTTATATAGTCGGTATTGGTTGGGTTCCATGTGATCCCGCGGATGTGGCTAAAGTGATTTTGACCGAAAAAATGACACTCAATGACCCATTGGTTCAAAAAGTACGTGAATATTTCTTTGGTAATTGGGAAATGAATTGGATGGGATTTAATGATGCGAGAGATTTTGTACTAAGCCCCATACCGACTCAAAAACCACTCAATATGTTTGGTTATCCTTACGCTGAAGTCGACGATGAGGTGTTAGACTACTACGCACCTGCAGGATTTAGTTATAGTTATCTGTCACAGGAAAAATTATAGTTATGTGGGGAATGTTTAGCGCACTGGTATCGGCTTTTTTAGCCACGGCGTGTTGTCTTCCTCCTCTTTTATTTTTAGTATTTGGTGTCTCTTTTGGCTTTTTAAGTTTTTTAGAATTCCTCACACCATTGCGCTTACCGCTCTCTTTATTTTCTTTGGTAATTTTGTATTTTTCTTGGCGTGCATACACTCAAAAATGCTTTACATGTAAAGTACAAAAGCGCACAAGGTATCTTTGGTTTTACAGTATTGTTTTGATGTCCATAGTGGTTATCTTGGTTTACCCTGAGATGGCTTCACTTTTTTTAGAAGGTGATGAATGAAAAAATTAATCGTACTTTTTTTACCTCTTTTGCTTTTGGCACAAGAAGAGATACTGATCAAAGTTGAAGGAATGCATTGTCCACTTTGCACCACCGCTGTTAAAAAAGCATTGAAAAATGTTGAAGGTGTGGAAAAAGTTAAAACTCTTTTGGAAACCAAAAGTGCGACAGTTCTTGCAAAAGAGGGAATTGAGGATAAAATTTTGTTAGAGGCAGTTAAAACAACAGGGTATGATGGCGTGATATTCTCACGCCATCATGTGAAAGACTAACGTCTTCCCTCGCTACTACCAGTACCACTACGGCTACCACTACTTCTAGGAGCAGGTCGTCCAGCAGAATCACCTCTTGGGTTTCCGCTTGGTTTAAAATCACTTCTTGGTGATCTTGGTGGTCTGCTATCACCACGAGGTGCGCCATCACGAGGAGCACTTGGTGCACGATCTCCTCTTGGTCTGTCGTCTCTTGGGCGATCATCTCTTGGACGGTCACTACTTGAACCTTCTCTAGGATTATTGCCTTTGTATCCGCCGCCTTCTCTTGGACCGCTTGAACCTCTGTATCCCCCACGACTTGCACCGCCGCCATTTCCTCTGTATCCACCGCCACTACGACCTCTGTTTCCATCTCTCTCTTCGATATTTTTAACAACAGACTCTAAAGTCTTTTTGTCTAAACCTATCTTGTTTGGTCCAACAGGTGTATTTTCTTTCAAAAGATTTGAAAGAAGTTTAAGCGCGATTTGTGCGATATCCATGTCTTCTTCAAGCATAGTAAGTAGTTTTGCTGCACTATCATTAAGTTCCGCATTTCTAATATCTTCTGCCATTTTTACCAATTTATTTTCTTTAACATCACTTAAACTTGGAACGATTTTATGCTCAATTTTTGAGCCTACTTTTTTACCAATACGTTGCATTGAGTGAAATTCGATAGGCGTTACTAATGTAATCGCCACACCTTTTTTACCAGCACGACCTGTTCTACCAATACGGTGAACATAACTCTCTGGATCAAATGGCATATGGTAGTTAAATACATGTGAGATGTCAGCTACGTTTAATCCACGAGCCGCAACATCAGTCGCAACTAAAATTTCTATTTGTGAACTACGGAATGCTTTGATAACAGTCTCTCTTTGGTTTTGCTCCATGTCGCCATGTAAGCCTTTAGCCATATATCCAATTGCCATAAGTTGAGTTGAGAGTCTATCAACTTCTTTTTTAGTACGACAAAATACGATTGATTTTTCAGGCTCTAAAGCGTCAAGAAGACGAATCATTGCATTGTCTCTCTCATATTCGTTGATAACATAGTATTGTTGTTCGATGTCTTCATTGGTTGTATGGTCTTTTGGAGTGACACTTACAAATTTTGGGTCATTAAGGATTTTACTTGCCAATCTTTTGATAGGATCAGGCATTGTAGCTGAGAAAAGAAGTGTTTGACGCTCTTTTGGTAAGTACGTAAAAATTTCTTCGATGTCTTCTAAAAAGCCCATATCAAGCATTTCATCTGCTTCATCGAGGACGATTATTTTTGGTGCAAAGTGACCAAGTCTGTCATTTTTTAAAAGATCAAGCATACGACCAGGCGTTGCTACGATAACGCTAGCACCTTTTTCAATCAAACCAATTTGTCTTGAATAAGAACTACCACCATAAATCGTCACTGTTTTGACATCACGAAAACGACCAAGTGAAAAAAGTTCATCACTTACTTGTGTTGCGAGTTCTCTTGTTGGCGTAACGACTAAAATTTGTACTTTATGTTGTTTTGGGTCAATCATACTTAAGGTAGAAAGACCAAATGCTGCTGTTTTACCTGTTCCTGTTTGTGCTTGTGCAACAATGTCAAAACCTTGTAATACTAAAGGGATTGCTTCTGCTTGTACGGGACTTGGTTCTTTGAAACCAGCCTCTACGACGGCTTTAAGAATATCTTGGTGTAAACCAAATGATTCAAATGTGGGTGTTGTTGTTTCCATGTTTTTGTCCATAGTTTTAATTTTTTCAAAACAAAATGAAAAGAATTACAAGCGCACGAGGCACTTTCGTAAAGCAATGCTCTACTACATAAAAATTTTTGAGTTAAAAGGGGACAACTCGTCAAATCGTATGTAAAAACCTACATACTCACTGAGTCGTTGCTCAAATCTGGTAGGTTTTAGGTGAAGTCCATTTAAGAAGTTTTGAAATTGAACGCATTATAGTGTAATTTTATTAAAACAATATTAAGAAAATAAAATTTGCAAATATTTATAAAAATATAGCGTAAAGAAATTAAAGAAATTCATGACTCTCTGGTTAAATAAAAAGGCTTTTTTATTTAACATTAATTTAATGCAGGTTTGTAATAATTCTTTATTAAACTTTTTAAAGGATTATATTATGTCGAAACGATATTCGCTTTGCGCCCTTTCTTTACTTCTTCCGATAGCTTTGATGAGTGAAACGATACAGCTTGATAGCATCAGCGTGACTGCTACTAAAGTTGAGACGAGTACTAAAGACATTTCACAATCTATTGCTGTTGTTAATGCTCAAACTATTGAAGATAAAAATGTACTCGATGTCAGCAGTGCTTTGGAAAATATTCCAGGTGTTAATGTTGAGAGTTCTAGTAATTCACCAAGCCCTAGACTTATCATCAGAGGGGCTGGTCTTAAAGCAACTTATGGGGTACGCGAGATTATGGTGATCAAGGATGGTGTTCCTATGACTGATCCTGATTCATTTACGAGATTTGATTATATCGATATGCAAGATGTTGAGAGTATCGAAGTGCAAAAAGGACCTGGTTCCATTAGTGCAGTCAACACAACGGGTGGTGTTATCCAACTCATCACTAAATCGGTTTTTAAAGAAGATACCAATAGTATAAAATTAGGTCTAGGCAATGATGGGCAACGCAATCTTAACTTAAAACTCAGAGAAAAATTAGATGAAAATGATTTTGCCTCTATGACTTTTTCAAAACGCACTATTGACAATGATTGGAGAGATAACAACGCTTTTGACTCGACTCAAATCAGCCTCAAGCATGGTCATATTTTCAGCGATGATGCAACACTTGAAACAGAACTTGCTTACACAGAATCAAACTTAGAGCTTCCCACCTCTATGACTCGAGCTGAATTTGAGATTTTTAAAGCTACTGGTGAGCAACACAACACTTCAAGCGCATGGCAATACACAGCAAGAGACTCTAAAATTCTCTCTTTAAATACTAAATATGAAAAAGAAGTGGGCGATTGGACGTATAAACCTCGTTTTTATATCAACCATTGGGAACATTTTCATCCGGTTACGGGGATTATCAACGATGCTGATAAAAACTATGTATATGGAGTTGATTTAGAAGCAGACTACCATCATAAACTCTTCGATAAGGATGCGACTCTTGTAATGGGTGTCACTGCGAAACAAGATAGAAGTGATGATGCAAAAAAATATCAGTATGGTGATGTTACGACGAGAAATATTATCTTATATGGAAGACCTGTAACCCAAATAGTCAGTACACTCTCAAATGAGAAAGGCTCTCTTGCTAATACGGAAGATAGTCTATCTACGCTTTATGGCCTCTATGCCATGGAAACTTTTTCACCATTTGAACGCACTACTATTGATATTAGCAGCAGAATTGATAAACTTGGTTTTGATGTTTCTGGGAATGAAATCTCTTATTATGACTACGGAACACAAAGTTACAAAACTGGTGTAGGAGCGTATGCCCTTGATAAAAGTTACACCCTTTTATCTTCAAAACTAGGTCTAACCTACGCACTGAACGATACGACCAATATCTATACTTCTATCGCTTTTGCCAATCAAGCACCTACAACTAGCGAACTCACGGATAATGAAGCATTGGATAAAACCAAAAGTATCAATTATGAAATTGGTCTTAAAACACGCGCAGAAGATTTTTCATATGATATTGCTATCTACCAAAATAATGTCAAAGATGAGATTATTCAGATCAAGGATATCAACGGCAATACTATCTACGATAATGCAGGACAAACAGAAAAAAGAGGATTTGAATTTTTAGGCTCTTACCGCGTCAATAAAGAACTTAGTTTGGGGCTCTCTTATGCTTATAGTGACTTTAAATATACAAGTTTTCAAGAAAAAGTGGGAACTATTTTTGTGAGTCGAGATGGCAACTATCTACCCTATATCCCCAAAAATCAATATGGACTTGAAGCAAATTATAAGATGGATAACGGCTTTAAAGCACGCATTCAAACTAAAACATGGGGAAGTTATTACCTTGATAATGCCAATACGGACAAATACGAAGGCTATGAGTTTGTGACTGATTTAATGTTGGGATATGAGCTAAAAGCACATCTTATACAGCTCAATATTTATAATATATTTGATGACTATTATGCTGTGCAAGCCGAAAAAAGTGTTTATGGTATAGAAAGTTATAAAGTAGCTGCACCTAGAAGTGCCATGCTTAGCTATCGTTATAAATTTTAAAAGGGAAAGTTATGGTCAACAAGCAAGAACGGAATAAAAATGATTTATTTGCCTATTCTGCAATAGCATTTTTCTTTAAAAACAGAATATTTTTAACGCTTTTACGAATGAGTGTTTTAGCACTGTTCATCTATGCGATTATCTTGGGTTTTATAGCTCCGACAAAAGCACAAAATAGTTTTACCACTATGCTTTTTTGGTCACTCTTTTGGCCACTTTTTATGGTGGTGACACTCTCGACTTTTGGACGCCTTTTTTGCGGTATTTGCCCACATGCATTTGTGGGTAAATACTTCACTAAAATAGGTCTTCAAAAAACACCACCAAAATGGCTTAAACAACCAATCATAGGTGTTTTACTTCTCTTTTTTGGTTGGTGGGTCGTTTATTATATTTATCCTAGTGCCTATAAAACGCCTTTAAATAGTGCTATCTTTTTTACTATCATGAGTCTTGTAGCTTTTGGCTTTTTCTTTGTTTATAAAGAAATGAGTTACTGCAAATATATCTGTCCAATTGGAACATTGACACGTACTTTTTCAAAAGTTTCGTTTACATGGCTTGGAACTTATGCAAAAAGTTGTCAAAGTTGCAAAACATTTGAGTGTTCAAAAGCATGTACTTATGACCTTAAACCTTTTAGCTTTGATCATAAAACCTCTATGGGAGATTGTACTTTATGTATGGATTGTGCACAAGTGTGTGAATCGATTAGTTTCAAAGTGACGAAGCCTTCTTCTTCTCTTTTTCAAAAATTTCAAACCTCTACAGCTGAAGTATGGGCTATCTTACTGATTACTTCTGCCATTACTATCACCATGAGTTTTCATCACTCGTTAAGTCGTGTGGCAATTAGTGATAGTTACTTTTGGGTTCAAACAGGTCAATGGTTGCAAAATAGCGTTGGCATTAATGGTATTGATTATATTGGAATAAGTGCTCTTCTTTGGGCAGTCATTTTCACAGTAGGTTTTGCAAGTGGAGGGATTTTTATCGCTTCGAAACTTTTACATGTAAACTTTAAATCAGCTTTTTACACACTTTCGTACGCGTTTATTCCTATTTTTATTATCGGTGGGTTATCCCATACTTACGAGTTTTTCTTTGTGCATCATTACAGCAATATTATCAATGGTTTTATCAATGGATTTCATCTTGATTTTCAAGAAATTGCCCCGTTGGCTTCTAAAAAAGAGGGATGGTTAAAAATCTTTAATGTGATGAATTATATTGCTATTGTTTGGGCTTTTTTGATTCTTGCTAAAAGACTGACTTTTTTTGAAGGTAAATTTTTGAAAAAAGCTTTGGCTTTTCTCTTTGCTTCACTTTTGATACAGTTTTATTTGGGCTTAAATCTTTATAAAGTTTATGCTTTTGCCACCTATGGTGCTAAAACAAGCGAACATATACATGTAAAGTCGCCATCTAAAGCTACGGAAGAGTGTCATTAATGCTCTCGATTGCATTTTTACAAAATCTTGTAGATTATGGTGTCATTGGATTGCTAGGGGTGATGAGTTTTTTAACCTTCTTTTTTTGGGTGGAGCGGTTACTCTTTTATCGCTCCCTTGACCTAGCAAAGTATCCTCATAAAGAAGAACTGGAAATGGAAATTACAAACCACGTCCATATTCTTTCTACTTTTGGCTCAAATGCACCATACATTGGACTTTTAGGAACAGTTTTTGGCATCATTTTGACTTTTTATACGATGGGCCAAAGTGGAGAGATGGATGTTAAACATATTATGTCTTCTCTCTCTTTAGCACTTAAAGCTACGGCTATGGGACTTATAGTAGCTATTCCAGCTATCTTTTTATACAACCATTTAGTGCGAAAAATAGAAAAAATTCTCGTTCAATGGAAACTTTTACATAAAGTGTCAACACATGCAACTTAAACGATTTGATGCCATCAATGTCGTACCATTTATCGATATCATGCTTGTTTTATTGGTAATAGTTTTGACGACGGCTACTTTTGTTTCACGTGGTATGATTCCTGTAGATTTAGGAGAGGCAAAAGCTTCTGAAGCTATGAAAACGCATAAAGATTTAGTCATTACCATCTCTAAAGAGGGAAATTATTATTTTAATGATAAAGTAATAGACCCTTCTTCCTTAGAGCAAGAACTTTTAAGTTACGCTGTCCAAAGTGTCGTATTTATTAATTGCGATAAGTACGCCTCTTTTGAACCATTTGTGATTATTCTAAATCTTTTAAAGCAACACCATTATACTAAGCTTGAAGTGGTTACTAAACGATGAATAGATATATTGGCGCATTAGGAATAACACTCTTTTTTTATCTATCGTGCGTGGGAGCTTTTTTTCTTAGCAATATATTTTTTTCTTCAAAAAGAGAAGCTTTTCCGCTGAGTGAAACTATTGCCATTGTCATTCAAAAAGAGCAGATGCCTACACCGCCAATGCAAGTTTCCGCTCCACATCCTTCCGCTTCTCAAACACTTCCTCCTTTAATCCCAATTGTTAAAGAAAAGCCTGTTGCAAAAGTGCAAAAAAACAAAAGTATTGCCCTTCTCCAAGACAAAGTAGCATTGCCGATTATCGCCCAAATTGAAAAAGAAGAGAGTTCACTTTCTTCTTTACCCGAGAAACAAGCAGTTGTTGTGCCAAAACAGATTAAGGGTGAAACTTTACATGTAAAGCAACAACGCTATTTCCAACATTTAAAAGAGCGTATTAATCAACATAAATTCTATCCCAAAATTGCGCAGAAAAAAAGTATTGAAGGAAATGTCATCGTAGAGTTTACCA
>JAFLKZ010000110.1:0-5108 GCA_019162915.1 Campylobacteraceae bacterium
TAGAATTTGCACTCAAAGTAGATTTACATGTAAACCTAGAAACGCTCAAAGGACTGCGTCCAAACGCTTTAAAAGATGGTGTTAGTAGTGATGGAACACACTATAATTTAATCAGTGCAATGATTAAAAGTGTGCGAGGTAGTGATGTTGATGCCGCACTTTATTATCTTGCAAGGCTTATTGATGGGGGTGAGAGTGCTGATTTTATAGCACGAAGACTAGTCATATTGGCAAGTGAAGATATTGGGAATGCTAATCCTCAAGCGTTAAACCTCGCAGCGAGTACACTCACTTCGGTTAGTAAAATAGGTTACCCAGAATCTCGCATTATTCTTTCTCAGTGTCTTATTTATCTTACATGTAGCCCCAAATCAAACAGTGCTTATAACGCCATTAATAGTGCCCTCGCCTATGTCAAAAATGAAAAAACTTTAACTATTCCAGAGCATCTTAAAAGTCCATCCCCCAAAGGGTATTTGTACCCACATGATTTTGGTGGTTGGGTGAAGCAAGCGTATCTTGAAAAACCTTTACATTTTTACGATAGTTTAGGTGTTGGATATGAAAAAACATTAGATGATTGGCTTACAAAAATCAAAACTAAAGACAAAATGACATAAAATGTGAAAATGGTAATTTGATAGACATCTGGAGTAGTGATGAAAATAGCAATTATCGGTGGTGGCATTAGTGGCTTAGCAACAGCATTTTATATAGCCAAGGCAAGACCTGATATAGAAATCACCCTTTTTGAAAAAGAAGAAAAGTTGGGTGGCAAGATGAAGACCCAAGAAGTTGAAGATTTTTTATTTGAAGCTGGAAGCAATGGTTTTTTGTCTAATAAGCCAGATACGCTTGAGTTGGTAAAACAAAGTGGTTGTGATGATATTTTGATACGAAGTCATGATAGTGCTCGAAAACGTTTTATATATAAAGATTTTTTATGTCCTCTTCCTGAATCTCCCAAAGCATTTTTACTCTCTCCCCTTATCTCCTTTTCCGGCAAAGTAAGAGTTGCGTGTGAATTTTTTGTACCACCTAAAAAAGATAATAGTGATGAAACTTTGCAAGCGTTTGGTTATAGACGGGTTGGTAAAGAGATGAGTGATGTCTTTTTGGATGCTATGGTAGCAGGTATATTTGCATCAACTCCGAATAAAATATCGGTAAATGCAGCTTTCCCTGCCGTTGTTAAATTAGAACAAGAATATGGTGGACTTTTTCGTGGAATGTTAGCTAAAAAGAAAAAAGAAGCAGGGCCTGGTGGTGTTTTAATGAGTTTTGAAAAAGGAGTGAGTCAATTTATCGAGCGACTCTCAAACGCTTTCAAAATAGAGATAAAAACAAATTGCAGTGTTGTAACCTTGGAAATTAAAGAAACAAAATATAGCGTCAAAGCCAATCATCAGGAAATGCTTTTTGATAAGGTAATTTTATCAATTCCTGCATTTGAGTGTGCTCATCTTCTACAAAATATAGATTCTTCTATTGCTACACAACTCCGCAATATTGAGTATTCGCCTATTAGCATTGTGGGATTTGGATATAACGACTTGGCTCATGATTTAGAGGGATTTGGTTTATTGACTACAACTTCGGCACAAAAAGAGATTTTAGGTGTTTTATGGGACAGTTCCATTTTTAACAATAGAGCACCTCTTAACAAGAAATCTGTTCGCGTGATGATAGGAGGTCAAAGAAATCCTACTTTGGCGCTTAAAAGCGATGCAGAGTTGATAGAAATAGCTAAAAAAGGAATACAAGAAACTATGGCTGTTAGTACTGCACCAGATGTTATTTTTGTAGAACGTTATGAAAAAGGAATTCCAAATTATACAGTAGGGCATAATGCTAAAATGACTAAACTTTTTGATGAAATAAAAGAATATAAAGGACTGTATCTAAGCTCAAATGCCTATTTTGGTGTTGGACTCAATGATTGCGTCAGCAATTCAAAAAAATGTGCTCACAAAGTGATAGAAGAGATAAACTCTTCACTATTTTAATGCAAATTTCTACATCTGCTTTTTTAAATGCGCAACTTACTTTACATGTAGATAAAAAAGTCGTTCAAGAGAGTGCATCAAAAACATTTGCGAGTAAAGAAGAAGCTACTTTATTGACTCCCAACACCAATCAAAGTGTTAAAGAAGTAGTTGCCAAATTACTGAGTAGTTTAGTTGATGAGGCTAAATCGAAGACGGCTGTTTTAGATTTATTAAAAAATGGGGCAGTTTTTAAAAATTTAGGTAGTTTTTCAAGCGATTTAAAAACACTTGTTGATGTGCTCAAAAGTGATAAAAATTTTGAAAAGCCTCTTTTATTCCTTCAAAATTTTCAAAAAAATATTGATGTAGTAGATGGAGAAATTCTAAAAAAGCAAGTTCAAAATTCTGGTCTATTTTTAGAGTCAAAGTTAGCTAACAAATTTTTAGATGAGCCTATTCACCCTACCCTTAAAACACTTATAGCAGAGGTCAAAGAGCATTTGTCTGCAACTAACAAATCGTCACTTCTTGCAAAAGAGGTGGCAACGGTTTTAAATGCTCTTCAAAGCCCTAAAGAGATATCGCAAAGTGAACTCCAAGCTAACCTCAAATCAGTATTGGGCCTTTTGCGGCAAAGTGTAAAAGAACATCTCTCTTTTGAATCAACAGCTCCACTGAAAGAAGCCTATGGTGTAGCAACAAAACTTGAAAGTGTTGCTAAACAAATAGCATTGATTACTTCAAAAATAGAAAATATTTCCAACTCTCCAGAGGTGGAGAATAGTTTTGTGGCACAAGTTAAAGAGATTCTTTCAACACTGAAGCAAGAGTCACAAAAAATGCAAGTCGCTTTTCAAAATGACAAGACAGTATCTCTAGTGATGGGTGAAATCATCACTCAACTAGATTCACTTCTGGCAAAAGAGAGTTTTTTGCGACCAATAGCTGTGCATGAGAGTGAAAATTCTATTGAAGATCAGCTAAAGATGGTGGCTAGTCGCATCAAGCAACAAATAGCCTTAGTTGACCCACAAAGTGCTAAACAAGCACAATATCAGGAGAATAGCGCTCTTTTGGATCAAAAACTTCAATCTTTCATCAAACCAGAAATCTTTTTAAACCATGCCATCACCCAAAAACTTTCTATTAACCCTGCGGATATGGAGATATTAGGTGATATGAAAGGTGTTTTGACACACGTAAGTGAAACGCTCTCTTCTTCAAATACACCTAATGCAAAAGAGGCGTTGGAGGTTGCCAATAAATTATTAACACAAATAGACTATCATCAATTGGCTTCTTACGTAAGCTCGGCAACACATTTATACATTCCTTTTGCCTGGGATGGTTTAAATGGCGGTTCTATGATGATGAAACAAACTAAAGAAGATCATTTTCATTGCCAAATTGATCTTGATTTAGAAAAATATGGCAAAATCAATATGATGCTTTTATTGTCGCAAGAAAAATATATTGACATTACCATTGCAACGCAAAAAAATGAACTCAAAGAAAAAGTAAGTGAACATCTACAGTCGCTCAAACAGGCATTAAATGAAGTTGGTCTCATCATTGGCAATGTAAAGCTAATAGACTACAAAGAGGACAAGATGGCAAAAAATGACTATTTTTCCGATGAGCAATTAAACTTTGGTATCAATATAAGCATATGAACTCCCCTACTCCAAAACCACAAAAAGCTGTTGCGCTTAAGTATGACAAAGAAAAAAGTGATGCACCTAAAGTCGTAGCCAAAGGCAAAGGTGAAATTGCCAATAACATCATAAAACTAGCGCAAGAACACGATATTTTTATCAAGAAAGATGCAGACTTAGTGGAGTTACTATCTAAAATAGAGTTGAACAAAGAGATACCACCGATGCTTTATAAGGCAGTAGCTGAAGTGTTTAGTTTTATTTATAAGATAACAAATGATAAGCGAAGTTAGTTAGTGTAGATTAAGAAAATTGTCAATCCACTATCTGATTGACAAAGGTGGTTTTGTTACGATTGCTTCGTTATATAATGCTCTTTCTACGACTTGATAGATTACTATATCAGGTTCATTTTCTTCAACAAAATTCAATAATTTTTGACCACCGATATGAGACCAATGAAATTTGTAAATGTACTTAAATGTTTCGTTATATAAAATCGAATTTCCAATAGTAAAATCACCTGTTCCACTAAATGAATCACACAAAAAAAGTAGTTTTTGATTATTTATTGCACTAGAATTATAAATAGCTTTTGGTTCTATGTTTGTAAAAGTATTGGTATTGAATATTTTTTTAAAATCATTATCAATTTTGAAAAAATTATTCTCTTGTTTTATATTATAGATATTAATTTCACTCAAATTAATATCAAATTTATATGTATTATCTTCAATTTTAATTAAATCCTCAACTTTTAGAAAATTACCAAGAGGACTTTTTCCTCTATAATTATCAATAATTTCAAATTTTGCTTTATTGATTTTACTGTTATATTTTGTATTTAAAAACTCTATTGTTTCATTATATGCTATGCTAGCTCCTATACTATTCCAGTGAGTATCATGTTTTGGATAAAGTAAAGAATATTTATTTTTTTGATTTAGTAATGTAGCTCTTAAATCTAATAGATTAATATTTTTCGAATAAGATTGTATTACAATATAATCTGTGATATTTGGACCGTCATATTTCATCCAATTAGGCAATTTTTCTTTATAAATCGAATGTTTATTGGGGGCAATTACAAGAACAAATTTAATTCCTTTGCTTTCGTACCAACTTTGTAAATCTTTTAATTTGTATGTCCATTTTTCAATTTCTTCAAGAGACGGTCTGTAAACCCCATTTGTTTTATGTAAAACATTATCATATTGATTGCCTAAAAAAAGAAAATTATTCTTACCAGTTATCACGCTTCCTTGCTCTAATGACCTATTGAATAATTTGTAAAAAGTGTAGTTAATATATTTTTGAATGGTATCTATATTAAAAATTTTAGATTTATCATATTTCTTTGCATATTGATAAAAATTATATACTGGCAAAATCGATATTGCTATAATCGATACTAAAATGAAATACTTGGTAAATTTCTTATATCTTTTTCTCATTCTATTGTCCT
>JAFLKZ010000110.1:5118-8736 GCA_019162915.1 Campylobacteraceae bacterium
GAATGAATTATTGAATAAGAGAAAGAAATAACAGCAAAGATAGTCATTTTAAAGGTAATCTCTTTATCTACATAATGCATTGAATTTTTGATAAATAACGCAATTAGTAAAATAAAAAGTATATAAAGTAAAGCTATTTCATCTACATTTGGCTTGTTTAAAGTGTAAGGTAAAAGATTATAGATTGGATAATCTATCCACATAGATAACTTATCTAAAAAATATATGGATAAATTTAAATTTTGTTTATTTAGAATAAACATCCCACTTAAAACTTTTATTGCGTCACTCCATTCTTTAGCTCTAAAAAATATCCAAGCAATATTGACAAAGTTAAAGGTGATAAACCATGCGAGGGCATTGTGCATTTTAAAGCCAAGTTTTTGCCAAAATCGGTGAAGTATAAGTGCAAATCCATGCAAAAATCCCCAAAAGATAAATGTCCAACCTGCACCGTGCCATAAGCCTCCAAGGACAAATGTCATCATGAGATTGGCATAAGTTCTAAACTCTCCTAGCCTATTTCCACCAAGTGGGATATAGATATAGTCTTTTAAAAAACGAGAAAGGGTGATGTGCCATCGTCGCCAAAAATCTTGAATATTTTTTGCTTTATAGGGAGAATTAAAATTGATCGGGAGTTTAATATTGAAAAGTAAAGAGACACCAAGCGCCATGTCGGTGTAGCCTGAAAAGTCAAAATAGAGTTGAAAAGTATAGCTAAGACTTGTCGCCCATGCTTCAAAAAAGTTGAGACTCACGGCTGTATCAAATCCATTGACCGCCCAAACGGCAAATGTGTCTGCAATGACTACTTTTTTAAATAATCCTATGGAAAAAAGGAAAAGACCCATAGCGATATTTTTGTAGTTTTTAACCAAGTTTGAGACTTTGTCAAATTGAGGCATCATCTCTTTGTGGTGAAGAATTGGACCTGCTAACAAATGAGGGAAAAAAGTGACAAACAATCCGTAGTTGAGCAAATTGTATTCTTTTGATTCACCTTTGTAGCTATCGACAAGATAGGCTATTTGCGTAAAAGTAAAAAAGCTAATGCCTAAAGGTAGTACGGTATGCCAAAGCGCCATATTGGAGCTTGTTAGAAGATTGATATTGGTGATAAAAAAGTCTGAGTATTTAAAATATCCTAGTAACACTACATTGGCGACGATTCCAAAAATGAGTATTTTCTTTTTCGATAAACCAAAGTATGATTTTTCTTTTGATAAATTGGTGCCAATTGCATAATTAAAAAGTATTGAGCTGAGTATAAGTGGTAGATAAATGATATTCCACCATGAGTAGAAAAAAAGACTCCCTAGCACTAACCAAGCTTTTGCTCCAACGATGAGCCTCTTTGAGGTTAGAAAAAAGTAGCCAAAGAACACAATGGGAAGAAAAAGGAACATAAATTCATAAGAATTAAAAAGCATAAATTTCCTATATCGTAAAATATTTTCTAAGTAATCATTCGGATATCATAAAAAATATGATTAAATTTTTTAAAGAAAAGAATATTTACGATATTAGTAGAATTTATCCTAAACAAAGCTGAGAACTTTCTCATAGTCGTAAATTTATAATTACTTTATTCATAAAAGGACGAATATCGTAATGTTAACCATAAAAGAGATATCAGAAAAATTTAATATTTCAAAAAGTACTTTATACGGATGGGAAAAAGAGAGAGCGGAGATTTTTACTTACTTGCAAAGAGCAGGTGATAAATATGAGGAGTTAAGAGAAGTTACAATATTGCTCGAAAGATATTCTAAGGAGATAGTTCCTTTATTCACGCTTCAGGAAATTGAATTTTTATTATTGCTACAATTGCGTCTTTTATCGATAGATGATATTGAAAATCTACCAACCTTATACAGTCATGCAATTATTAAAGATATTAAGGCAAAAAGTAGTTTTGTGATGCCACTTTATGGGAAGTTAGAAAAACTGAGTCTTGTAGAAAAATATATTTTTGCAAGTCGTTATAAGGAGCTTCAGCAAAAACTGCCTAAAACCAAAGAAGATAAATCAGCCATTATCCAACACTATTTTAAGCCTTTTATCGTGCTTTAGTTAAATCCCTCGAAGTTTTAAGCTCAAAAGTCCTGCGTATTCATGTAAAGCAATATAGCTTCTCTCCAACGCCCACATGCTAGGCAGATAATCCCAAGCATCTTTTTCTCTACTACTTATTTTAAACCCCGTTGCCGCAGGGATAACTTTAAAGCCAAAGTGCTCATAAAGTTTTGTAGAGCGACGCATATGATAGGCTGAAGTCACGAGATAAATAGTCGGTTGTGTAATTCCCTCTTGTTCAAAAGCCATTTTACTTAGCTTCGCATTTTCGTAAGTATCAATGCTTTTAGATTCTACATGTAAAGAAAACTCTCTTTGTTTAAGGGTTTTGCCTGTAGGTATTTCTATGCCAAGATGTGTTTTTAACTCTTTGATAGTGTCTAAAAAAGCATCACTTTCAGAATAGTCTTGATTGACCCCTGCGCCACTAAAAAGAAGTGGTAAATTGTGTGATTTAGAGATCATCAATCCCCACATAGCGCGTTTATAGGCTTCATCTCCCAAAGGTAGATTGGACGCACCCTTAGTACTTCCGCCACTGAGTACGACGAGCGCATCGACATGGCTTTCTTGTAAGGGAGTATTATAAGGTTTTTCAAGGGGCGAGAATAGCGCATCGGCAACATAAGCATTGCTGAGTGCATAAAAAAGAGCGCTACATGTAAAGAAAAAAAGACGAAGTTTTTTAGCATAAAAAGAAGCAAATAGCAAAGCAATAATAAACATACCTGGTGGTAAAACCAGATATGTGAATGCTTTTGAAAGGATATAAGCGGTGCTCATTAAAGCATAATAGCGCTACGAGAACCCTCTTTTAGCTCACCAATAATATAACCATCACTGTTTGCTAAAACATCATCAACATTTTGGGGGCTAACTACTAAAATCATACCTACACCCATGTTGAAAGTTCGGTACATTTCACTTTCTTCTACATGCTGTGACATGATGTCAAAAACGGGGAGAGATCGAATTTTATCTTTATAAACCAGTGCTTGTAGTCCCTCTGGAAGTACGCGAGGAAGGTTTTCAACGATACCGCCACCAGTGATGTGCGCTAGAGCGTTAATTTTACTTTTGAGTTTTTTGAAAAGTTTAACATAGATTCTAGTCGGGGTTAAAAGTGTTTCAATGAGTGGTTTTCCATCAAAAATAGTATCAAATGAATAACCCATTTTCTCAAAAAATAGTTTTCTTACTAATGAAAAACCATTAGAATGAACGCCAGAACTTGGAAGTGCAATGAGAATATCCCCTGCTTTCACATGAGGAAGTCTGTTCATTTCATCTTTTTCTGCAATTCCTACTGCAAATCCTGCTAAGTCAAAATCTTTTCCACTGTACATACCTGGCATTTCAGCTGTTTCGCCACCAATAAGTGAACATTCTGCTTGAATACAACCCTCCGCGATACCTTTGACGATGTTGACTGAAGCTTCAAGCTCAAGTTTGCTCATCGCATAGTAATCGAGGAAAAAGAGTGGCGTTCCAAAGTTGCAGATAAGATCATTAGCGCACATGGCAACTAAGTCGATACCG
>JAFLKZ010000134.1 GCA_019162915.1 Campylobacteraceae bacterium
TGATGCTTGCGCAAACACTTTATGAGGGCGTTAAAACACATCAAGGAACGATGGGTGTTATCACCTATATGAGAACAGACTCACTTAATGTTTCTAAAGAGGCAATTGAGGGGGCGAGAGTCCAGATACAAACGGTTTATGGCGATGCTTATTTACCAAAAGAGCCTCGCTTTTACACGAACAAAAGTAAAGGTGCGCAAGAAGCGCATGAGGCTATTCGCCCCACTATCTTAGATTTTACACCTGCCATTGCTAGTGGATATCTTAAACCTGATGAACTAAGACTTTACGCACTTATCTACAACCGTTTCATCGCTTCCCAAATGAATAATGCACGCTTTGAGTCTCAAACATTAATGTTTCAAAGTCAAAGTGGCAAGTTTAAAGCCAGTGGTAGAAAACTCTTATTTGATGGATTTTATAAAGCGTATGGGGATAATGATAAAGACAAACTTTTACCAGATTTGAATTTAAATCAAACCGTAGCTTTGAGTAAAATTGACGCTAACCAACACTTTACTGAGCCTCCATCACGTTACTCAGAAGCAAGTCTTATCAAAAAACTAGAAAGCCTAGGCATTGGACGACCATCCACTTATGCGCCAACTATTTCTGTTTTAACGGCTAGATTTTATATCGCCATAGAAAAAAAACAAATTGTTCCAACCGAAATAGCTTTTAGCGTTACAGAACTACTTGAGAAACATTTTCCACAAATCGTAGACTCCTCTTTTACCTCCAACATGGAAGAAAAACTTGATCTTATCGCAGAAGACAAGGAAGACTGGCAAGCTATCTTATGGAATTTTTATGAGCCGTTTATAGAACAAATAGCACTTGGTAAAGAAACGATTGCAAGTCAAAAAGTGATTGTATTTATAGGTGAAAAATGCCCTCTTTGTGGAGAAGAACTCGTACGCCGTAAAGGGAGATTTGGTGAGTTTATCTCTTGTAGTACTTTCCCTACATGTAAATATACACAAAACCTTGCCAAAGCTGACGTTCCTGAAAAAGAGAAAATTCGCCTTGATGTTCCCTGCCCAGAATGTGGTGGTGACATTATAGAGCGAAAATCCAGACGTGGTATCTTCTTTGGTTGTGGAAACTATCCTAAATGTACCTTTATCTCTAACCACGAACCAACTGATAAAAAATGTACCGAGTGTGGTTATATCATGTCGAAGCGAGAACTGAGAAAAAAAGAAATTTATGAGTGCATTAAATGTAAACACAAAGAGGACGCGTGATGGATAAGGCTATATTTTTATGTTCTATTTGTAATATTTCGAGTGGAAGTTGTGCGGAAGATTGTGGATTTTGTACCCAAAGTGCCAAACATCATGCTGACATTCAAAAATATAAATACAAAGATATTGAGCAGATCGTTCTTGAAGCAAAAAATGCTACGAATTATGGTGCTTTAGGATTTTGCTTGGTCACTTCTGGGCTTGGGCTAGATGCTAAAAAACTCTCCTTTGTTTGTGAAGCAGCACGTGCAGTCAAAGCAGAACTTCCAAACATTCACTTAATCGCATGCAATGGTCTTGCCAGCGTGGAACAACTCAAAGAGCTTAAAAATGCAGGTGTTGACTCTTATAACCATAACTTAGAGAGTTCACGCTTTTTTTATGAAACTATTTGTTCAACGCACTCATGGGAGAGCCGATACCAAACGTGTTTGAATGTTAAAGAATCAGGGCTTACTCTTTGTAGTGGTGGTATTTTTGGACTTGGTGAGAGCAAGGAGGACAGAGCTTCTTTTATCCAAAGTGTCAAAGAACTCTCACCTCAAACAATGCCTCTTAACTTTTATCACCCAAACCCTGCCCTTCCTCTTCACGCTCAACCACTCAGTGAGCAAGAAGCGCTAGACATCATTGCAGAGGTAAGAGCAGCACTTCCTAACACGATGCTTATGGTAGCGGGTGGAAGAGAAATCACATTTAAAAATAAACAATGCGATATCTTTGGAGCAGGAGCTGACGCTATCGTCATAGGAGATTATCTGACCACTAAAGGACAGCCGCCTACTCAAGATTTGGAGATGATAGAAAAGCTAGGTTATAAGATAGCCAAAAGTTGTCACGCCTAACACTCTCTTAACGCTATTGTGTTATCCTTGCGTTTTTTAAGGAGAGAAAATGTCTAAAATTCTGCTATTAGAAGATGACTATCTTTTAGCAACAAGTTTGCAAAAACTTCTGCTAAATGAAGGTTTTGAAGTTAAACATGCCAGTGATGGAGAAGAAGCACTGGCATTTACCTACGCAGAAAAATTTGACCTTTATCTTTTAGATATCAATGTTCCTCTTTTAAACGGGATTGATTTTTTAAAACTTTTGCGTGAAAGCGATGATGCAACACCTGCTTTTTTTCTCACTGCCCTTAAAGATATTAAAACTATTTCTAAAGCTTTTGACGTTGTATGTGATGATTATATTAAAAAACCTTTTGATTTTGATGAACTTCTTATACGCATCAAGGCACATATTGTTAAAAAGAATCCCTTCCTCATTTATGGTGATATGCACTACGATATGCTTCATAAACGAATTTTCATAGAGGACAAAGAGATAGATTTAGGGTATGTTGAAAAAGAAATATTGGATCTTTTAGTACGGAATATGTGCCAGACGATTGATAAAACAACTTTTTTTGAGGTGATGGAGCGTCCAACTGACTTAGCACTTCGAGTCCATATCACAAAACTCAAAAAAAAATTTGGTTTACATGTAAAGAATATCAAAGGGATAGGATACAGACTTGAAAAAATATGAAAAAGAAGCTTTTGCTAAAACTTTTGGTATATTTTTTGTCTCTTTATTGACGCTTGCAACCTTCCTTGCTCTGTTTTATTATAGTGAGCAAAAGCATATCTTGGAAGAGCAAATTTTTACACAAATGCGAGCATTTACCTATGATTTTAAATCACGCGCCTTTGATGTAGACATTGTTCCAAAACATAGCAATATCGATGAATTCAATCTTCAAAGTTGTCCTGAGGGAATGTGTGGATACTTTGCACTTCCTAATGTTGAAAATTCTTTTTTTAAGGTTATTTTGTCACAAGAAGAATTTGACCTCCAACTTAAAGTCATTGTCATTAAAGTATTGTTTATCTATTTTATGATTGCTTTTGCTATTTTTATTTTTGCTATTTTGTACTCTTTTTACGCTTTAGCACCTTTGAGAAAAGCACTTAACTTGTTAGAAGATTTTTTAAAAGATTTAATTCATGACCTTGCAACGCCTGTCACTTCTATTCTTTTAAATACAAAATTTCTAGCAAAACAAAATCCTAGCGAAGAACTTGAGCGTATTGAACTAGGAGCCAAAACCATTGCTTCACTTTATAAAAATCTTGAGGTACTGCAAAATGGATTTCTTAAACAAGAGAATTCTATAGAACTTGCTCATCTTTTACATGTAAGAGCAAACCCTTACCAAAAACTCTATCCAAAACTCATTTTTTCCTTTAATACTATGCCCTATGTCATTTCTTCTGACATAGATTGCGTTTCTAGAATATTTGACAATATTATTTCTAATGCATGTAAATATAATACAAGAAATGGTCATATTAACATTACTAACCAAAATAATATAGTCACGATAGAAGATACAGGAGGAGGAATCAAAAATCCTAACTTGGTCTTTGAGCGATATTATAAAGAGAGTGAACGAGGCTTGGGAATTGGACTTAATATCGTTAAAAAATTATGCGATGAACTTGGAATCAAGATAATGCTTACTAGTACAATTGGGGTGGGAACTAAAGTCACTTTAGAATTTCCAATTGGTAGCAAACTATGAAATTATTACTTATTTTTTTAATTTTATGTTTCACCCTTCTTTTTGGTAGTGAAGAAGATACTATCACAAAAGATATTGAAAATACGCAAAATATCGAAGCACTGATTGCTAAAATGCAACAGTCTCCTACACAATATAGAGCAAGATATATCGATGCTATCAAAGAAAAAATTGCCCAGCAAAATAAAGAAAAAAGAGACTTTTTCACCCAAAAGCTGATTGACAAAATCAACACTCAAAAGTTAGCGGAAGATGAACAAAGCATTCATATGGAAACGCTCACTGGAAATGGAAATCATAGAGGCGGCGGTGGTGGAGGTAGCAATGGTAGTGGAAATGGTAACGGAGGAGGAGGCGGTGGAGGAAAAGGTGGAGGTGGAGGTGGAGGTAAAAAATAAAACTTTTATACTAATTTGATTATTATTCTAAAATCTAATGTAATAATGCTTACAATTTAGTACTTTCAAAACAATGAAGGTATTTAAAATTTGATATAATATTTTATTATTTTACTAAAGGATGTTCATGAGTCGAGAAACAGTGACTGTCATAGATAATCGAACAGGAAAAGAATACGAATTTCCTATTTTGGCACCAACTATTGGAGCAAGTGTTGTTGATATCTCAACATTTTATACCAATACGGGTATGTTTACTTTGGATAGAGGATTTACCTCCACAGCGAGTTGTCGCTCACGCATTACCTACATTGATGGAGACCTTGGAAAATTAATGTACCGTGGCTATGATATAGGATATCTTGCAACAAAAAAATCATTTTTAGATACTGCTTTTTTACTCTTACATAAAGAATTACCAACCAAAGATGAGTATAAAAACTTTTTAATGGAACTTAAAAAACGCTCTTTTATCCATGAAAGTATGAAAAAACTATTTGACGCTTTCCCTGATAATGCTCATCCTATGGCGATTTTATCTTCAGCCGTATCAGCGCTTTCTGCTTTCTATTTTGACCATTTGGATATGGATAATGACGATGAAGTACAAGAAATGGCACATCGTATTATCGCTAAAATACCGACAATTGCTGCTTTTTCTTACCGTTATTCACAAGGTTTACCCGTCATTTATCCTGACCTTGACAAAGGCTTTACGGAAAACTTTTTATATATGCTAAGAGGCTATCCTCATCACCATATCGACCTTAAACCTATCGAAGTAACTGCTCTTGATACGATTTTTACACTTCATGCAGACCATGAACAAAATGCTTCAACTACGGCTGTACGAGTTGTTGCTTCTACTCATGCTCACCCTTATGCTGCAATTTCTGCTGGCATTGGCGCACTTTGGGGAAGAGCGCATGGTGGAGCGAATGAGTCTGTTATTCGCCAATTAGAACTTATCGGTAGTGTTGACAATGTTGATAAATATATAGCCAAAGCAAAAGATCCTAATGATCCATTTAGATTGATGGGTTTTGGTCATCGTGTTTATAAAAACTTTGATCCACGTGCGACGATATTGAAAAATCTTCAAAAACAACTGGTTGATGAGCTTTCTCTTGATAGCGACTTAATGGAAGTTGCCCATAGAATTGAAGAAATTGCCTTAAGTGATGAGTATTTTATTAAACGCAAACTATATCCAAATATTGATTTTTACTCTGGACTTATTTTACAAGCACTTAAAATTCCAAAAGAGATGTTTGCGGTTATTTTTGTTATTGGACGCACACCTGGATGGATTGCACAATGGATAGAACTTAAAGAACAACCTGATATGAAGATAGCACGTCCTAGACAACATTATATTGGACCGCTAGAGAGAACACCTCAATAAATTTATACTCTACATGTAAGGATTTTTTCCTTACATGTAGACTACTTCAACTTGATGATATATCCACCCTCAGCACTTTGCAAATCATAACGGTAATGCCCATCTAGCAATATAGCTATTCTGTAAAATCCATCATGGTTACCAAGGGTTGCAGAGACAAAAGGAGGATTAGGAAATGCTACTGTTTTAGTAACAAATGAACCTTCTTTTTTAAAATCTACCACAATTTTAAAAGGCTCAGATATTAAAAAATCACGTATTTTGGTATCTTTTGTGGTAATTTTCATCTCATTATTTATAATATCGAGGACAACACCGTCACCTAATTTAAAAGAGGTATCTATTTTTGATTGCATTTGAGGTTTTTCTTCTTTATCAAGCATAACATTACCAATTTTTTTCTCTTTTGGCTTTTCAAGAGGCAATGCTATTGCAGTTACTTCTTTACTCATTTTATTATCTACTTTTTTAGTAGACAGTATAAGGGGCTCATGCCAATTCACATTTTGCTCAATCGCCACAACTTCTTCACTAATTGAGCCATCTAAATTTTGAAATGCGATAGAAACACTTTTTAAAATTCTTGCCGTGCTAGGGAGATTGAGCGTCATGCTATTAAAATCTGTTTTATTTTCTTTAAGTTGTGTTGTTTTACCAACAAAGGCAGGAGAGCTAGTCGTTTCAAAGGGGTTTTCTCTTGCATTGAGCAAGATAGCGATACACAAAAAAAGCCAAACAAATTTATTCATCTTTATCTCCGGTCGGGATCTAATTGGCGCAATTCAAAAAACTCTTTTTGTAAAATGGAATTTTCATCTTTAAGGCTTTTTATTTTCATTATCATAGTATCTTTATCTTCTTGAAGATTAAGTAAGACATCAAGCGAACTTTTTCCAAAAAGGACATCTCCGATATAAATACCAAATCCCAAAACAACGATGATAAGAGATAAAATTTTAAGAGATAAGAGGGCAGTGTCTCCACTTCCCTCTTTTTCATCTTCAAATTCGTCTAAAACTTCGCTCATTTAGAAAAAAGTTGTTTCCCTATATATTCACCAAGCTCAAGCTCTTTTTCAATCTCCAATAAACGATTGTACTTTGCAGTTCTCTCGCCTCTTGCCGTAGAGCCTGTTTTTATTTCTCCGGTATTAAGTGCTACTGCAAAATCAGCGATAAAGGCATCTTCACTCTCTCCACTTCTATGGCTCATCACACATTTATAATTATTGCGTTGGGCTAGTCTTACGGTACGCATTGTTTCGGTAACAGAACCTATTTGGTTAGGTTTAATTAAAATAGAATTGGCAATATTTTTAGAAATTCCCTCGGCTAAAATTTTCTCATTGGTAACAAAAAGATCATCACCCACAAGTTGTACTCTACTGCCTAATTTTTCAGTCAATAGCTTCCAACCATCCCAGTCATCTTCGCTCAGTCCATCTTCAATTGAAACGATAGGGTATTTATTGCAAAGATTCTCATAATACGCTACTAACTCAGCACTGCTGAGTGTTCGTTTTTCAGAGTCTAGTTTATAACCACCCTCTACTACTAATTCACTACTTGCAACATCAAGCGCAATAGCAATATCAATACCTGGTTTATATCCCGCTTTTTCAATCGCTTCCATAATAATTTTAATCGGTTCTTCATTATCTTTAAGATTTGGTGCAAAACCACCCTCATCTCCTAAAGCGGTACTCTCACCCATATTGGCTATCAATTTTTTCAGCTGATGATACACTTCTGTACATGATCGCAAGGCTTCACTAAATGTATCAAAGTTAAGAGGAATGATCATATATTCTTGAAAATCTACACTGTTGTTGGCATGGCTTCCACCATTAATGATGTTGAACATTGGGGTCGGAAGTGTCATGGCATTGCAACCACCAAGATATCGGTATAAAGGAACCCCTAAACTAAGCGCTGCTACTCTTGCCACTGCCATAGAAACACCAAGAACCGCATTAGCGCCAAGTCTGCCATAGTTTTCAGTACCATCAAGTTTTTTCATCACTTCATCAATGACTGCTTGGTTAAAAGGATTATGTCCGATTAATTCATCTGCGATTTCGGTGTTGATATTTTCACATGCTTTTAAAACGCCTTTGCCCATATATCGAGTATCATTGTCTCTAAGCTCTAGCGCTTCTCGTTTTCCCGTACTTGCACCACTTGGAACGATAGCACTTGCAAAAGTTCCATCACTCAAAGTTACTTTAGCTCTAACAGTAGGATTTCCTCTACTATCTAATACTTCATCTGCAACAATGTCTTCTATATAAATCATTCCTCTTCCTTTATTTCATCCGTTCCACATTCTATAATAATGCTTGAACCGATAGCTAATTTAATTTTTTCTTCAATTTCTAAGGCTACGTCTTTGTGCTCTTTTAAAAATGCCTTAGCATTTTCTCTTCCTTGTCCTAATCGTGTCTCGCCATAGCTAAACCATGCTCCACTTTTATCTACGATATCAAGCTTGACACCATAATCGACCATTTCGCCTTCTTTACTAATGCCTTCGCCGAACATAATATCAAACTCTGCTTGACGAAACGGTGGGGCTACTTTATTTTTAATAACTTTTGCTTTCACTCTGTTACCAATTTGCTCTTCACCTTGTTTAAGTGTTGCAATTTTTCGAACATCGATGCGCACAGAAGCATAAAACTTCAACGCATTTCCACCTGTGGTTGTCTCCGGGCTGCCATATCCCATCGTGCCTATTTTCATACGAATTTGATTAATAAAGATAACCGTTGTATTCATTTTATGCACGACAGCTGTCAATTTTCTAAGCGCTTGACTCATCAATCGTGCTTGTAACCCCATATGAGAATCTCCCATATCGCCTTCTATCTCACTTTTGGGTGTCAATGCCGCAACAGAATCAATAACAATAACATCAACAGCACCACTTCTTGCTAAAGTTTCGACGATATCGAGCGCTTGCTCACCAAAATCTGGTTGAGATACTAACAAATTTTCGATATCAACGCCTAAATTTCCCGCATACTTAACATCGAGCGCATGCT
>JAFLKZ010000189.1:0-4344 GCA_019162915.1 Campylobacteraceae bacterium
ATTGTTTTAAGTAATGATGGAGAAGCGATAGAAAAAGAATCTTCTGTTATCTTCGATGTGGCAAAACAACTCTCCCTTACGCTTAAACTCTACACTTTTGACCCAGATGAAAAAAAAGAAAAAAATAGCTTAGTCGAACACTTTGACAATCTCTCAAAACTTTTTGGAAGAGATGTGGATGTTATCCAAAGTGACAAAAATCCACTCATCAAACTCAAAAATAAAAATAATATTCTCCAATTTATACCTTTTAATGCCAAAGTGCTCAATTCAAACGTTTTTTCTATCTTTTCAACTGACATGGAAAAACTTCATTTTAAACTTTCAAACAACTATCAGCTCTTTATGCCAGTCATAGTTTAAAGCTAGTTTTTAGTATTATAATTATAAAAAATATTGGAATAATCGTATGAAAATAGACGTCATCTTAAAAGAAGCAACTTCTAAAAGTTATGTTGTGAGTATTGATGAACTGGATAAATTAGAATTTGATACCAAAGTAGCCATTGTGACCAATACAACGGTTTCTTCTTTGCATCTTCAAACACTGCTTGGCCTTTTACATGTCAAAGAGTATTTTGTGATTACGCTGAGTGATGGAGAGTCTTATAAGAACTTTACATCACTCAACTATATCCTTGAAGCTTGCTTTGAACATAGGCTGGATAGAAAATCATTGCTTATCGCTTTTGGTGGTGGTGTTATCGGTGATATGACGGGGTTTGCCGCCTCTATCTTTCAGCGCGGTATCGATTTTATACAAATTCCCACAACCCTTCTTTCCCAAGTTGATGCGAGTGTTGGTGGTAAAACAGGTATCAATAATTCGTATGGTAAAAACCTCATCGGAACATTTTGGCAACCACGTGCTGTATACTGCGAAACAGCTTTTTTAAAGACATTACCCCCTCGTGAATTTTCTGCGGGTGTTGCTGAAATCATCAAGATGGCAGTCACTTTTGATAAGCCATTTTTTGAATGGCTTGAAACACATGATTTAAGCGATGAAGCAAACTTAAAAATCGCTATCCAAAAAAGTGTCTCACTGAAAGCTCGTGTTGTCGCACTTGATGAGCGAGAAGAGGGCGTTCGAGCTGTTCTAAACTATGGTCATACCTTTGCCCATGTTATCGAAAATGAAACCAAATATACAACCTATTTACATGGTGAAGCCGTCGCTATTGGCATCGTAATGGCAAATAAACTAGCTTTTAAATTAGGTTTACTCACACAAGAAGAGATGAAACGTATCAAAAAACTTCTTGAACAATACCATCTTCCTACTACGTATACTATCCCTTCCTTAGAAGCTTTTTATGATGCTTTCTTTTTGGATAAAAAAAGTGCTCATGCTAAAATAAAGTTTATTCTAGTATCAAGTATTGGTGGATATGAGATACGTAATGATATCGCTAAAGAGATAGTCATTAGTGCGCTAAAGGATGACAATGCGTAAAAATTTTTTATGGCTTTTACTGTTTACATGTACACTGCTTTTAGGTGAAAACAATGCTACTGTAAAACTAGAAGATTCTTTTAAATTAGACTCCTTAAGACAAAAAGTTTCCCTCATTGAAGAATCCATTAAAGACAACTTATGGTTTAAACGCTATGGCAATTTTATCGCTTATCAAAAACTTATTGAAGAGCTCACCGCCATTGATAGTGAAGTCAAAAAATTTAAAGTTACCAAAGATAAAGCAACCCTTGAAAGATATGAAAAACTCTTAAGCAAACAAGAGTCTTTATCGAAGCAAATCGAACTCTTACAAGAATTCAAAAACTCACCATTTTCAAAGCTTATCGAACCTGTGGAGATAGAGAGTTATTCTAAAATCACCAATCCTTTTGCCATCATTTCTGCTCTTTCTTATATCAAAAAGATAAAACAAGACAGTGATGACTATAAGGCAAAGATAGATAGGCTTAAAGTACTCATTGGTAAATTAGAAGAGAAGTTTGCAGCCTTAGATGAAATTCGTCAGATAGAACCGACTAGCCTTAATGAAGAACTTGTCTATGAAACGCAAAAAGAGCTCAATACCTATCATCTAGCCGAAGAGGTCGCTTTTACAACCTACTCTTTACATGTAAAGAAAGTGGAAGAAGCCACTATCAAAGTGACACAAGATATCAAATCGCAAATGAAAAGAGCCCTTGATATAGGAATTTTTATCGTTATTGTTATCGTATTTACACTTTTACTAAAATTTATTGCCAAAAGATATATCACGGATAATGAGCGATTTTATATGGCAAACAAAATTATAAATTTTGCCAACATGACGCTGATTATCCTTATCTTGCTATTTTCTTATATCGAAAATGTCTCTTACCTTGTCACTGTGTTAGGATTTGCTTCTGCTGGTATCGCTATTGCCATGAAAGATTGGTTTATGAGCATTCTAGGTTGGACGGTTATCGTTTTTGGTGGTAGTTTTCATGTGGGAGACCGCATTAAAGTTCAAAAAGATGGACTGCTCTATGTTGGCGATATTATCGATATATCGTTGCTTCGTATGACCTTGTTTGAAGATGTCACTATCAGCACTTATAGGGACAATAGACGAGCAGGTAGAGTTATTTTTATTCCTAACAACTATATCTTTACAAGTCTTATCTCTAACTATACGCATGGAACGCTTAGAACGGTTTGGGATGGTATCGATATCTTTATCACTTTTGATTCTAACCATAAAAAAGCTATCCATTTAGTACGCGAAATCGTCAAAAAATACTCCAAAGGCTACACCGATATCGCTCGTAAACAAATCAATCTTCTACGCAATCAATACAGCCTTAAAAATACCAACGTAGAACCTCGTATCTTCTCTTTCATAGAGCCTCAAGGTTTTTGTATCAGTAGTTGGTATATGACCAATGCATATGCTACCTTAACGCTTAGAAGTACTATAAGTGCCGAAATAGTCGACGCATTTAGAAAAGAAGCAGACATCAAGATAGCGTACCCTACACAAAACATTAATTTTGGTTCACAAAAAAGGATATTACCACCTTTTGAAACACCTAAAGAATTAGTGTGAAAAAAGTCTTTTTTAAAACATTTGGGTGTCGCACCAACATCTACGACACCCAAATCATGATAGATAATCTCAAAGATTTCGAAGTCACACAAAACGAAAAAGAAGCAGACATCATCGTCGTTAACTCTTGTACGGTCACCAATGGCGCAGATACGGGTGTGAGAAGCTATGTCAATAGTGCTTCAAAGCATGGAGCAAAAGTCATCATCGCGGGTTGTGGGGCTATTAGCAAAGGGGAAGCATTATTTTCTAAAAATAAAGTTTTTGGTGTTTTTGGACACTCAGAGAAAGAGCACATCAACGCCCTTTTAAAAAGTGAAGAGCGCTTTGTCAAGATGGGAGATTTAACCTCACTTGATACAAGCATCGTTCATGAATACACTGGTAAAACAAAAGCTTTTATCAAGATACAAGAAGGGTGTAATTTTCGATGTAGTTACTGCATTATCCCTTTTGTGCGAGGAGATGCACGCAGTCAAGACGAAGCAAAGATTTTAGAGCAAATCGAAAAACTAGCCCTCAATGGTTATGGAGAATTTGTTCTCACAGGCACCAACATAGGAAGTTACGGCAAAGATAAAAATAGCTCACTAGGTCGTTTGGTGCAAAAAATAGGGGCTATGAGAGGGGTTCGAAGAGTAAGGCTTGGAAGCATTGAACCTATCCAAATAGATGAGAGTTTTAGAGAGATTTTGAAAGAGCCTTGGATGGAGCGACATTTACACATCGCCTTGCAACACACTTCTCAAAAAATGCTAGAAATCATGAAAAGACGAAACAACGTCAAAAAAGATTTTGAACTCTTTAGTGAACTTAGTGAACTTGGCTACGCCCTTGGAACAGACTTTATCACAGGTCATCCAGGTGAGAGTGAAGCTATTTGGAATGAAGCCTATGCAAACTTTGAAAAATTTCCACTTACCCATCTACATGCGTTTACTTACTCTAAGCGAGATGGCACGCCCTCAGCCCTAATGAGTGACCAGATCAAAGGGGATGTGGCAAAAGAGCGGTTAAAAGCCATAGAAGCTTTGGTAGAGCAGAAAAATTTTGACTTTAGACGCAACCATCAACATCCACTTGAAGTTCTCATTGAAGAGCAAAAAGAGGGCTACTATGTTGGCTATGACCAGTACTATAACAAAGTGCTGGTGAAAACCAACAGAGATATACTCAAAGAGTGGATAACACTCACTACCTACGAGACCAAAATGGAGGCAAACTATGCTCAATTTTAAATCTAAAAAATTAATGCTCTCCTTGATGGCACTAAGCATTATCGCATCACTTCTTGCGTTTG
>JAFLKZ010000189.1:4354-7740 GCA_019162915.1 Campylobacteraceae bacterium
GATGAAGTTATTTTGTATTCGCATACGGAGCGTTTTATCATTATCAAAGATGGTATCGATATCCAAGAATTACTCAAAGTTGTTCCTATCGAAGTGGAAAAAGAAAATCCTTTTCTCAAAGATATGCTAGGACTGATGTTCCTTTTTCTGATACTTTTTTCGTTTTTTATCTATGCTCGAAAAAAAAGAATGGAAGATATCAAAAAAGAAAATGATGCCAACCAGAAAGCCTATGCTTTTGACCCATTTACTTCCACGGTTATCCGACCAGTACGCTCCAATCTTGCCTTTAAAGATGTAGCAGGTATCAAAGACGTCAAAGAAGAGCTAGAAGAGATTGTTGACTTTTTAAAATTCCCTGCCAAATATAAAAAATACGGCATCACTTTACCAAGAGGTGTTCTACTCATAGGCCCTCCAGGTGTCGGCAAAACGATGATAGCCAAAGCCGTAGCAGGAGAAGCGAGTGTGCCTTTTTTCTACCAAAGTGGCGCTACCTTTGTGCAAATTTATGTAGGAATGGGAGCAAAAAGAGTGCGAGAACTTTTTTCTCAAGCAAAAGCTAGTGCACCATCCATCATCTTTATCGATGAAATTGATGCAGTAGGAAAAGCCAGGGGAGGGATGCGAAATGATGAACGTGAATCTACCCTCAACCAACTTCTCACCGAAATGGATGGCTTCGAAGATAGCAGTGGCGTTATCGTTATCGCTGCGACGAACAAGATCGATGTGATTGATGAAGCACTCCTTCGTTCAGGCAGATTTGATAGACGTATCTTTATCCCTTTACCTGATAGAAATGATAGAGTAGAAATTTTAAGAGCCTATCTTAAAAATAAACCAACCACCGTCAATATCGATGAACTCGCCAATATGAGCGTAGGCTTTAGTGGTGCAGCCTTGGCAACTTTTGTCAATGAAGCCGCCATTAATGCGCTTCGAAGAGAAGCTTTATCTATCGAGTTACAAGACTTTGTAGCTGTACGACAAAAAGTGTTAATGGGCAAGAAAAAAGTGTTAATTTTCTCCAATGAAGAAAAACAAATCCAAGCCTTATATCAAGCGGCAAAAGCACTCAGTGCCTATTGGTTTGAAATCGACTTTGACAAAGTCACCATCGTCAATGACCGTCTCAAAGACATCGATAGAGAGATAGAGTCCAAAACGCAAATGCTCTCCAAAATCAAAGTTTACCTCTCAGGAAGTGCCGCAACTAAACTCAAATATAATGAAAAATTCTCCAATGCCACAGAGGATTTATCGCGTGCAATCGAAATTGCTAAAGAGATGGTTGAAGTTTATGGCATGGGTGAAAAACTGATTCCCAATGAAAATGATGTTACCTTTATGCTTGAAAATGCGTATAAAGAAGTGGAAACTTTTTTAGAGGGAATGAACGAAGCCTTGGAAAAAATAGCACTCGAACTCTACGAGTCTGAGAGTATTACAAAAATAAGACTCAAAGCGATTATCGATGAGATACTTTAGCGGTTTTTGTCTCAAAGGTGAAGAAGAACTCTTTAGCGCGTATCTAAATCAAAGTGATTTTTGTGTTGCTGGCTTTAGTTTAGGAGCCATTCAAGCGTTTGAATATGCGCTTACATGTAAAGAACGCATCGATACGCTTCAACTCTTTTCACCTGCCTTTTTTCAAGATAAAGATGCTAAATTTAAAAAGCTCCAGACCCTTTCTTTTGCTAAAAATAGTGACCTTTATACACAAAATTTTATGCAAAGTATTACATATCCATCTAAGTTTGAGATGCAAAACTACCTACAAAAAGGCACTTTGGAAGAACTAGGGATGCTTTTGCATTATGAATGGAACAAAGAAAAACTACAAATGCTTCGTGAGAAAAACATCACTATCGAAGTCTATCTAGGCGAAAGAGATGTCATCATCAACGCTTTACATGTAAAGGATTTTTTCGTACCTTTTTCAACGGTTTATTACTTCAAACATGTAGGGCATATTTTAAAATAAAAAGATAAAACATCACCCAAAAGGGTGATGTTTTGAAAAATTATAATGGTTATAATGAAAAAAGTTTTGGATAATTTTTTTTAACCTTTTTAGAAGGTATTCAAAGTCAAATCATCGTCATGTTGCACTCTATTTATCGGTTTAAGCATCGCATATATCTCGTTTTTCTTGACTTTTTCATGGTGGGTAAAGAAGCGTAAAAAACCTTTACATGTAAGGGTTAAGAAGTAGCCTATTTTTACCTTTGTTAAAATAGATTTCTTTGTAAATTCAATCAAAAATAGTATAATCAACAAAATAATGAAAAGGATAAAAAATGCAAGCTAGTTTCATACTTGATAGCAATGAACTTGATTATTCTTTTATCGATAAACTGAAAGTCATGTTTCAAAATAAAAGAATTGAATTATCTGTTTTTGAAACAGATGATACTGAGTACCTTTGCACTTCTAAAACCAATAAAGAGTTATTGCTAACCTCTATAGCCAATATTGACAATGGTGACAATCTTGTCATTGCGGATGCAAAGTTATTTAAGTGAAACAAGTCTCTTTTGAAGGATTGGCTTTTACTGACTTTACTCATTGGGCAGTAGAAGATAAAAAGATTTACCAAAAAATAATTACCCTCATTAAAGATATCGATAGAAGCCCCTTTATGGGACTTGGCAAACCAGAAGCACTTAAACACGAGTTTAGTGGCTATTGGTCCCGCAGAATTACGGATGAGCATCGCTTGGTTTATAGAGTGAACGAAACATCCATTATTGTAGCAAGTTGCAAATATCACTACGACTCAAAGTAAAAAGTTTAACCCCGACTCCTTTTACGCGCGATGCTTCGGAGTAAGCAGCGAAGGCATTTAGGCTTTTAAAAACATTGAAATAGCGTTACATGTAAAGGTCGAAAAATGAAAATCATGAAACAAAGGACAGAAATGAAAATTATAATGGGCGGGATCTTTCTTGTATTGTTACTGAGTGGATGTTCTCATAAAATATCTATTGCTCCATCCTTGAATGATATAAGAGAAGTGCAAGTAGAAAACAAAGTAGATTTGAATGTGGGATATTATATCTCTGATGAAGCGAAAAAAATAGCAACGACAACTCCTGGTGGAGGTGGTGATAATATCACATATACCCCTTATGCTGATCTTGAAAGTGCTTTAAATACAATGCTTTCTAGAAAATTTAAGAGGGTTTATTCTATAAAATCTCTCGAAGATAAAGAGTATATTACTAATAAAAATATAGTATATTTATTTACTACAACAATAAAAACCGATTCATCATCTACCAATATTGTTATCTGGCCACCTACAGATTTTACGGTGGAGCTCTTATGTAATGCTGTTAACCTTGATGGTGGCATGGTATGGAGTGATACGGTGTCTGCAA
>JAFLKZ010000189.1:7750-8461 GCA_019162915.1 Campylobacteraceae bacterium
ATGCTAGTGCTGGTGAATTAATGAAAGATTTCTCCTTATCTGCCAAAAGAGCAACCGAAGCTGCTTTTAAAAACATGCTTATAAAACTAGAGAAAACAGATAAATATAACCAATAAAAAGGAATATAACAATGAAATATTTAAAAAAAATATTATTTTATGTAGGATTAGTACTGTTCATATCAGGGTGTTCAAGCAAGGGAATTGAATTTACACCAAATTTTAATTCGGTTAATGAATTGAAAGATAGTGATCTAAAAACAATGACTGTTCAAAAAAACAATTTCTCATCAGCAGAAGCACAAGCAAAAACTATTTTGCTAGGAAGAGGAACCAATAAAATGCTTTCTCCCTATGGAGGAAGTTTTCAAGAGTACCTAGAAATTTCTTTAAAAGAAGAGCTCCTGCAAGCGTCACTTTACAGTGATAGCTCCAATATTAAGATAATCACAGTGTTGCTAACCAACAAGCTCAATACAGGCATGAGCATAGGAACGGCTGATTTGTCTGCAAATTTTAAAATATTGATGAGTGAAAAAGAAGTTTTCAATAAAAATTATAATATTCATCATGAGTGGGAATCATCATTTGTTGCGGCAACTGCAATCCCTAGCACTCTAGAAAATTATCCAATAGCTATGCAAAAGCTGATAGATAAATTTTTATTTGATACAGATGTTATAACTATACTCCATAAATAAAAGTCATAAAA
>JAFLKZ010000173.1:0-1406 GCA_019162915.1 Campylobacteraceae bacterium
TATGCCAAAATGTTTACATGTAAAGGTATATCTTCGACCAATTGTTCTGCCAAAGCACGTCTTGGGTCATTTCCTGCCTCAGCTAAAAATTCTTTATGCTCTAAAGTGTCATTACGGTATTCTACATGTAAAGAGTATTGAAACGGTATTGGTTTGTAAGGGCTAACACTGCTCCACAAAGGCACGGCTTGTTGAGAGGTCTCAAAGTCGAGATGATAAATGGGGTACGTGAGTGTTTCTAAAAACTCAGCAATCGCATTATGGTCTATGAAAGTATGTTGCTTTTTCCAGTTATCGACCTTTTGCCATTGGAGGGGTGTCATCGCAAAGTCTTCGGGTATATCTTCGATAGCCACGATGTTTTGTGCATAAAGCTCTTGTTGTTTTTTACTGCCAAGATTGAAGATGTTAAAGATGCTGTACTCTGGGATATTTCGCTGAACTTTCCAACAATACGCCTTTACATCGCACTCATAAGGGTCATTGCACTGTTTTCCGATGTCGATGTTTGGCTCATGGACTTTATCGTCCAGATACGCCTCAAACGCTTCAAGTCTCGCAGGAATAGAGCCTTGCAAATCTCGCACTTCACCTGTGACATCAACCACCACAAAAAGCTTTTCAAGTTCCAACGCTTCTTCACGCACATAGCGTGAGTTGATATGCACCACATGACACGCCCCAACCCTAAACCCAAGGGCTTCTAAAACATACAGCTGAATGGAAACATCATGCAGATAGATAGGCTTCACATCGGTGGAACTCTTCACTTCATACAGCTCTAAGCCCTGAGGTGTTTGGCGCAAGATGTCCACCATCACCACGATGCCCTCGTAAATAAATGTTGCCTCGTAGATATTTCCCACACCCTCATCAAGATACACTTTGGTCAGCCTCGCCATACTTTTAAAATCGTGCGCATCAAAAGGTATCTCACGACCATCAGGAAACAATTCACACGCCAAATCCCCCACAACATTACCCGTCTCAAACCGTGCTTTGGCACTGGCATCGGGTGGAGTTAAAACCTCTGACTTGTACTTTTTCAGCCAAAGGGATTTTGGGCATTGGATGGCCCTGGTGTAGAGGGATTTTGAGAGGGTCATGTTATTTATTTTCCACTTCTAACAACAGTTTGTCAAAATCACTCCTAAAAAGTCTATCTTGAACCACACGGTATTTTTCAAATTCACTCAAAGCTTTTTCATCTGCTATTTTTTTAGTGATTTGCCCTGCATCGTGCAAAATCTCTCTATCATCAAACTCTAAAAAGGCATCAAGTCTTTTAGCCCAATCTTCCATGCTCATGGGTATATTTCTTTTTGCTCTATTTTCTGCGAGGTCTAAAAAAGCATTTACAATTCGTCCAAGGGAGTCAAGTTCATCTTTTGAGAGATAGTTTTTTG
>JAFLKZ010000173.1:1416-7649 GCA_019162915.1 Campylobacteraceae bacterium
TTACTATTTTTCCATGAGGTGCATTATCCCAAGAAGTTAGCCCCATGCGTTCTTTTTCACTACCTGCTCTATTGTAGATGAGTTCGGCTGCTGTGTGACCGTGAATAGCAAAATGAAGTTTATTCTGCACCTTTGCAAAAAACTTTTTAGTTGTCTCATCGTCTTTGTTGTAATCCACACTTGTAGAGTATATGTCTGTAATCTTTTGATAAAACATCCGCTCACTAAGGCGTATCTCTCGTATCTCTTCCAAGAGTTTATCGAAGTAGTTTTGTCCTAAAAATGAACCGTTTTCAAGTCGCTTTTTATCGAGTACAAACCCTTTGATAGCAAACTCTTTCAGCACACTTGTCGCCCACTGTCTAAACTGTGTCGCTTTTTTGGAGTTTACTCTATACCCTACGGAGATGATGGCATCAAGATTGTAGTATTTTGTGTTATAGGTTTTACCATCATTGGCAGTTTGTCGGAATTCCCGACATACTGATTTTTCAACCAATTCTTCACTCTCAAATATATTTTTAAGATGCTCAATTATAGTTGTTCGACCTTTATCAAAAAGCTGGGCTATCATCGTTTGAGTAAGCCAAACCGACTCTTCAAAAACTTTAACTTCTATGCTGTTTTCACCACTTTGCGAGGTAAATATCAAAAATTCAGCTGTTGAGTTTCTTATGAGTTTATCCATCTAGTGAAACCTTATTATTCATTTGTAACATTATTTTTTTGCAACTACTTTACTCTTAATTATTGCATTGTTTTGAAAAAATTTCAATTTGAAATGCCTCGCAATGCAACCAACCCACACGCCAAAGCTCATCGTTTTTTTTACATGTAAGAATAAAAAGTACAAAAAGTAGCCTGTCACCTTTTTTCTTTTTTATGCAACTTTTAAATGTTTATCCAAAAACTGAAATAAACAAGTTGGAGTATTTGAATATTGAGCCAATACTGAAATTGAATCTTCTAGTTTAAAAGATAAAGCACACTTATATTTTTTTGTCAATATTTTTTGATGTTTACTAGTTGCTTCTTCTTTTAATCTTTTTAAAAAATCTATGAAAAATTTCAATTCAAATTTACCTCTAAATATACATGATTTATCAATTTTATTAAAATAAGCAATTTTACTATCAATCATATCAGTAGTAACTTTTGGTGCATTTGTAAATAATGTATTTTCTAAAATTTCTTGATTCTCTAAATCATCAAATATGTTAAGCTTTAAATTTAAATTTATATCAAACATGTTTTCATCAATCTTAAAATACTTTTTTAAAACTTCATTGATATTTAATCTAGTACTTAATTTTGTACTTATTCTAATATCATGCTGACAAGAGAGCCAAGCATTTAAAAATAGTAATTTATTATGATAACTATCTAATGATTTAGTATGCAGTTTTACAATCTTTATGAAATTTTCATCACTTTCATTCATATTGAATTCATTTTGCAAAATCTTCTTTAAAGTTTCTTCTGTAGAATAAAAATTCTCTATTGAATAACAAGGAGTAACATACAATTCATTTTCAACTGTATCATCAGTATAATCTTTATCTATAAAAAATAATGCTTTAGCTTTATTGTATTCCTTTCTATTTTTAATTAACTCTTTTGCCTTTAAAACTAAATCTCGTCCTTCACATGTAAAATCTTGAAATTCTCTTTCATATTTTATTGTGATTCTAGTACCATAATATTTCTTATCTTCATCCCCTTCAAAAAAGCAGTACACAATATTTGGATTAGTTTTGGAATATGCTCTTGCAAAATTTGCATATGCGACATGTCCTGATTCAGCAGACTCTTTCATTTCATTTAATAAATTACAACTACTCATTAATATTATCCATGTACATGTTAATGCCTACAGCATATGCTTCTAACTCATTTTGAAATATAAATGGAGAATGTGTTACAGCTAGTAAAAATTTACACTTTTCAGAATTCATAATATCAGGTAATAAGCGTTTTTGCCATGGCAGGGACAATGAAAGTTCTGGTTCATCAAATAAAACTATTAAATTTTCTGTTTTTTCTAAATATATTTTTGAAAATATTGAAATAATCTGTTTTTCACCAGATGATAATTTATTTATTTCCACTTTTTCATCAGTACCATTTCTGTAAATATCTAAGTCAACTGAACTTTCATCGTATATAAATTGTTTATCAACTAAATACTCATTACATACATCACGAAATTTTTTTATTTTATCGTCAAGATGTTTATGCTCATTATAAATATCTATTAATCTTTTTTAGCTTTTAATTTTGATGTGTCCTTTAACAAGCTTAATATCGACTCTTTATCTCTTTTGGGTATATTATCTCCAACTCTATGTAAAATAATTTTGATTGTATTTTGATCCAATGCTTCAATTTCTTTTGAACTAATATTTTTTGCAGTATGTAAAAAATGAGATAACATTTGTCCTGTTAATTTTGAAAATCCTGTAATAGTTGATTTTTCAATTTCTTGTTCAATTTTTATAATCTTTTGTTTAACATCTTCCATACCAAAATGAATCAATGTATCATCAGTTACTTCAAAATCTTCTTCCATCTCTCTATAATAAGTTCTATCACTACGTTGTACAATTCTCTCTTTAAAAGTACCTAAATTCTTTAAATCTTCCTCAACTCTTCTATAAGTTGGTAAATATAATATTGAAAAATTTAAATCTTGTCTAATTTGTTCCAATTTATCAAATACATCAGAAATAGGCTGCTCTTTGATATATCTAAAAATTTCTTGAGCCATAATTCTCAGTGGTGCAAATTTTTTTATCTCCTCTTTTTGAATTAATTTATCAATAATATTTAATACTTCATCATTGAAATTTGTAAACTTATCAAGCCCTGAAAAATCTAAATTTTCTATTTGATTTAAAAAACTCATAGGTAACCTTCTATGGTTATTATTATTTTCTTTGTAAGTTAGATAATTTTCTAATTCAAATTTCGAAAACTGTATTTTTTCTTCATTTTCAAAAATCAATTCCATCGTTTCAAATTCAATATTTGAAAGTTTTCTATATTTTTTGTTCAAAAGATAATACAATGAATTAAGAACGGTTGTTTTACCAAAACCATTCTCGCCAATTAATATTTTCACATTATCTTCAAAGCTAATATCAACATTTCTAAAGCCAAAAAGCCCTATTATCTTAAATCTCGCTATCATTCCCTTCTCCTCACATGTGTTTATTTTTTTAAGATTTTATTTATACAAGATACGACTGTATCCACTTATTATACACTTTCTCTTCATATAAAAATTGTTTTTTTACAACTCTACAACTCTCTCAAACATCTCTTTAATCTCCATCTCGTGGCTTATCAAAAATATCTGTCGGTACTGTTCTTTTATGGTATGAAACGCTTCTAAGATTTGCATTCTTCGGTTTTCGTCTTGGCTTCCAAACACTTCATCGAAGGCTAAAAATCCCACACTACTTGCACCGCTGAGTTCGCTTAGTGTTTTGGAGATGGCGATGCGAAGCACTAAGTTGGCGAGGTCTATCTCGCCACCGCTGAAGCGTTCTATGGGGTAGCATTTGCCCTCGTCGTAGATGAAAAAGTCAAAGTCGTTGTTCACTTCGATGTATTGGTATTTGCCTTTGGTGATGGTGGCGTACATCTGGGAGGCGATTTGTGAGATGCGTGGGGCTATTTTTGAGTTGAGTTTTGTTTTAAACTCGCTAAGGCTTAGTTTGATTTTCTCATAGTCTTGCAAATCGTCTTTTTTACTCTGTACTTTTTTAAGCTGTATGTCGTTATTTTCCAGAGCGTTTTGCAAGGTTTTTATCTCGCCTTCATTTTTAGCTATCTTTTCTTTTAGCTCTGAAATAACGCTGTATTGTTTCTCTTTTTGCTTTTGAAGTTCGTCGTATTCGCTTTGTTTTGCGGTGTGTTTTAGCTCATCGTAAAGTGTTTTGGCAACTTCCATTTCTTTCTCTTTAGCCTTTACATGTAAAGCTTCTGCACTCTTACATGTAACCGCCAAATCCTCCCGAACGCCCTGCTCTCGTTTGAGTTCTGCTTCAAGACTTAAGACGGTTTCGTACTTTGGTTTTAACTCCAAAAAGCTTTTTTGCACTCTTACATGTAAGGCTTCATCGTAAGCGTGTTTTGAGAGTTTGTCTAGCTCATCTTTATTGCGTTTGCCTTGTTCGCTTACTTTTGTAAAATGCTCTTTGGCGTTTGCCAAATCTTTTTGCTTGCTGAGGATTAAACTTAGCGCCGTTTCGTTTACATGTAACGCTTTTTGGGTTTGTTCTTTTTGAAGTTCAACCTCTCCTATCTGTTTGGTGAGAAGTTCAAGTTTTGCTTTAGTGGTGTCTATCTTTTGAGTTTGCGTATTTTGCACGATGTCGTTTAGGGATGCAATGACATTGTCGTACTCGTCGAGCAGTTGCCTTGTGCATGTAGGGCAGTTTGATTCTCGCCCTAAGCTTTGTATCTTGGCTATCTTTTGTTGTGTGTCTAAGACGACTCGCTGTTCGGCTGAGAGTTCATTTTGAAGATTTTTTTGTTCTGTTTGCTTGCCCGTAAACTCGGTTTTTATCTTTACATGTAAAGCTTCATTTTCTTTTTTTTGCCCTAAAAGTGTCTCATACGATTTGGTTTGCTCTTCGAGTGTTGCGATGTCTGTTTTGGCTTTGGTGTACTGGGCACGTAACTGGGTTTGCTCTTTTTCCAAGCCCTCTTTTTTTATCTGTATGTTTTTAAGGTTTTCGTGCTCTTTTAGCTTTACATGTAAAGATTCGTACTCTTTTTTAACGCTGCTTTGCGCTTTAAGTTCTTTGGCTTTTGTTTCTAAGTTTTTGAGCTCTTCGGTGAGTTTTGTTTGATTGGCTAGGTTTGCATTAATGTCGTTTTTAATGAGGGAGAGTTCGCTGATGAGCTTTTGTTTTTGCTCTTTTGTTTTGACAAAAAGTTCTAATTCTTGCTTTACATGTAACTCTTGTTTTTTGGTGTTTTCTAGTTCTGTAGTTTTGATTTTTACTTCTTTTTCAAAGGCTTGTTTTATGGCGGTGCTCTCTTTTATCAACGCTTTTTTGCTTTTGAGCTCTTCTTCGCCCAGCAAAAACTCCGCACTTGCGGCGATGTCACGTTTGAGTTCCCTGCTTTTTTCGATGAGTTCATTTTCCACAAAGTCTATCTTTTCAAGCCCAAGAAGTTTGCGTATCATCTTTTTTCTATCTTCATTTTTAAGCGTGCTGAGGCTGGTAAGCTCTTTTTGAGAAGCGAAAAGCGTGTGCAAAAACGCCTCTTTACTCATCTTGGTGAGTTTCGCAATGGCAACCGTGACTTCTCTTGCTCCACTGGTAGTCAGCTCACCGTTTTTATACAGCTTGGCATTGGCACTGAGGGCTTTGCCACGAAACTCACGAATGACTTTGTACGCCATGCCTTCAAACTCAAAATCAAGCTCCACAACAACAGCATCTTTATCACTGGCATTGGCGTTTCGTATGACTTCTTTAAATTTTTTATTTCTAAGCTCTCCATAAAGCGCAAAAAGGATGGCTTCAAAAAGGGTCGATTTGCCACTACCGTTTTTTCCGATGATGCCAATTAAGCCCTCGCCAAACTCGATGTCAAAAGAGGTGTAGCGTTTGAAGTTTTCAAGGTGAAGTTTAGAGAGTATCATCACTGACCTCCTCGTAACTCACAAAGAGTTCTTGTATCTTTGATTTGAGCCGTTCAAACTCTTCAGGCTTGCTACCTTCTTTGATGTGTTCTAAAAAGTAATCTTCCAAAGAAAGTGCTTCAATGTCGTTTAATGTGGCTTCTCCACTGATTTGTTTGAACTCTCTTTTGATGCTTACATGTAAAGCTTCGCTAAAAAGATTTTTGATGTCACGGGTCTGGATGTCGATGGACTGCAACGGGGTGAGATTGGTCAATTTGACTTCGACAAGAGCTTCTTTTGTATCGTTTACATGCGCTGTGAGCGGTAGCGAGGAAGTACTCTTGGGGTGTAAAGATGCAACAGCGTTTTCGTAGTCTTCACAATCAATCTCGTAGGTTTTAATCGGGCGTATAGTTATCTCTTTATACTCTACATGTAAAGCTTCTTCTAGGCTTATGAGCACAAAACCTTTCGAGTTTCGTTTGTCATTTAAACTGGTTCGCTCGGTGGAACCTGCATAGTAAACATTCTCATGCTTACCCACTTTGCCAAACCCATGCCAATGCCCCAATGCGACATAATCCATCTT
>JAFLKZ010000173.1:7659-8417 GCA_019162915.1 Campylobacteraceae bacterium
AAAAAGATACTCTTTATCATGCGGATAAACCCACTCGCCAAACTCCGCCATGAGATAACTAGCTCCCACAGAACAGTGAAGCATCATGATGTTGCGTTTGTTTACATCGATGTTGTCTTCACATAGCTCAATTTGAGAAAGTGCTTTGTTCTCATCGTGCATATGGGGTAAAGCGTGAAAGACCACATCATCAAACTCGATTTTTTTGTACTCTTGATTGTATGCCACATGGATATTTTTAAAGTTTTCAAAGATTTTAAGGATAGGAGAGCTTAGGTTGGTCCGTGGGGTTGAGTGATTGCCCGCTATCATGATAAACGGGATGTTAAGCGTTTCGATGATTTTAAATTGTTCAAGGGCGAAGGTAATGGCTCGGTTGCTCGGACTTGGACGGTGAAAAAGGTCACCTGTGTGAATGATGTAGTCAGGTTTGATTGTTTTGATTTGCACAATGACTTGTGAGAAAGCATCGTAAAAATCAGCCTCTCGTTGGTTGAACCCTAGCGCATTCACGGCGTCTAAATCGTTAAAGCCTAAATGCGTGTCCGAAAAATGAATCAGCTTCACGGTGCTTCTTTATGGTTATTTCTTTCGATTATAGCCAATATTACAAAAATTAAGTAATTTATTCATTTTTTGTTGTGTAAAATCCACACATTACGTTTTTAGGAAAGGGTCAAACACTAAATGAAACTGAGAAAACATGATTGGTTAAAACCCCGTCACATAGGGGTTAAAAAGAAAGTGGCTCCGAATGC
>JAFLKZ010000183.1:0-2789 GCA_019162915.1 Campylobacteraceae bacterium
ATCTTTGATTTTAAAGACACGTTGTTTAGTGAGCGCAGATACTGTGATAACTGGTGCATAAGAGAGAAATTTAAACCGATGTCTTAGTTCTTCAACGGTTGTGTCATAGTCTTCCATTGCCTTGTCCCATTTGTTCAAAACGATGATACATGCAAGGTGATTTTCATCTGCCAAAGAGGCAATACGCTCGTCTAATTCTTTAAAAGGCTCACTAGCATCAAGCACTAAAAGTACGATATTTCCACGCTCCAACATCTCTTTGGTACGCATCAAGGCAAATTTTTCAATACCTTCAATTTTACCACGACGACGAAGTCCTGCCGTATCCACGAAGTTTAGGATTTTACCCTCATACTCTATGCTTTCATCCACAGGGTCGATGGTTGTTCCGGCGATACTACTTACAACTGAGCGTTGTTTTCCGACAAGAGAATTGAGCAGTGAGCTTTTTCCGACATTGACTCTTCCTACGATGGCAATATTGATTTGATTTGATTCAGGCTTACCTTCTACTTCTTCTTCGGTATCATCTGGAATTTCTCCCTCGTCCTCGTCGTCATCATCATTTTCATCACTCTCTACGGCTTCATCTTCACTATCATCGTATTCATCATCGGTGTCATCTTTGTTGTAGGCATAGTTGTCATTTTCATTGCCTTCTTCAAGAATTTCTGGGATTTTAGCCCCTTCTACTTCTGGTAAAAATGTTCCTATCCATTCTAAAAGAGCGCTTACTCCTCTGTTGTGAGAAACCGAAATAGGGAAAACATTCTCTGCTCCAAATTCATCAAATTCCCATGCTCGTTCTATTTCTTTGTCATTGTCTATTTTGTTGATAACCAAAGCAATGGGTTTTTTACGTGCTTGAAGTGAATAAAAAATCTTCTTTTCTTCATCACTTGGTAGCATTTTTCCATCGACCACCATCAAAATAATGTCTGCTTTTTTAGAAGCTTCTAGGGACATAGTTTTCACGTTTTCAAAAAGTTCACTAGAGCTATCTAAACCACCTGTGTCTAGGATGAGACATGGTTTTTCTGTAATGCGCACTTGATGCGACTTGATATCTCTTGTCGTTCCACTAAAATCTGAAGTAATAGCGATTCTTTGTTTCGCTATACGGTTAAAAAGAGAGCTTTTGCCTACGTTAGGAAGCCCTATAATTGCTATTTTTTTCATAAATGCCTTTTTTAAATACGCTTAAAGGTATAAAATTTTGTTTTTTTGTTATTAATTATAGCGTTTATTTGCTGTAGATTCTATTATCAACAGATTTTAACACAGAGTTGATTAAGATTTCATACCACAACGAGGACGGAATGCAGTTTGAAAAAATTTATAGGTAGTATTAATATAGGCGTTTTATTTATGATTATCTCCTCCTTTAGTTTTGCGATTGATGGTGCATTTGCTAAGGTTTTAAGCACCCATATGGATTCGATTGAAGTAGTTTTTTTTAGAAATGGGATAGGAACATTGCTCGTTGCTTCGACTATTCTTAGAGTTCCGATTCGACAAGTAGGGGGAAAACCTTGGTTGTTGTTATTTCGAGCTTTCATAGGCTTTATGGCAATGCTTGCATTTTTTTACAATATCGCGCATATTCCACTCGCCGATGCGATGACATTTTCACGCACAGCACCTATTTTTACTGCTATTTTAGCTTTTGTATTTTTGAGTGAAAAAATTGGGGTAAAAGGGTGGATTGCTATTTTTATCGGCTTTATTGGCATTGTTTTTATTATGAAACCCAATGGACTAGCCCTTGATAAAACTGATATTTTTGGACTTTTTAGTGGTCTTGGCGCAGCACTTGCTTATACGAGTGTGAGAGAACTTAAAAAATTCTACGATACCCGTACTATCGTTTTAGCTTTTGTTTCTTTGGGCACGATTGTGCCTATTATTTTGATGGTTATGGGTGAATTTTACCATGTCGAAATGTTTGATTTTATGATGGGAAAATTTGTGATGCCACATGGCATAGAGTGGGTTTATATCGCCTTTATGGGCATATTTGGAGCTATTGGTCAAGTTTATATGACCAAGTCATTTGGCGCTGAACGCGCCGGCATTGTAGGTGCGGCTGGATATTCTATTATCTTTTTTGCACTGATTATTGGAGTGATTTTAGGTGATCCGTTACCGGATTTTATAGGACTATTGGGTATACTTTTAGTCGTTATAAGCGGAATAATTGTAGCAAAGGAAAAAGTATGATTTTAATAGCTGGACCATGTGTTATCGAAAGCAGAGACAATCTGTTTGCAGTAGCCGAAAAATTGGTTAAATACCATGAAGATAAAACGATAGATTTTTATTTTAAATCGAGTTTTGATAAAGCAAATCGAACCAGTATCGACAGTTTTAGAGGTCCTGGAATGGATAAAGGGTTAAAACTTTTAGATGAAGTTCGAGCAACCTTTGGCTTTAAACTTTTAACGGATATTCATGATTACACGCAAGCAAAGCCTGTGGGTGAAGTCGTTGATGTGTTGCAAATACCTGCATTTTTGTGTCGCCAGACAGATTTATTAGTAGCTGCGGCACAAACTAAATGCGTCGTCAATGTGAAAAAAGGGCAGTTTTTAAATCCCTCCGATATGCGCTACTCGGTGAAGAAAATTTTAGAAACAAGAGGCATTAAAGAAGAGGGCTATGAGGCTGCAAAAAAAGCAGGGGTTTGGCTTACTGAGAGAGGTAGTACTTTTGGGTATGGAAACCTAGTCGTTGATGCGCGTAGTTTTATCATTATGCGAGAGTTTGCCCCTGTTATTTTTGATGCAACC
>JAFLKZ010000183.1:2799-8409 GCA_019162915.1 Campylobacteraceae bacterium
TGCAGATGCCTGGAGCTGAGGGTCGAAAAAGTGGTGGAAAGCGAGAGTTTGTAAGACCACTTTCTCGTTCAGCTGCTGCTGTGGGCGTAGATGGTTTCTTTTTTGAAACACATATCAACCCATGTGAGGCGTTATGCGATGGTCCAAATATGCTTGATCTTGAAGATTTGGATAAAGCTATCAATGATATTAAAAAGATACAAGATAGCCTGAGGTAAAAAGCATGGAAAATCTCATTTCTACTAGAAATATTATTTTAAATGAAGGCAATGCAGAACAAAAGCGCTCCGAGATAAGGAGTTATTTCCTCAAAACGTATGCTCTATATGAGAAACTTTTTGAAACACTCAAAGATGATGAAAGTTATTATCTTAGTGCAGATGCATTGCGTCATCCACTGGTTTTTTATTTTGGACATACGGCTACTTTTTTTATCAATAAATTAGTTTTAGCCAAATTAATTGACAAGCGCATCAACCCAACATTTGAATCCATTTTTGCCATCGGCGTGGATGAGATGAGTTGGGATGATTTGAATCAGTCACATTATACATGGCCTAAAATTAGCGAAATAAGAGCTTATCGAGATGCGGTCAAAGAGAAAATTTTGTTCTTAATTGATACGTTACCTTTAAGTATGCCTATTGTCTGGGAGTCACCATTTTGGGCGATTATGATGGGAATTGAGCATGAACGCATTCATCTTGAAACTTCTTCCGTACTGATAAGGCAGTTGCCTCTTTCACGTGTGGTGAGTGATAACTTTTGGAAAGTTTGTCCCATCGATACGCCTTTGGTTCAAAATGAACTTTTACATGTAAAGGGAACAACCGTTAAATTGGGCAAGTCCAAGGATGATGCACTTTATGGTTGGGATAATGAATATGGTTTACATGTAAAGGAAGTCAAAGATTTTAAAGCGTCCAAATATCTGGTTTCAAATGCTGAATTTTTAGAGTTTGTCAAAGAGGGTGGCTATACCAAAGAAGAATTTTGGAATGAAGAAGGCTGGAAATGGCGCGTTTATAAAGAAGCGCAAATGCCTCTTTTTTGGCTTGTAAAAGAAGGTCAATACTTTTTACGCACCATGTGCGATGAGAGAGAAATGCCTTGGAGCTGGCCTGTTGAAGTAAACTACTTAGAAGCTAAAGCTTTTTGTAACTGGAAAAGTTGCCAAAGTGGGAAGAGTATTCGCATGCCAAGCGAGGAAGAGTGGTATGTTCTTCGAGATTTACATGTAAAGGTCGATGAACCATTTTGGGACAAAGCACCTGCGAATATTAACTTGGAGTATTTCGCTTCAAGTGTGCCTGTGGATACGTTTAAATTTGGAGAGTTTTATGACATCATCGGCAATGTTTGGCAATGGTCAGAAACCCCCATGAATGGATTTGATGGCTTTAAAGTGCATCCATTGTACGATGATTTTTCAGTGCCAACTTTTGATGATAGACACAATCTTATCAAAGGTGGTTCGTGGATTAGCACGGGCAATGAGATTATTCGGGATTCTCGTTACGCCTTTAGACGACATTTTTACCAACATGCGGGATTTCGCTATGTTGAGTCAGATGCAAAAATAGAGACAAAATCAGTATTTTATGAGATGGATTTTGCGCTTAGTCAACTATGCGATGCCCATTTTGGAGATAACCGTTATTTTGAAGCCATAGCACAAGTTTGTCTTGGACTTAGCGGAGAAAAAACAAAAGCACTTGAGATAGGTTGTGGCGTTGGACGCGCTACCTATGCGTTAGCTAAAACTTTTGACAAAGTGCATGGTGTTGAGTTTACGGCGCGTGTAGTCCGACTAGCAACTTCTTTTAAAGAGAGTGGAAAACTTAAATATGCGCTCAAAGAAGAGGGTGAATTAGCCTTGTTTGTTGAGAAGAATTTAGCTGATTTTGGCATCACCGATGAGCCTAGAAAAGTTGAGTTTTGGCAAGGAGACCCGCACAATCTTAAGCCTTATTTTGATGGTTATGATTTGGTGTTAGCCAATGATGTGTTAGATACGTTGTATGATCCAAAACTCTTTTTACACAATATCAAAGAGCGTATCAACCAAGATGGATTTTTAGTCATTACAAGTGCTTATGACTGGGATGAAAGCAAAACACCTCGAAATAAATGGCTAGGTGGTTTTAAAAAGAATGGCGAAAAATACAGCACTTTTGACGCGTTGAATGAACTTTTAGCCCCTGATTTTGAGTTGATAAATACTCCAAATGCGATAGTTTCATGTGTAAGAGAGAGTCAAAGAAAAGAAGTGTGCAAGTCTTTACATGTAAGCATCTGGAAAAAGAGATAATTAATTTGTAACGAAAAATGTAGTATGATAAGAAAAAATAAAGGATAGATATGAATATTATAGAAGGAAATCTTTCCCTCAATGGTAGTGAGAAAGTAGCAATTATCAACAGTAGATTTAACCATATTATTACCGACCGTCTTGTTGAGGGCGCGAAAGATGCTTTTATCCGTCATGGCGGAGATGAAAAAAAATTGGATTTGATTTTGGTTCCAGGAGCGTATGAAATACCGTTGGCACTTGATAAAATTTTAAGTAGTGGCAAATATGACGCCGTATGTTGTGTAGGTGCCGTTATTCGTGGAAGTACACCTCATTTTGATTATGTAGCAGCGGAGGCGACTAAAGGTGTTGCTAACACAGCGTTAAAATATCAAAAACCTGTTACTTTTGGGGTTCTTACCACCGATACGATAGAACAAGCGATTGAGAGAGCTGGAAGTAAGGCTGGTAACAAGGGCTTTGAAGCAATGACAGGCTTGATAGAACTTATCAGCTTATATAAACATTTATAAGGATTTGCGTTGGCAACAAGACATCAAGTAAGAGAGAGTATCGTCGGGCTTTTGTATGCAGGAGATATCGGCAATGCAGGTATCGATAAGTTTATCGATGAACTTTTCGAAGAAAAAAAGATTCGTAATCTTCAAAAAGATTTTGCATTGAGTTTATATCAGGGCGTTAAGGACAACTTAGTAGCAGTTGACCTTGCCATTAACCATAATCTTAAAGAGTGGGATTTAAGCCAAATAGGCAATATTGAGCGTGCTATTTTAAGACTTGGCGCGTATGAAATTTTATATTCTGAGCTTGATAATGCTGTGGTTATCAATGAAGCTATTGAACTTGCTAAAAAACTTTGTAATGACACGAGTCCAAAATTTATCAATGGTGTTTTAGATGCCATTTGTAAAGACCAGGAAGTTTAATTAATGAAGCTTTGTGTTGCACTTGATTTGCCAAGCAAAGAGGAAAACCTTTCCCTTACTCGAAAGCTAAAAAGTGAAGATATTTGGCTCAAAGTAGGACTTCGCTCTTTCATCAGAGATGGCGAGTCTTTACTTAAAGAGATAAAATCTATCAACCCTTCTTTTAAAATCTTTTTAGATTTAAAGATTTACGATATCCCCAACACCATGGCAGATGCAGCAGAATCCGTTTCTCATTTAGGCGTTGATATGTTTAATGTTCACGCTTCTAGTGGTAAAAAAGCGATGCGTATGGTGATGGAAAGAGTCAATTCTCTGCCAAATCCACCTCTTGTTTTAGCTGTTACTGCACTGACAAGTTTTGATGCTTCTTCATTTGAAGCTATCTATAATGCTTCTATTGTGCAAAAAGCTACACAATTTGCTAAAGATACTTATGAAAGTGGCATGCATGGGGTTGTATGTTCTGTGTATGAAAGTCAACTCATCAAATCACATACTTCTTCTGATTTTTTAACGTTAACACCAGGAATTCGTCCTTTTGGTGAAAGCCAAGGCGATCAAGAAAGAGTAGCGGATCTTGTGACTGCTAAAAAAGAATGTTGTGATTTTATCGTTGTGGGAAGACCAATCTATCAAAGTGCCAACCCATTAAGTGTGGTTAAAAAAATTATTGAAAATATGTAACCTATAAGGAAGTGTAATGTTTCAAAAGATATTGTTAAGTGTCGTTTTATTTTTTGCGTTAAGTATAGTTTCTTTTTTTCTGATTATTAAAGTTATTGATTTTAATGAGTACAAGCCTAAAATTCAAAAAATAATGAAAGATAGTACGGGGTATGAAATTATTATACGTGGCGATATTTCTTTGTCACTTTCCCCTGTTGGCGTTAGCATTTCCGATATAGAAATCTCAAATCCCTCTTATCACGGTGAGACACCTTTTGCAAAATTGGGAAATTTTGATGTTGCTTTGGAAATAGCGCCTCTTTTCAAAAAAGAGATAAAAATAAGACATATTGCGCTTGATAATCTCAATCTTTTGATAGAAAGAACAAAAGAAGGAAAATTCAACTTTGAAATGCCAGAGATGAAAAAAGCTGAAGCCAAAAAAACGATAGATGTCAACAATAGCATAGAAAAAGAGAGTCATTTTCCAACCATTGATGTTAAAAAAATAAGATTTAGTGATGCTAATATTAATTATTCTGATGAACTCTCTGGCAATAAAATAAGTTTAGAAAAAATCAATTTTAATATCAGTGATATTCAGTTTGATGCCACCAAAAGTAAGCTCCAAGCCCTTCTTTTTAAAGCAGAGTTAGGAATTGATAAGATTAAATATAGTAAATATGTTGCAAGTAATGTTGCTATGACGCTTGATATGAAAGATGCGCTTGCTACGATTGAAAGCCTAAAATATACTATTTTTGATTCACAAATTATCGGAAGTGGTAAAGTGGACTTAAATGGCAAGCTACCAAGAATATCTATTAAACATAAAATGACTGATTTGAAACTTACCAGTTTATCTCGTGAATTATGGGGAAGTGAGCTGTTAGAAGGCTTTGCCAATGGCGATTTGAAACTTGCTTTCTCTTTGGGAAATATTCTTGATATCAAAAGTACACTGAGTGGTTTCATACAACTTTTTGCTGAGGGCGTGGTTGTCAAAGGTTATGATGTTGATAAAATCTTATCGACTTTTGATGCAAATAAAAAAGATGTTAATGGAACTAATGTCATCACGTTGCTCTCTAGCTCGCTGGATAGTTTTAAAGGCGGAAATAGTGTATTAAAACAGGTTAATACCAAAGTAGATATTGGTTATTCTGAGGTACAGTTAAGTGATGTAGCCCTCAGCACTGGAAAAAATAGAGTAGCGATTAAAGGTGCTTTACAGATAATTGATGAGAAGATTTTGGATGTTAAGATAGGATTACTCGATGCACAAGGGTGTTCTACCTTTGAGCAAACCTTTATTGGAACATTCACTAAACCTATGATAAAAATGGATGAAAAGGCAATTAATGCTATTGTAAATGCGGTAGCGTCACATTTAGGAAAAATAAAAGTCATAAAAACTCCACCAATAGTAATAACACCAGCTGAAAATTGTACACCTTTTTACGAAGGTAGCATCAAACATCCTCAATAAAACTATAATTGAGTCAATAAACTGCTTAAAAAAGAACTTTAAGCAGTTTGTTATATAGTTTTGCTATAATTCCGTTCTACTTTTATCACGGACAGTTGGGTGAGTTGGCTGAAACCACATCCCTGCTAAGGATGCGTCGGGGTAACCTGACCGAGAGTTCGAATCTCTCACTGTCCGCCACAATCCCCACAAACTTCCATAAACACACATTT
>JAFLKZ010000184.1:0-300 GCA_019162915.1 Campylobacteraceae bacterium
TTTGTATAGGTACGAGAAATATCAGGAATTTCGGATATAGGAGAATATCCCCAATCCAATGCTTTTTGGTATAAAAATGGCTTAAAACTACTACCGGGTTGTCTTTTACTTTGCGTAGCACGGTTAAAACTACTTTTTGCATAATCAACGCCGCCGACAAGTGCCAAAATGTTGCCTGAGTTATTTTCCATGACAACCATTGCGCCATTTAATTCAGAGTGATTGCCGTCTTTTGACCTTGAAACGATACCACTATATCCTAGTTTTAATGACTCATGGGCTAAAGACTGCAATTTCAAA
>JAFLKZ010000184.1:310-2220 GCA_019162915.1 Campylobacteraceae bacterium
TTCATCCACGACATAAGGTGCTTTATTTTGTGTCAATGTTTCATCAAAAACAACAGGTTGCTCCAATGTCGCTCTTGCATACTCACTTTCATTAATCCAGCCTAAATTATGGAGCCTTGCGATAACTTGATTAGCCCTTCCCAGTGATAAATCCATATGCCTCGTAGGATCATAAGAACTAGGTGCTTTAGGAAGTCCCACTAAAATAGCAATCTCTTTAAGGCTTAGTGCATCAAGCGATTTATTAAAATAACCAAGGGAAGCTGTTTTGATACCATAATAGCCATGTCCAAAATAAACATGGTTAAAATAGCGCTCCAATATTTGCTCTTTTGAAAGTTCCGTTTCTATTTTATAGGCTAAAATAGCCTCATTTATTTTTCTGGTGATAGTCTTTTGACGCGTTAAAACAGTATTTTTAATAAGCTGTTGCGTGATAGTACTAGCTCCCTCCACCATTTTCATAGCGCGTACGTCTTTAATTAAAGCTCTAAAAATTGCTTCTATATTCACGCCACTGTGTTCAAAAAATGAAGTGTCTTCTGTTGCCACCAATGCTTCGATAACACGAGGCGGTATATCTTTATAGTCAACATAAAGCCTATGTTCTTCATCAAAAAGATTAGCAATCAGCTCTCCATTTCTATCGAAAATCTGTGTTGTTAATTTGGGAGTATAGTCGATAATTTTGTATGCATCAAACCGAATTTGTGCATATAAAAAAATCAAGCCCATAAAGACTGCAAATAAACCCATAAAAAAAATCGTCACTAAATATTTCACGCTCTAAATCTCCTATTTTTAAAACCAGATTCCAAAAGTTGCTTGGTATAGCTCTCTTTAGGATGGTGTAAAATCTCTGCGGTCTGACCTTTTTCTACAATCATTCCACTTTTAATAATCCCTACTTCCTCACACAAATTCTCAATACTCTCAATGTCATGGGTAACAAAAAAGATATCGAATCCGCACACGTTTTGTAACTCTTTGATCAGTGCTAAAATATGCCCTTTACTTTCTTCATCGAGTGCTGTTGTCGGCTCATCCAATAACAAAAGTTTAGGTTCTAACGATAAAGCCATAGCAATAATGACGCGTTGCAATTGTCCTCCACTCAACTCTGAGGGAAATCTTGTGAGAAAATCTATATTTAGCCCAACCATTTTAAGATATTTTTGAGCGAGTAAGGGACTGACCATAAACTGTTTGCCTATTTTCGTTAACGGAGAAAGGGCTGTAAAAGGATTTTGAGGAACAAGGGCAATACTCTTACCTCGCTCCAATTGATAAGACGCCTCAACTTCTATCAAAGATTCTAACTCACTAGGCAACATACCTAAAAGTGCTTTAAGGGTTAAACTTTTACCACTACCACTTTCACCAATAAGTGCAAATGATTTTCCAAACGAAAAGTCGATATTTAACAGTGTTTTCTCTTTACTCTTCACTAAAAGTTGTTTACATGTAAGACTCACTGTGCACTCTCTTTAACCAGTTCACACAGGATTTTGAGTCTTTCACTACACTCACCAAGCCTTGGAATAATGCGCAACATAGGTCTAACCACCGTTGGTGGACGAATAGCCCCGACTAAAAAACCTTGCTCAATAAGCTTTTGCTGAACAGCTAAGACATTGCATCCCTCTTCTAGCGTATAAGCAAATATCAAGCCCTCTATTTTCGTCTCAAACGCTTCATTGATGATAGCCTGTCGCTCTTTGATTTGAGAATGTAACTGCACTTTGTTTTTTAAAATATACAAAAGCCCTTGATATCCCAAAGCAATATCAAACAAAGAAGGCGCAGTGGTATAAATAATCGCTTTTGCCCGATTTTGAAGATACTGCGCGATATGCTCACTACACAAAATGTAGGCGCCATAACTCCCCAGTGCTTTTCCTAAAGTCCCC
>JAFLKZ010000184.1:2230-8393 GCA_019162915.1 Campylobacteraceae bacterium
ATTTTAATATGATTAGGGAGAGGAGTAATGCCATAAAGATCAAAAACTCCTCGTAAATTTTCACCAACAACGCCGACACTATGCGCTTCATCAACAATTAAAATGGCATTATAACGATTGGCGACTTCAAAAATTTCCCTATTGAGCAAATCACCACTCATCGAATAAATTCCCTCAACAGCGATAATCACTCTGACATAATCATGACTTTTGATAATTTCCTCAAGATGATTGGCATCATTGTGTCTAAACAACACGACTTTCGCATCCAAAGTTTTGGACGCGACCATTCCACTTGCGTGATACTCTTCATCTAAAATAAGTAAATCTTTTTTACGAGGTAACGCTTCAATAAGCGAAAAATTGGCTAAAAATCCGCTGCCACACACGAGAGCTGATTCAAAACCATTTTGGCGTGCCAAAAAAGATTCAAACTCTTCGTGAATAGGATGATAGCCATTGACTAAAAGTGACGCTTTGGGAGCATGAGATTTATAAAGCGAAACTTGTGCAACAGCACGATTGAAAAGTGATTTATTTTCGGCAAACCCCAAGTAATCATTCGAGCTAAAATCAGATAAATCCTCATCATAGAGCTTTTTACTTCTATAACGATTTGATTTATGGATGGCGTTTAATTCGTTTTGATACATAGCTATTGTGGTAAAAATGGAAGCAGTTTTTGGGCACATAAACCCATCGCAGTACTCTCAAATCCTATCACTTCTTTGATATATTGTTTGCAAAAGCCCTCGACCATACAAGCCCCTGCTTTGCCCTTCCAATCATCACCATCAAGAAACATTGCTAATGCTTTTTCATCAAAAGGTGAAAAAATATAATCTGTAGAAGAGAGGTCTATCAGCTCATATTGGGTAGATTTATATATCATGCATGTAAGGATACTCACCTTATTGCCACTTTGTTTTTTTAAAATTCTTCTTGCATCATCTTTATCTTTTGCTTTACGCAAAATCTCATTATCTGCACACACTACCGTATCTGCACACACCACGGGCATATCTAAATCCCATTTTTCAAGATAACTTTGCATCTTACCTTTGGTCGCATGATAGACAAAATGAGAAGGCACACTGATACGCAAAGACTCTTCATCAAAATCGCAATGACGTTGCACAAAAGGGATACCAAAAGAGTCGAGTATTTGAGCCCTTGTAATAGAACTTGAACCTAAAACAATTGTTTGCACAGGCTAATAACCTCTAAGAATAACGCCAAAATAAATAGAAATAAGTGCTAAAACAAGGTTTAATGGGATAAGATATTTCACCATCAAAACTATATTTTCCTCAACTTCAATGTAATTTTCCTCTTTAAATCCCTTATTGGCTTTAAGATATTTAAAATACATGTAAACAAAATTAAAAGCGATAAATGTCCATAGCGCTTCTTTGGTATGTACCATCACATAGGTCGTAGGATTACCACTTTTAAAGCCAAGTCCAAAATTCATAAATAGTGATGTTATGACGATAATAAGCATCACGGGGAGTAAAAAAATGATATAACGTTTCATCATTTTAATATAAGTATCAAATTTTATTTTCTCATCCATAATCCCTACTTCTACAGGCTGGATGACAAAACGCATCACAAACATGCTTCCTACGAGTAAACAAGCACTGACAATATGCAAAAAAACGATTACTCTTCCATAATCGCTAAATATTTCGATAAAAAAATCACGCATTATTCGCCTTGAAGAATTTGCATTGCATAAACAATAGCGGCTTTTTTAGCTTCCTCAATTTTAGAAGCATCTTTTCCACCCGCTTGAGCAAAATCATCTCTTCCACCACCGCCACCACCGACAATAGGTGCTATCTCTTTAATCCAAGCACCCGCTTTTGAAGGTGCATTTTTAATGCCCGCTGCAATCGTCACTTTGTCATCTTTAACTTGAAAAAGTAAAACAGCCACAGCCTCTTTTTCGTTTTTAAGGTCATCAATACTTTTTTTAATATCTCCAGCACCCAAAACATCAACGATGAGCTCAACACCATTTACATGTAAAGATTCTACGGCTTTTCCAGCGTGAGAACCAAGGGATTCCACATCTGCTTTAAGGCTTTTTATCTCTTCCCTTAAACGATTAATACCAATCAGTGGGTCTTTATGTTTAACGCTCTCTTTAATGGCTTCAAGTTCTAAACGAAGTCCCTGCGCATACGTCAAAGCAGCAGTCCCACAAATGGCTTCTATTCTTCGCACACCTGCACTCACACCGCTCTCTTTTTGGATAAAAAAGCTCCCTATTTTGGCAACATTATCCACATGTGTTCCACCACACAGTTCTGTACTCGCATCGCCAAAACTGACAACCCGAACCTCATCACCATACTTTTCACCAAAAAGCGCCATCGCACCACTTTTTTTGGCTTCGTCCACATTCATTATTTGTGTTTTACCCTCTACGCCACTTTGAATAACACCATTGACAAACGCTTCTACTTTATTTATTTCTTCAAAACTCATTGCCCTAGGGTGCGAGAAGTCAAATCTTAGTCTGTCTTTTTCTACTAAGCTTCCTGCTTGGCTTACATGCGCCCCTAAAATTTCTCTTAATGCACTATGAAGCAAGTGGGTTGCGGAGTGGTGCTTTTCTATTTCAAGTCTTGCCGTATCGACTTTTAATGTTACGCTATCGTTTACATGTAAAGGTGCGTCAAGTTCTACCAAAGAAAGATTAAGGTCAAAAAACTTCTTAGTCTCAAGCACTGAGCCATAGCCTTCAATGCTTCCTACATCGCCACATTGTCCACCGCTCATGGCATAAAATGGTGTTTGCTCAAACATCACCCAGCCATTGTCTTCTAGGATTTGTACTTCTTTAAAATTTTCATCAAGCAATGCTAAAACTTTCGTTTTAACTTCTTTTTGGGTGTATCCTACAAAACTATTGAGCCCAAATTTTTCTAACAGTGGTTTAAATTCACCTTGTGTTGCTTTATCTCCACTGCCTTTCCATGAAGCTTTTGAGCGTAGTTTTTGCTCGCGCATTAAGTTTTCAAATTCATTTTCATTAACGCTTAAACCTTTTTCTCTAAGCATATCCGCCGTTAAATCAAGCGGAAATCCATAGGTATCGTAAAGTTTAAAGGCTACTTCTCCACTAAAGACGTCTTTAGTATGGTGTAATTCTTTTTCAAAAAGTTCAAGTCCTGAAGCGATGGTCGCTAAAAAGCCCTCTTCTTCAGTTTTGATTTGCTCCGCAATAATCTCTTTTTTAGCAAGAAGATAAGGATATTGTTCACCCATCAACGCACATAAAGTATCTAAAAGTTGGTACATAAATGGCTTATGGATACCTAAAAGGTAACCATGACGAACCGCTCTTCTAAGGACTCGCCTAAGAACATAACCTCGTCCAACACGACCAAAAGTAGTACCTTGCGCCACGAGAAAAGCGACCGCTCTAATGTGATCAGCAATGACTCGATAACTAGCTCCAGAGGCATAAGTATAAGGTTTTCCACACAGTTCAACCACTTTGTTAATCAAAGGCATAAAAAGTGTCGAGTCATAGTTGCTAAACACACCCTCTTTGACCGCAACTACACGCTCTAATCCCATACCCGTGTCGATAGAAGGCTTTGGAAGTGGTGTTAGTTTTCCATCCATGCTTCGTTCAAACTGCATAAATACAAGATTCCAAATCTCTAAAAATCTATCGCCATCGCCACCCATATAATCTTCAGGACCGTTAAAATGCTCAGCACCTTGGTCCACAAAAATTTCGCTACAAGGGCCACAAGGTCCTGTATCACCCATCTGCCAAAAGTTATCTTTATCGCCAAATCTTATAATACGACTCGCATCTATATATTTTTTCCAAATAAGTTCCGCTTCATCATCATTTTCATGTACCGTAACCCACAATTTTTCTTTCGGTAACTTTAAAACTTCTGTGATAAATTCCCACGCATGAGAAATAGCATCTTCTTTAAAATAATCTCCAAAAGAAAAATTACCCAACATCTCAAAAAAAGTATGGTGACGTGCTGTGTAGCCAACATTGTCAAGGTCATTATGTTTTCCACCAGCCCGAATACATGTTTGGCATGTCGTGGCACGAGGAGGATTGGGGCGAGGAATTTCACCTGTAAAAACACTCTTAAAAGGAACCATGCCTGCATTAGTAAATAACAATGTTGCATCATCAGGAACAAGGGGGGAACTCGGGGTTATCTTGTGACCTTTTTGCTCGAAAAACCTTAAAAATTCAGCTCTGACATCCATACTTTTATCCTATGTATTATTAAAAATTCTTCTATTTTATCTAAAAAAACTAAAGGTTATTATTAATCTTATAACCTACAACCCACCAGCCCAGTACAAAAACGACTGCACCGATAGTACCACTAAAGGTTAAAAGACAAAAAAGACTCAAAATCATAGCCAACATTGCAAAAATGTAACTACTTCCCAAAAGTCCAACGAGCGCAAAAAAGAGACTTGCCCAACCTATGCTATTGAGGTAAATTATCTTGCCAAGCCAAAAGCGAAACTGGCATATCAAACTATTTGGTTCAATGGCGCACGTTACGACTAAAGATTCGTTGACAAAAACACCCTCTCTAATAGCCCAAAATAAAAGCCCACTCACGATAAGTATAAGGAGTGGTTTCACAAATCCACACAGCTTTTCTTTGGAAATCCACAGGGTAGCACCTAAAACAATCGTCAGTATAACCCAATTAAGGGCGTAAGTATTTCTAGCATTTTCTTGTAACAAGACAAACAAAGCAGACACAAAAAATATCAGTCCACTCACTTTTTCTAAAACACTATTTTCGTTTACATGTACATCGGAAATAAAGAAAGCGATATAAACCAAAGCGATAATGCCAAGTGTGCCCATTTCAAAGTTATGATAACGTCCATCAAATGCCAAACCAATGGCTGCGATAAGCGTAATACTCACCGCAAAAAGATGGAGAAAATCTTCTTTTGAGTTCTCATTCCAAGCTATTTGACGAAGCATAACACCAATAGCGCCACTCATCGAACCTCTTTTGGCTACTTCATCCGTGACGATATACGCAACGAGTTTATACCACAATGCAAAAGCCACTAGCAACGAAAAAATAGCCCAACCATACTCAAAATAATTTCTACATGTAATCATATAATCATTAGCTTGCCACACTAACGCAACAGAGCCTATGAAAAGGGTCATCAAAAGATAGGGAGATTTTCGACACGAACAACTCTCCGCCTTAAGCAGAACCGTTCCACCGATAAGGCTCAATGCAAAACTTGCCAAAAAGAGCCACAGCACATTGGGGAAATTTGAGACAGTCCCGTGTAAAACGTGTTTATCTCCACGGTTCGCATCAAACAATCCCCAATATCCTCCCACTGCACCCTCGCTGATACGTTTCCAAGGCTGGTCAAAAGCTTCGATAAAGTTGTATTTCCAGCCCTCCGCTTCAGCCATCTGCACAAATCCACGCACAAACAGTGCTTGAGATGTCGGACTAGGCAGTGCAGATTCTCTCATCCGTCCATTACTGGGCCAACCTGTCTCTCCGATAACGATTTCTTTATTGGGAATTTTTTCCATCATAAGCGCTCTAATATTTCTTACATGTAAAAGTGCCGTTTCCACACCGATAGGTTTATCTTCCCAATACGGTAGAATATGAATAGTCACTCTATCTACAGCAGGAGCGATCTCAGGATGTTTATTCCAAAATTCCCAAACATCGGCATACGTGATAGTCATTTTAGGAAGTGCTTTTTTCACCTCCTCAATATAACTCACCAACTGAGCAGCACTAACTTCACGTCTTAAAAGCGCTTCATTACCCACAACAACAGTCTCGATAATATCAGCATTTTCTCTCGCAAGTGCTATGGTTTTTGCTATCTCTTTTTTAGTAAGCACAGGGTCACCACTCACCCAAGCACCTAACCACATTTTTAATCCATGTTTGCGCGCTAATGCAGGGATGTCTTCTAGCCCCGTACTAGAGTATGTGCGAATACAATGGGTATATTTGGCTAATAATTCCAAATCTTTATCGATACGCTCGTTAGAGAGTTTCAATCCTCTATCAAAATCAAAAGGTGATTCATCCTTGCCAAAAGGGGCATAAGAGAGACATTGCAACTTAACATTTGGCTCAAGCGTAATCAG
>JAFLKZ010000008.1:0-348 GCA_019162915.1 Campylobacteraceae bacterium
AATAGGGGTCGGAGCTAAACTTTTAACTTTCTCAGATAAAAAAGTTAAATTTTGTGTGAAGAGAGTGTCAAATTTATCTTAAAACTCATAGCTTATTTTATCTTTTCCAAGTCATTTTGACAACTTGCAAAAGTGCATCGCTCTTGTATTATCGCTATCGCTTCGATAATCTGCTCTAAAATGTCAAATACAAGTTCTTTGTCATACATAGATACCATCCTTTAAAATTCTCTTTTTTAAAGAGGGGTTCATCTTCTCTCTTAGTCTAACGATATCAACTTTGGTATCAAATGCTTTTTCCAAACTCTCTTTGAAATCATAAAGCAAAAAATAATCACTCAACCTTGT
>JAFLKZ010000008.1:358-8380 GCA_019162915.1 Campylobacteraceae bacterium
CGATGTCGCTATCATCACGGTTTTCATCCCTTGCGAATGAGCCAAAGAGTGCAACTTGTGAGATTTTATATTTTGTACTAAACTCATCTTTATGATTTTTTAAATACGCTAAAATCTCGTTTTTTTTCATTGCTAGCTCCTAAATTCCAATCATTCTGCTTCAATAATTATAGCAAAAAATGATTAAGGAAAGAAAACTGATTAGAGAATAGGGGACCTAAACTTTTAACTTTTTTGAGACGGGCTATATTTCTTTACATGTAAAGATAACTTTACCCGAATAACTCCGAATGGGAACCAATCCTCACAAGATTTAGTATATTGTCATCAATCTTATATATAACAAGTAAATCACCACTCATGTGAAATTCTCTAAAGCCTGACCAGTTTCCTTCAAGTGAATGGTCAAGAGACTCTGGTGGTAAAGACTCATTTTGGATAATTCTAGCTGTATAAACGATAAACTTCACAAAATGTTTTTCGCTCATTTTTGAATGTACAAAATCTCTGCTAAACTGCTTATGCCTTTTAATGCTTAGCATATTTTTGGCTTTCAAATTCCATTTTTAACTGCTCGATAGAAGTTTCTTCCATATTAGTCCCTTTTAAAACTTCATTCATTACCTGTGCCGTTTTTTCATTGGGAATTTTGAGTTCAAAAGGAATGCCATTTTCACTTTTTACTTTGGCTAAAAACATATTGATTGCTTGTGAAGTGCTAATGCCTAGTTGTTTAAAAATAGCTTCCGCAGAATTTTTTAACTCTGCATCACATCTAGCTCTTATAGTTGCTTCAAGTGCCATGTTAACTCCTTATTTTATTTTTTAAATTGTAGCACAATTTTGCTACAAAGTTTAATAAGAAAAAGAAGGTAGGAGAAAATTAAACTATAAAAAAAGAAAATGGTCGGGGCTAAACTTTGTGAGCACTTCTGTGATTGATAACGCTGAACCTATAAGAATGAGAGTAACCAAAAGAAAAAAATTAGAACAAGACTCAGATATTGTCATCACTCAAATAAGAGCGATAGACAACGATAGATTTATCAAAAAATTATTTTTATTTATTATGCGACATCACCCCAAAAGGTGATGAATCGAAAAATTATAATTGTTAAAATTACTTCATAAAAGTAGTTTATAAGTTTAAAATTTTTTTAATACTCAATATGAAAAGGAGGGTATGATGAAAATATATCGATTAGGTATTTTGGTACTTTTGTGTTTGTTTGTTACTTTGGGATTTTGTGCAAAAGGAAAAGTTTCTTATGACCTTGTTTCGTTTGAGTCTGACCATTTTGCAGGTTCGGGTAATTGTGCTGCTTGCCATAGTACGCTTAAAGATGCTGTTGGACTGGATGTTTCAATAGATAGTCATTGGCGCTCAACGATGATGGCAAATGCTGCGAAAGACCCTTTATGGCAGGCAAAAGTTGCTTCTGAAGTCAAACGCCATCCTGCTTTTAAGTTTATTATCGAAGAAAAATGCTCCCATTGTCATACGCCTATGGCGGAACGTCAATCTTTCTTTGATACAGGTCAAATAGAAAATACAACTTTGCTTGATGATGGTTTTTTAAGCAGTGACAATCAGTATCACGCAATGGGAATGGATGGTGTTTCCTGTTCAGTCTGCCATCAAATTCAAAATGCTGATAATTTGGGCACGGAGGAGAGTTTTTCAGGGCATTTTACCATTGATTCCGAAACCAAAAAACCTAAAAGAATAATTTATGGTCCATATGCCAATGTTTTTGAAGAAATGATGGTTTCAAAAGTAGGTTACATTCCTCTTAATTCAGACCATGTACAGTCTTCTGCACTTTGTGCTACTTGCCATGTACTCTACACGCCAGCGTTGGACGATAATGGAAATGTTGTAGGAAAACTAGCGGAGCAAGCAATATACTTAGAATGGCAGCATAGTATTTATGGTGATGGACTTGGGGAGAACGATCTAAGTTGCCAACAATGTCATATGCCAAAAGCGGTAGGAGATGTATTGATAAGTAATCGTCCAAAAGGACAACGTTTGGATAAAAAATCTCCCTTTTTTCAGCATCATTTTGTAGGGGGAAATGCTTATATAATTAACCTTATAAAAGAGCATAAAGATGAAATTAAAGCAACGGCAACCAATAATCAATTTGATGCAACTATTAATCGAACCATTGTGGAACTGCAAAACCATACTGCTAAACTTTCTTTGGGGGAAGTCACACATGGTGATGATACACTGATGATTCCTTTGACGGTATCGCTTTTAAGTGGACATAAATTACCTACGGGCTTTCCTTCAAAAAGAGCTTGGATACATCTGCGCGTAACAGATAAAGCGGGTTTAGTAGTCTTTGAATCAAGCGCGGCAACGGCGGATGGTAAAATCGAACATGATAATGCTAATGCAGATCCATTGGCATTTGAACCTCATTACGACCTGATTGATAGCGCTCAAAAGGTACAAATCTACGAGGCAATCATGGAAGATGTCAATAATCTTCCAACCTATATTCTTTTGCGCGGTGCAAACTATATAAAAGACAATCGGTTACTACCATTAGGATTTGATAAAGATTCTGCGCACCATGATATTGGTGTATTTGGTGCAGCTTTAACGGATGAAAATTTTATAGGAGGAAGTGATCAGATAACTTATAAAGTGAATGTCTCTACTATCACGAGCCCACTGACCATCGAAGCTTCTTTAAAATATCAAATTATTTCATACCCATTTTATATAGACCTCATTAAAGATAATACCGAGCCTCTCGTGAAACGTTTTCAAGATTTTTATGAAAGTACGGCTAAATATAAAAGTGGAATCATAATAGATTCAATATCAACAATCTATAACAACTAAAGGAGTTATGATGAAAAAGATAATTGTGGCACTTGTTGCCTTGGGTGTTTTGGCATTTGGAGTTGATTCAAAAGTAACGAATCAGGAGCAAAACAAAGTAATGGTTCAAGAAAAAAATAAGATTATGAACCAAGAACAAAATAAAGCAGGCGACCAAGATGGTCTCAAAGAGATGACGCAAGAGAGAGAAAGAACAATGCTTAAAGAAAAAGACAAAGACATGAACCAAAACCGTCTAAATCAAGGTGCTGGAGGAGGCATGGGTGGTGGATCTGGTGGTGGCAAAGGTGGAAAATAATTAAGTCAAGGGGATAGGTTTAAAGCCTATCCCAAATGTCATCAGAGGTCACTACTTAAGAGACAAAATAAACTTAAAAAGAGCAAAAAAGAACTGACAAAAAATCTAAAAACGGGGTAATGACGATAGAGGCTTTGGTAGAATTCTTTCACATTACCCACTTTCCTTCATTTGCAAAAACTCATAACCATTAGTGCATTTCCCATAAAGAAGTAAAACATTTATGTGATAGAATGTTACATGTAAGCTTCAAAGCACATCTAAAAAAGGACATGAGGCATGTTAGATTTTCAAGCTATCCTTCAAGAAATCGAGATCGAAATCCAACCTTATCTTACACAAGGAAAAATTGCCTCTTATATTCCTGAACTCTCCATGGTTGAGCCGACTTCTTTTGCGATGTCTTTGATGACTGTTGATGGGCAAAGCTACCACGTAGGTGCGCATCACAAACGCTTTTCTATCCAAAGTATCTCTAAACTTTTTACTTTAACCATGGCTATTTCTTTGGTGGATGAAAAGATTTGGGAGCGCATCGGTAAAGAGCCTTCAGGCAGTCCTTTTAACTCGCTTGTCCAACTCGAATACGAAAATGGCATCCCCCGCAATCCTTTCATTAATGCAGGTGCACTAGTAGTCACCGATGTCATCCTAAATGAACTCAAAGATGCTCAAAAAAGTGTTTTAAATTTTATTCGTACATTAGCAGAAAAAGAAGATATCAATTTTGACTTTTCAGTCGCCAAATCAGAAGCTTTAACGGGTTTTCGCAATCGTGCTATGGCAGACTTCATGAAAAGTTTTGGCAATCTTCACCATGAACCATCGCGTGTTTTAGATGCCTACTTTCATCACTGTTCTATCGCTATGAGTACGCAAGAGTTATGCAAAGCAGGAATGTATCTTGCCAACAGAGGCGTTCAACCTTGGCTGAGTGAGCCTATTTTAACCCAAAGACAAACCAAACGTATGAATGCTTTAATGCTAACATGTGGCACTTATGATGCAGTTGGAGAGTTTGCTTATCGCGTGGGACTTCCTGCTAAAAGTGGCGTTGGAGGAGGTATCTTGGCATGTTTACCAGGAAACTTTAGTATTTGTGTTTGGTCACCAAGACTCAGTGAAAAAGGCAACTCCGTAGCAGGGGCAAAAGCTTTAGAGCTTTTTACCACTAAAACAAAAATGTCTATTTTTTAAAAAGATATTTTTTCAATAAAATCGTTTAGCGGAAAAGGTTTTTCAATACCATAACCTTGTCCATAATCAATACCAATTTCTTTGATAATGTCATATATCTCACGATTTTCAACATATTCTGCTACTGTTTCTAAGTTAAGCAACTGTGCAATCTGATAAATTGATTCGACCATAACCTTATCAATAGGGTCTTCAAGTATGTCTCTCACAAAACTACCATCGATTTTAAGATAATCAACCCTAAAGTTTTTAAGATAAGAGAACGAAGAAGAACCCGTACCAAAATCGTCTAATGAAAATTGACACCCTATGGTTTTAAAGTGGTCTATAAATTTTGTCACACGTTTAAAGTTTGACATAGCCGAAGTTTCAGTAATCTCAAAAATAATATTTTTTCCATCAATGGCATATTTTAAAAATAATGCTTCTACTTGCTGCTCAAAGCTATCTTTCATTAATGATTGGCCTGAAAGATTAATGGCAAATTTAGTTGATGAAAGATTTTCATGGGAATCAATTAATTTAAAAAGCGTCTCGATAACCCATAAATCTATCTTTGGCATCAAAGAATATCGAGCAGCGGAGGGCAAAAATGAATCAGGGTAATGCAATTCTCCTAGCTCATTTTGCATTCTAATTAAGACTTCATAGTGATTGTCACGCTTTTTTAAACCTTCTATTTTTTGGATATACAAAATGAAAAAATTATAATTAATCGCATCATGGATTTTAGAAATCCAATCCATTTCATGTCGAATTTGAAGAAAGGATTCATTGCTATTATCGATTACATGTAAAGAATTAGTACCATTTTCTTTGGCGATGTAACAGGCTGTATCGGACAAGCTTAGTAATTCAACGGCATTTTGTATCACGCCTGCTATCATCACCATACCAACACTCACACCCACTTTAAATCTTTTACCAGCCCATGGAAAACTAAATCGCTCAACATTGAAAATAATCTCTTCTGCTTTTTCTTGCGCTTGGGTCAAATCGCAATTTTTCAAAATTATACCAAACTCATCGCCACCAAATCTTGCTAAAAAATCATCTTTAGACAAGCATGATTCCATCAAAGAAGCTATCTGCTGTAAAAGATTATCTCCTGCTAAGTGACCCACCGTATCATTGATAACTTTAAACTTATCCAAATCCAAAAAGAGTAGGGCGTGCGTTGTGTTATTTTGATGAACATCTTGGATACATCTATTGATTTCATCTTCAAAAGAACCTCTGTTGAAAAGTCCCGTAAGCGTATCATGGCTAGCTTGCCACTTGGTTTTACGCTCTTTTTCCAGTAAATCTGCGATATAGGCTTTAATCGAGGTTATCATCACATCAAAAGCCTTCGCTACTTTGGCTACTTCATCATTTCCCTCCACCTGAGGTAACACGACATCAAAATTTTTATCCGCAATACTTGAAGCGACTTGTGATATTTTATTGAGATTTTCTGTTGTTGAACGAATGGAGAGCCATGCAAAAAGTGCTCCAATCAAAATGGCAAGGAAAATATAGAGAAGCCCTTGATTGGTGATAATATAAAGTTCATGCGTTAAATCTTCTTTATTCAAAATAATTCTAGCATATCCAATAGTGACGTTTTTGACTTTTATCTTGTGAATGGAATCTATCAATGTCAAATGCGTGATTTGCGTCACATCGTCACTATTTTTTTGAGACATCTCGAGCAATTTTTGACTGATAGCATCATTTAAAGTCTTATTAAAATAGCTTTTATCAGTACTCGCTTTAACTTTGCCATTTTCATCCAATAAAAATGCCATGTAAATATCTTTAGTATCATGAAAACCATTGAGCAATTCATCTAGCGCTATCAAATCATTATTGAGTAAAGAGTTTGCTGCATTGAGGGCTAACAAAGAAGAAAGCTCATTTCCTTTACTCTCTAGTTGCTTCTCCATAAAGGTAGCTTGTCGCTCTACAAGGTCGTAAACTACAAAACCCATCAAAATAGCGTGAATTAAAATCACATTTGTAATCAACTTCTTTTTGATAGTGCCATAAAAAAAATTTATTATTTGGTGCAACAAAATCATTTGGGAAGTCCAATTTCTTTATCGTACTGAATGAGAAAATTAATTACCTTATCATAAGTGATATTACTAGCTAACTCAAAACCATCAAATCCTGCATTTTTTAACAATTTTGCACCTTCATCAGTATTATCTAAGGTTGAAAGGAGCATTGCTACTTGCTGTGCTAAACCATCAAAAACACGTTTATGCACGATAAAACCATTGTTAACCAAGATATCAGTTTCCCAAACTACTTCCATATCATCAACTTTTTCTGGATTTTCTAAACACCAATCCGCGTACGAAGTCGGCCATGTAGCACCCGCTATCGTATCGCCACTATAGGCGTTCATAATAGACGAAAACTGCGATCCAACATAGAGTTTTTCTATATCTTTGTTGATATCCAAACCTTTACTTTTGAGAAAGTAAAGAGGCATCATCGCAGCAGCCAGTGCCGTAGGAGCAGGAAAACTAATCTTTTGATTTTTAAGCTGAGATATCTCTCTTAAATGAGAACTTTTTCTCGCTACCAATATGCCTTTAAAAGTTGTATCTGGCTTCATCTTAGCAATGATAGCGTATCCGTAGTCTAAACTATTAACCGTTTGATAAGGATTTGGAAGTGAAAAATCAAACACTCCTATGGAGAGCTTTTGATTGTAATGGGCATAGTCTTCAGATGTTTCGAGTTTAAATTTTACATGAGGAATGTTAGCTTCTAAATAATCCAAAATAGGTCGATACGACATAAACATCTTTTGCGTATTTACATAAGGGTGAACGCCAACAATATATACTTTAGCATCAACCTCATCAAAAGTAGGGCGATAAGGTGCTTGGGTATTTTTGGACTCACATCCTAATAATAAAAATATATATAAGAAAAAAGCAAAATATTTCATCTTAATCCTATCGTTCAAACCTTACATGTAGTTTATAAAAATGCTATGTAATTATTTCTTAAAGTGACAATTTTATGATATTTTAATAGAAAAGTGTTACCAAAATTGACAACATCATTCAACTATTTTAAAGCAACAACATTATAATATTTCATTTGACCGACAGTCGGTCAAAATTTAAGGAGGTTTATATGGCAGCATTTGTTGATAAAATACAAAAAAGAAAAGACATAGCCCTCTCTTGTAAAAAACTATTTTTAGATAATCATTTAGCTGATTTAACGGTATCGCAAATCGCATGTACTGCGGGAATTGGCAAAGGAACGATTTATGAGTATTTTACCAATAAAGAAGACATTGTTTTTGAGATTATTACTATTTTGATGGAAGAGAGCAATATTAGAAAACAAGAAAAAATAGCAAAAGCCGATTCAACCAAAGATAAAGTGAAAGTATTTTTTGAGTTTTATTATGCTGATGAAAGCATCGAACTGAGAACTATCTATAAAGAATTTATTTCTATCAGTTTGATCAATCCTTGTCAAAAAATGTTAGATTTTCAAACGAATTGTCATCAAAATTACCATGATTGGATTTCTAAAATCATACAAAATGGTGTTGATAAGGGTGAAATCATTCCACAATCAACACAGCTCATCAAAGGAATATTTGAATTTGGAACAGGAATGTTTATCACCAATGAAATAACCAATTCAATAG
>JAFLKZ010000097.1 GCA_019162915.1 Campylobacteraceae bacterium
TCCTGTTCCACCGACAATAATGAGGTTTTTATCTTCATTGATTGAGGCTTTTTTGGCTTCTTGAAAAAGATTGAAAAACATAGTGACATCAAAATGCTCATGAGGCATGATTTCATCAATGCCAAAATGTTTGATGCCATTTCTCTCTTCAAGTGTAGGTTTGGCAGAGGCAATATCTATTTCTTTGTAGATGCTAAGGGAATCAAGTGATAAAATATTACAATGATATTTCAATGCCAAGTCGATAGATAACGCAGTTTTTCCAGAAGCTGTGGGTCCTAAAATCGCGATAGTTTTCAAAAATATCCTCGCTAAAGTCTCATTTTTAGGCAATTATAACACTTTTAAACCGTTTTGTTGTAAAATCTGACCATCAAATAACCACGCTCATACAAATTGCTAGTTTTGTGGAAGAGAAGGTTCATACAAAGGTTGATTTTGAGTAAAATGTGGGATAGAATTAAAGACATTAATGAACTTATTATGTTTAAGCACTCGATTTTTTCTTTGCCATTTATTTTTGTGGCAATGATAGTTTATGCTAAGGAACTTCATGGTTCTATTTGGTTTGGTTGGTCGCTTTTAATATTAGGACTTCTTGCTGCCATTAGTGCTAGAAATTTTGCCATGGGTTTTAATCGCTACATGGATCGTGATATCGATAAAGAAAATCCAAGAACAGCCAATAGACCGAGTGTTGATGGTCGTGTTGGTGAGCAAAATATGAAGTTATTTATAGTCTTTAATGCATTGGCTTTCATCGTTGTTGCTTGTATGATAAATTCTTTGGCTTTTTATCTCTCAGTTCCTTTTTTGGCAATTATCGGGGGATATTCGTTGTTTAAACGCTTTTCTCCTTATGCTCATTTGGTACTAGGTGTTTCGTTGGGATTAGCCCCCATTGCAGGTGTGGTGGCCATAGGTGAGAGCATTCCTATTTGGGCATTTTTGCTCTCTTTGGGCGTTATGTATTGGGTTGCGGGATTTGATTTGTTGTATTCACTTCAAGATATGGAATATGATAAAGCGAATGGACTCTTTTCAATTCCCTCACAATTTGGGAAAGAGGCAACTTTTTTTATATCGAGACTTTTTCACGCGCAAACTATCCTTTTTTGGTTACTTTTTGTCGTCGTTGCACAATTAGGGTTTTTTGCATATGTAGGCGTTTTTATAGCTGCATGTGTTTTAGTAGCAGAACATAAAATTGTTATCAAAGATTTTTCAAAAATTGATAGAGCTTTTTTTACACTTAATGGTTATTTAGGGATAATATTTTTTATTTTCATCTTAATAGATAGGGCATAATATGGAAGAAATCCGTTTAGTAAAAGCCTCTTTAAAAATCACTTTTGAGCCAAGTGACATAGAAAATCAAGAGTTTAATAAAGAGTATTATAGTTTAATACAACTCAACGATGACCCTTTAAGGGCTTGGCTAAAATCTTCTAAAGTGCGAAAAGAAGCTGATGAAACAAATCAAATACTTTTAACACTTTTAGTGGAGTTAAACCGAAAAATAGATGATTTGACACATTTTATTAAAAACCCTACCCCTATTCACATTCCGCTCAAATATCAAGAAAATGTACAAGGGATTGGACATGGTTATTTTCAATTTGAAAAAGATGTATTAGAAGTGGGGCAAACTTACTATGGAAGAATCGATATGCCGACATTTCCTAAGCGAGAGATGCCTTTATTTTTTGAAGCAATTTCAAAAGATACTGCCAAAATTATTGAGATGCATGAGGATGATGAAAAAGACTGGAGTGCTTATATGGTAGCATGTGAGCGAGTAATGATAAGGCAAATGAAAGGACAAAATAGTGAGTATTGAAACGCTGGCTTTTATTGCTTTAAGTGCATTGGTCGTCATCATATTTTTGATGGTTTTTGTAAGAGATGTCGAGATTAATAAAAAATTAGTGATTTATGAGAAAAGTATTGAAGAGCTAAATTATCAAAATCATGTTCTCAATAAAGCTATCAATGATTTTTCCAAAAAAGAAAATAGTGAGATGAAAGAGTTCGAAAAAAAGATACAAGAAAAGATAAAAAGCGATATTCAAAATACTGTTTTACCTATGATTACCTCTTTACAAGATATTGAGATGATTATGCAAAATTTTAAAGATGAACAAACGTCAAGAATTGATAGACTTGAGAGTAGAACGAAAGAGATGAATTATCTGCCTTCTTCTAACTCTACTTCTAATGAAAAAATGATTGTAGCACAGTATGCTAGAGGTAAAAGCGAGGCAGAGATAGCCAAAGATTTGCGTATAGGAATAGGCGAAATAGATTTAGTTTTAAAGTTGGCTAATTTAAAGTAGAGGGTTTTTACCCTCTACTTTAGTATTATTTGATGTGAGAAGACTCTTCTACCATAGTATCAAGGGTATTTAAAAGTGTGCTACTCGCATTTTCCATTTTTTTGAAGATATCAATATAGTGCGCTATATTGTTCATATTGTAGCCTGCTTTATATAGCTCAGCATTTTCATTCATACACTGAATAACAGTTGAAAGAGAGTTTTCAAGCAAACTATATGCTTTGGTTTGGGCAAATCTTTCTTTAATAACAGGGTCTGTGTACCATTGGTTAAATTTACAATTTTCATTTTTTACAAAAGTTGCATCTTCTCTTTCGTTGAGAACATCATGATACGTATTGGTTTTGCAAAGAATGTGGTCTGTTTTTGCAAGAGTTGTGCGAATTTTCCCCTCTAGGGCATAAGAAATCTTAGCAGTTTTATTGGCATCTTTATTGAACTCTTTGAGTGCTACTTGAAAGTTGATGACATTTTCGCCACTGGAGTTAGCAATATTGCTAATTTTCTCAGAGTTAGCGTGAATACCATTTGTTTCTTGTTGGAGTGTTTGGATAGTCATCGAAATTTCTTGAGTTGCTTTTTGTGTACGCTCTGCGAGTTTTCTCACCTCATCAGCCACAACCGCAAAACCTCTTCCATGTTCACCCGCACGTGCCGCTTCAATAGCGGCGTTAAGTGCTAAAAGATTGGTTTGGTCAGCTATATCTTTAATGAGATTAACTACCGAGGTGATTTCAGTGGTACGTTCACTTAAAGAAGTAATAGCTTCATTAGTACTGAGTAAAAGGTCAAGTAACTCTTTGATGCCATCCGCTAAAGTTGTCACTGTTTGTAGGCTTTCATCAGATTTTTGAGCGGTTGATTTGGAAACATCTGTAATTTCTATCATCTCTTTAATGCTTGTATCTAAGTCATGTTGAACACTTTTGATACCATTGCTTCCACCACCAAGGTCTGAGAATGCAGCAGAGAGAACACCTCTAGCTTTCCCTTTTTGTCCCTCGGTAATACCTTTAACACCCTCTGATATATAACGCGCATTTGTAGCAAAAAGACCACGGAAACCTTCATTAAAGATATTTCTATAATTTTTTCCAGCACTTGCCGTTTCAATAGAAGTTTTAGTCTCTCTCATCAACGCTTCAATTTGGTCTAAGAGGTCATTAAGGGCTACGGCAACTTTTCCCATTGGTTTGTTAAGATCGATATTAACGATTCTAGGCTCCAAATTACCATTAGCTGCTTCTTTGATAACATTAAGTACTTTTTCATAAAGCTCAACATCGCAAGACATTGTTTTTCTGCCTCCAAAAAAAGAGCCAACAGCAACACCTAAAAGAAGTGTTGAGCTCGCAAGTTCGCTACTTGAAATAGGAAGAAAAGTGAAAATGCCAGCTAAGAGTGCAAATGCAAAAAATATTATTTTATAATCTTTGAAGATTGTTTGAAAACTCTTCATAACTAACCCCTTTTTGGTTTAATAAGTCGACAAGATATTTGAAAGAAGCTTCCATTCCACCTGTTTTTTCTAAAGAAAGAAGCTTCTCATAGAGTGGTTTGATGATTTCTAGAGCTTTAGGGTTCGCTTTGCGTCTTACCGAATAGTATCCAACGATAGTGCCATTTTTATCCAAAGATGCTGTGACATTGGCATAAACCCAATAAGCACCGCCATCAAAGCTTAGATTTTTAACATAGGCAAAAATCTCTTCTTTATTTTTGACTTTATCCCAGAGTAATTTGAAGATAGTACGTGGCATATCAGGATGTCTAACGATGTTGTGTGGCTTTCCGAGTATATCTTGTTCACTCGCGCCAACTATTTTTATAAATGGCTCATTGCAATAAGTTATTTTGCCATGTGTATCAGTCTTAGAAACCAAAAACGCATCTGCACTTACCGCGTGTTCTTTGCCATTGGGAATAGGCTTTTGCACGGTCTAGCTCCTTAAAATTTTTAATGTAAATAAATTGTAACTCAATAACTTTTAGAAATAGCTTCAAAACTTTATGTATAATACTCGCTTTAAAGAAAAGGATGCATATGTTAATCGATGGACATGGGCGAAAAGTAAGCTATCTTAGGGTTTCTGTAACGGAAAGATGTAATTTTAGATGCCAATATTGTATGCCCGAAAAACCTTTTTCGTGGGTTCCTAAAGAGAATTTATTGAGTTTTGAAGATCTTTTTTTATTTATTAAAGTTGCTATTGATGAGGGAATCACAAAAATTCGCATTACGGGAGGAGAGCCTCTTTTGAGATCGGATTTGGACAAGTTTATAGAGATGATTAATAACCATAAAAGTGGTTTAGATCTAGCCCTTACGACTAATGGATATCTCTTAAAAGAAGCCGCACTTAAACTTAAAAATGCAGGGTTACAAAGGGTCAATATCTCTTTGGATAGTTTAAAACCAAGCATCGCAATGCAAATGGCGCAAAAAGATGTTTTAACTAAAGTCCAAGAGGGCATTGATGAAGCTTTACATGTAGGGCTAAAAGTCAAAATAAATATGGTTCCCATCAAAGGCATTAACGCTGATGAGGTGTTAGATGTTTTAGAATATGCTAAACAAAGAGGCATGTCGATACGTTTTATCGAGTATATGGAAAATAAATTTGCTAAAGAGAAACTGCAAGGATTAAGTGCGTTAGAAGTCCAAGCCATTATTGCTCAAAAATATGCTTTCAAAGAAATTGGCAGAGAGGGTTCTAGTCCTGCACATCTCTTTGAATTTGAAGATGGTTATAGATTTGGTATTATTGACCCGCATAAGCACGATTTTTGTGAGGATTGTAATCGTATCCGATTAACAGCAGAGGGAATGCTTATTCCATGTCTTTATTTTGATGAGGCGATGAGTATCAAAGATTCTGTTCAAAAAGGTGATGTACAAGGTGCAGCAGATATTTTAAAAGAGGTTTTAAAGAATAAGCCTGAGAAAAATAAATGGACAGAAGATGACCAAAATGAGACTTCTAGCCGAGCATTTTACGAAACGGGTGGATGAGTAAAGGGAAAAAAGGAGACACACTCTCCTTCTTTAATGATTTCTTTGCCTTCTCCTAAAATATAACCATTACAAGTACCTAGAACATTAAGCATTCCTGCTTGATAACTAGGGGCACTTATAAACTGATTTCCCTCCCTCAATCCAGGAATAGCACTCGTGCAAGAAGCTTTACATGTAAGGACTTTTTGATTGTAAAGTAAAGTAGGTTTTGGGAGAAGTGGTAAACTTTGCAATGCTCTTAAAATTGGCGCTCCTAGCATTTCAAATCCTAGCATACACGAAAGTGGAAATCCCGTCAGATGTAAAATAGGGATATTATTCAAAAGACTCAGCGCACTAGGTTTGGCAGGAGAAATCAAAACATGATGAAAAAGAGTTTGAAAAATACTTTTTTCTAAGGATAAATTCATCGCATCATGTGCACTCATCGCTCCACTCGTGATGATAAAATCGACTTTTTGACTTAAGGCATGCAGTTTGATAAGAATGCTTTTTTCATTTTCCTTGCACTCTCCCATCATCACAACTTCCCCACCAAGTTCTATCACCCGTGCACCCAAACTCATAGCATTTGAGTTATAGATGGTGTTTTCTCTATTATCGCAAGCAAGTGATCTAATGTTATTTCCTATACTTAAAATGCCAATTTTGGGCTTGCTAAAGACAGTTAATTTTGAGATACCTTGTGCCGCAATAGGGGTTATTTTGTGAGCACTAATGCATTCACCTTTTTTCAAAATAAGCTCACCAACTTTTATATCTTCACCTTTTTGTTTGATATGGTGTCCATTAGGAGGATTTTCACTTAAAATGAGGGTGTGATGATGGAGACAATCTATCTCTTCATCCGCAATGACCGCATTAATCCCCTCTACAAGCGTTTGACCAGTAGTGAGTTTTAAAGCATGACCAGCAGGAATAAAACGAATATCTGATGACACAATCGTATAGTTTTTAGCTTGAAAAAGGGTATGAATGCCATAGCCCTCTTTGAGGCTAATGGATGTTTTAGGCAGAGCGCAACGTGCAAAGACATCCTCACTTGCAATACGCCCTAATGTTTTTAAAAGAGGCAATTTTTGCTTTACATGTAAAGGTTTTATCGTTGTTTGAATGATTTCTAGTGCTTTTTGATAGGAAATAGACATAAACAACCTCTTTAATTTATGTGTAATATTATACTAAAATGGTAAAATTTCAGATTATTTTTAGGGGGCTTTTACAAAATGGAAGAGTTTATCACATTGTCTATGCAGCTACATTTGCTTTTTGTTATCTTATTGGTTGTATTAATCATCATCAATCTTTACCTTTTGAAAAGTGATAGTGTTTTTATCAAGCTTTCTAGAAAATTAGAACTTATTGCTCCTCAATATTACATCGTGCTTTCTGCTATCTTTTTTACGGGCATTATCGTCATGGCAGTTAAAAAATTTGCATTTAGTTTATCGGTGTGGATGATGATTTTGGTGTGGCTTTTTATCCTTGTTAAGGGAATTAAAAAACATAAGATTTATAAAAAAATGGAAAAAAGAGATGAAAATTCGCAAGTTGACTATAAAAAACTTGCTATTAAAAAATATACGATAGATGCTATTTTGATTATAGTAACGATAATTTTTACTTACGGAGTACACTAAAATGCAGTTTGTCTACCATCACGATGCGGGATTAGAACAGCTTTGCCTAGATATAAAAGCATATGACCATCTTTTTAAAGTAAGAAGGCTTGGAGTCGGCTCAGTTATGGCGTGGAGAAATCTTGAAGATGATTACTTGTACGAGTATGAAATTATTAGTCTTGGCAAAAAAGAAGCTATTTTAGAGCTGGTTTCAAAAAAAGAACACCGTGTGGTTGCATCACCTTCTTTACATGTAGGCTGGTGTGTTATTGACCCTAAAATTATTGAAAAAACAATGTCGATGCTTAATGAGTTGGGTGTTTGGAAGATAAGTTTTGTATATGCCGAGTTTTCTCAAAAGCAGTATAAAATAGATGAAGAACGCATCAAAAGAATTTTAATCAACTCCTCTCAGCAGTGCGGGAGAAGTACAATGATGAAAATAGAGATAGTTGAGAGTATTAAAACATACATGGAATGTTATCCGCAAAGTGCTATTTTAGATTTTTGTGATCGAAAAATAGGAGATAAAAGTACTATTTCTTCGATACTCATCGGACCAGAGGGTGGCTTTAGTCAAAAAGAGCGTAGTTTGTTAAAAGAGAATGAGGCATATGGTCTTGTTTGCCCTACAATTTTAAGAAGTGAAACAGCTGTGGTTGCCCTTGCATCCAAAATCTTACTATGAGGTTAACCCCTTGAAATAATGAATCTTTTGTGATATAATTTCCGTCCCTTTGGCTGTAACTTGCCAAATAATAATTTTATTTTTTATAAATAACAAGGAAAAACGATATGAAAAAAGATATTCACCCAGAATATGTAGCGTGTGTAGTAACATGTGCTTGTGGCAATAGTTTTGAGACTATGTCCAACAAAGCTGAGCTTAGAATTGATATTTGTAGCTCATGTCATCCATTTTTTACGGGCAGTGAGAAGATCGTGGATGCAGCAGGTAGAGTTGAAAAGTTTAAGAAAAAATATAGCTTAAAATAGTTTTTATCTTATAACACTTTGGTATATTTCATTCCTACACCGATAGGAAATCTTGAAGACATCTCAGTTAGAAGCCTTAAGCTTTTAACTGAGTGTGTCACCCTTTTTTGCGAAGACACGCGAATCACTAAAAAACTTCTCTCGTTACTTTCTCAAAAACACAATTTAAAATTTAATATTCAAAAATTTATCTCTATGCACTCTCACAATGAAGAAGCGGTTTTAGCAGATATTGATATGGCTATTTTCGAAGACAATGTTGCTTATCTGAGTGATGCAGGAATGCCCGGTATTAGTGATCCTGGTGCCGCATTAGTACGCTTTTGCCAAGAAAAAAAGCTTCGCTATGAA
>JAFLKZ010000057.1:0-4486 GCA_019162915.1 Campylobacteraceae bacterium
ACCTGTTTGTACAGGTCAAATTAGTGGATTTGGTCCATTTGGTTACCATTTAGCGATGATTTCAATGATGCAAATGCTAGGTGAAATCGATGCGATGAGAAAAGCGCAAGCAGAACAAAGTGCTAAAGTAGCACAAGCATAAACGTGAATTTTATACTCAAAGATGAAAATGCCGTTTACTATGAGTGTGGCTTTTCATGTGATAATGAGGTTTTTTTAAAGCTTGGAAGTGAAGCATTTTTTATCACTGATGCTAGATATACCACTGAAGCTTCTGGGATGGTTAAAAATGCGACGGTTTTAGAGGGCGATAGACGTGATCTCTTTAAAACCGTTCGTCAATTAGTGCGTAAAAGTGGCGTAAAATCGCTTGTTTATAATCCAATTGAGTGGAGTGTGGACGAGTTTGGAAGACTCAGTGAAAAGCTTTCTCTTAATTTTCAGAAACAATCTAGTTTTTCGCAACAAAAACGGATTATCAAAACAGAAATCGAGCTAGAAATTTTGAAAAAAGCAGCACTTTTTGGGGCAAATGCTTTTCGTGAATTTGGCGCATTTCTTCAAGCCAAAGGTCGAGGTTTGGATGAAGTGAAAGCACATTTTGAAGCAGAGTTGATGTTTAAAGACCGTGGGAATTTGGGTCTGAGTTTTTCACCCATTGTTGCCTTTGGTGAGAATGCGGCAAAACCTCACGCATTGCCTACATGTAAAACACTTAACATTGGTGAATTGGTTTTGTTAGATGCGGGTGTGAAGTATCAGCGGTATTGTTCGGATAGAACGCGCACAAGTTTTTATGATGCGCATTTTAACTTTGAAAAGCAACAAACTTTCAAGGATAAAAGGCAACAAAGTGTTTACGATACGGTTTTATTAGCACAAGAAGCGGCTATCAAAGCGGTAAAAGTTGGCGTGAAAGCGAGTGCTATCGATAAAGCAGCACGCGATGTGATAGAAAAAGCGGGATATGGCGAGTTTTTTATCCATTCCACAGGACATGGCGTGGGACTTGACATTCATGAACTGCCCGTGATTTCTTCGAGGTCGGAGACGATTATAGAGGAAAATATGGTTTTTACGATAGAACCAGGGATTTATTTACCCAATGCCTTTGGGGTTAGAATTGAAGATACCATTATCGTGAAAAGTCAGGGCGCTGAGGTTATCGGTTGAAGATAGAGCGTATACGATTTTTCCCTATACTTAGAACAACCGATGTTAAGTATCGACATCTTGTTGTTGTGGGTATCGGTGGAAATGAAGGGGATGTTAAAAAGCGTTTTGTAAAGTTGTATCGTTATTTTCAAAATGATAGACGTTTCTTTATCCTCGAGACTTCACCTATTTTTAGAAACCCACCTTTTGGGTATCTTGAACAAGCAGATTTTTACAATGCAATCTTGGTAATGCAAACATCGCTTAGCTCAAAAATATTGCTCAAAACACTCTTACATGTAGAAGATATTTTTGGGCGTTTACGAGTCTTCAAAAATGGACCAAGAACGCTTGATTTAGATATAATATTTTTCGATAATCAAAGTATTAAACAAAAAGGGTTAACCGTTCCTCATCCTCACTGGCATGAGCGCTTATCGGTTAAAGTTCCACTTTTTTTGCTAAAAAGTTTTAAAGGATAGATGGGTGAAATTTCATACGTTCAGTGGTGAAACTCCAGCAGAAGCACTTAAAAAAGCACAACTTGAGTGTGGCGAAAATGCTTTGGTAATCAATACAAAACAGATTAGAAAAAAGACGATTAGTACGTCAGCACTCTATGAAGTTGTGGTTGCCGTTGAAGAAGACCAACCAACTCCTCCCAAGACTCCTGAGTACAAAGAGAGTCGGTATAAAAATAGTGATGATGTTTTATTTAGTCTCTCAGAAGCCGCCAAACAGATATCGCAGATTGCACAAGCTACTACTGATAATATGGGTACACCCCACCAGCCTAGAGCAGCAGAAAAAGCAGTCAATAACGAAGGTTTAGGTGATATTAAAAATGAGATAACCAAACTGGCTGATAAAATTAAATTGATTCAAGAGATGTTTTGGGAAGAAAAATCTCATGTGCGAAACAACCTTGCGATTCCATCAGAATTTTCAGAGATTTATAAATTAGCAAAAATCAGTGGCATGGGTGAAGATCACCTTGAAAACATTATGAATCTTACGTTAGAGCACATGCCTCCGCGCATGAAAAATAGTAGTGAAACGATTAAGCGTTATTTTCAAGTTTTACTGCGCAAACTCATCCCTGTAAGAGTTGAAGCTGAGATGCCTAAAGGCTCAAAACGTGTGATGATGTTTGTAGGCCCTACAGGTGTAGGAAAGACAACAACCATCGCCAAATTAGCAGCACGCTACTCGTATATCCAAGAAAAAAGAAGTAAAGTAGGCATTATCACGCTAGATACGTATAGAATTGGAGCGGTGGAACAACTTTTTCAGTATGCTAAAATGATGCGATTACCGATTGAAGATGTGGTAGAACCAAGTGATTTTGATAATGCGCTTTCTTCACTAAGCCATTGTGATGTCATTTTAATCGACACCGTGGGAAGCTCACAATATGACAAAGATAAACTTTTAAAGCTCAATAAATTTATCCAAAGTAGTAATTTTCAAATCGATGTCAATTTAGTGCTCTCAGCAGGAAGTAAGCTAGAAGATTTAAAAGAAATTTATAAAAACTTTTCATTTCTTGATATTGATACACTCATTTTTACTAAGTTTGATGAAACAAAAGTTTTTGGAACGATATTTTCTTTGATTTACGATATAGACAAACCAGTGAGTTATTTTTCTATTGGTCAAGAAGTTCCTGATGACATTGTGCCCGCATCAAGTGATTTTCTAGTAGAGTGCATCTTGGATGGTTTTGAAAAAAAGAGAGGCGAGCATGGAAAATCAAGCAAATAAACTACAAGAGTTAGTAAGCTCGGCATCGATTAATAATGAAAATACACATACCAAATTTATCGCGATCACCAGTGGCAAAGGTGGTGTGGGAAAAAGTACGGTTAGTGCTAATATGGCGAACATTTTAGCCAATAATGGCTATAAAGTCGCTCTTTTTGATGCAGATATTGGGTTGGCAAATTTAGATGTTATTTTAAATGTTAGAATTGAAAAAAATATTTTACATGTACTCAAAGGCGAGTGTTCACTCAGCGATATTATCGTGCAAGTGAAAAAAAATCTTATCCTTATCCCCGGTGAGAGTGGTGATGAAATTTTAAAGTATAGTGAACAGTTTTTGTATGAGAGATTTTTTGAAGAGACGAAAGTTCTCAATGATTTAGATTTTATGATTATAGACACCGGTGCTGGTATTGGGGAGCATATACAACTCTTTTTAGAAGCAGCCGATGAGGTTATCGTCGTTACGGTTCCTGATCCTGCTGCCATTACAGATGCGTACGCTACCATCAAAATTACCAGTAAAAGCCAATCAAACATACACCTTATTCTTAATATGACCAATAGTGAAAGAGAAGCCCAATTAATCTTTGATAAAATCAACAAAGTAGCGATGGCAAATATCGGAGGTGGTTTAAAACTGAACTTAATTGGAAAATTGCCACAAGATAAATTGATTGCTAAAAGTATTAAACAGCGAACCCTTTTTACCAATGATGCACCAAATTCTTTAGCATCGCTGGATATGAAAAGGATTGTCAATAACTTAGTCTATAAATTGGAACGAAAAGTGCTTAAAAATGATACAGGAAAGAGCTTTGGTAGCTTTTTTAAGCGTATTATTGAGCAATTTTAGATAAGTTTTGTAAAGGTTATTGTATGGTTAAGTCGGAAAATTTTATTTATTTTTTTACAATTTGTGGTTTTTTCATAGGACTTATGTTTTCGATACTCAATTTTTCAGAAGCCGAAAATATACTTTTTTATACCTTTGAAATTACACTATTTTTCTATTTAACGATACATGTGGCAGTGATGAACTTTTTTGACTTCAACCGTATAGGAAAACTCATTTTTAACAAAAAAGAACATGAAAGTATTAGTGAATATTTTATTCAAGAGTTGGATGCACGGGAAAAAGTGATGGAAGGTCTTTTGGTAAGTATTGATAATATGAACCAAAAATATGAAAAGATCATGAAAGGCTCAATCGAAATTGATGAATCACACGATAAAAAAGCAGCTTAATCCTTACAGCCAAAATATCAAAAAAGAACAAGATGATCTTGTTTTGCAATACTTACCAGCGGTACGTGCTATGGCATATCGTTTACGCGAAAGATTGCCTTCGTCTGTCGATGTGAATGATCTTATTTCCATTGGAACAGAGGAGATGATTAAACTTTCACGTCGTTATGATAAAGATCAAAACGACTCTTTTTGGGGTTATGGTAAAAAAAGAGTTTATGGCTCTATGCTTGATTATTTACGCTCTTTAGATACGATGAGTCGTGCTAATAGACGTTTAATTAAAGCTGTGGACCATGAGATAAGTCTTTATCTTAGT
>JAFLKZ010000057.1:4541-8217 GCA_019162915.1 Campylobacteraceae bacterium
ATTTAGCAAAAATCTTAGAGGAAGATATCGAAAAAATAAGCGAAGCAAGAAATAGTTCTATGATAGTGTCAGTTATGTCACTTAATGAGCAAATCACGATACTCTCAAGCGAAGATACGGCACAAAAAGTTGAAAAAGATGAACTTATCGCTATTGTCGGAGGGATTCTTTTAAAATTCAATGAAAGAGAACAACTTATCATACAGCTTTACTATTTTGAAGAGTTAAATTTAAAAGAAATTAGTAATATTTTGGAGATTAGTGAGTAAAGAATTTCTCAAATTCATAAAAAACTATTAGCAAAAATCAAAGAGCAATTAGGGATAAACCATGGCTGATATACTAAGTCAAGAAGAAATTGATGCCTTATTGGAAGTGGTGGAAGAAGAAGGCGATAGTATTTCTAGTAGTGACTCGGATGGTTCAGATACAAGACAAATTATACTTTACGATTTTAAACGTCCTAATAGAGTTTCCAAAGAGCAACTTCGAGCCGTCAAGGGTATTCACGATAAGATGGCAAGAAACTTAGCTTCACAAGTCTCTTCCATTATGCGTAGTATCGTTGAGATACAGCTCCATTCTGTTGACCAGATGACGTATGGTGAATTTTTGATGTCACTTCCAAGCCCTACAAGTTTTAACGTTTTTTCCATCAAGCCATTGGATGGAAATTGTGTTATAGAGATTAACCCCTCCATCGCATTTCCGATGATAGATAGACTTTTGGGAGGTCTTGGCGAATCTTATGAAGCATCAAGAGAACTGACTGATATTGAGTTAAATCTTTTAGATGCTATTTTGAGAATTATCATGCAAAGGCTTAAAGAAGCATGGGCGCCTATCACCGATATGTATCCAACTGTAGAAACCAAAGAGTCAAGTCCTAATGTCGTACAAATCGTTTCTCAAAATGAAATTGTTATTATGGTCGTAATGGAGATTATTATTGGAAATTCTAGTGGGATGATTAACCTTTGTTATCCCGTTATTTACCTAGAGCCTATTTTATCCCGTCTTGCCAATCGTGATATTATGCTAGGCGAAACGAGTGCCAAAAAGAGTAGAAACAAAGAACTCAATACGCTGATTAGTCGGGCTGAAGTCTTTAATGAAGCGATTATTGGAAAAGCAGATTTGAGTGTGGGTGAACTTTTAGAGTTAAAAAAAGGCGATATTATCAGACTTGACCGTCCTGCGGATGATAGAGCTATCGTTACTATTGATAAAAAAGAGCTATTTTTAGCGGAGATTGGACTTCATCGATTTAGAAAGTCCATTAAAATTGAGAAATTAGTACGAACTGATAAAGATGAGATTAAGACTGCTTTAGAAAAGTTAGAACAATTTAGAATATCTAAAATCTCTTCATTTGATACACAGGGATAAGCGATGAATACATTTGTACAATTATTAAAACAAGAGATTATCTCTACCATTGAGGGATTAACGGGCATTGGCCCTAAAGTAGAATTAATTAAAGAGGAAAATGGTGAAAATAAGATAAGTCTGACACCTCCTCTTGCTAAGATAGATATTAGTGTAAGTGGTGATATGCATGGACTTATGCGAGTGACGGTTGCCACTTCTATCGCTACGGCTATTGGTGATATGATGCTTGGTGGCGAGGGCAATGAAAAAGAAGATATGGACGCGGAAGATCTTGACGCTACTAAAGAAGTGATTTCCAATATTTTAAGTTCATTTTCACGCTCTCTTGGTAGTCAAAAAAATATGCCTAAACTAAGTTTTACTATCGATAAAATTGAATATATTTCTGAAAATAATATGATTGATTTTAAAGGTTTCGAAAAACTTTTTATCTATAATCTTTCTATTCATAATTCCCATGACTATATTGCTTTTGCGATTAATTCAGAATTAGTCGCTGTTGTTGGCGATGAAGCACCAACATTTCCTTCTCACAATAGTTATGAAGAGGCAAGTGAAATGGAGCCTAAAAAGTCAGCATCGAGCATCAGTCCTGAAGAGATGAGTAACATTGAACTTATTAAAGATGTTAAATTACCTATTCGCGTACGCATAGGTTCAAAAAAGATGCTTTTGAAAGATGTTTTAAGTATGGATATTGGCTCTGTTATAGAATTAGATCAGCTTGCTAATGATCCTCTTGAGATATTAGTGGGCGATAAAGTGATTGGTATGGGTGAAGTTGTCATTGTTGATGGTAACTTTGGTGTCCAAATAGGCGATATTGGAACGAAGCGTGAACGATTAGAAAAACTAAGATAGTGGGAATAATGCATCATAATAAACGTATTAAAGATATTGAACGCACCAATGAGTGGAGCGTTTTGCGAATTATGTCAGATTTTGTAAAAGGATTTGATGAACTCCAAGATTTAGGACCTAGTGTTACTTTTTTTGGAAGTGCAAGGTTTGATAAAAATAATGTTTATTATAAAGATGCGCATGCTTTAGCCCATATGCTTGGTAAAAAAGGCTATTCTATTGTTACTGGTGGTTCAAAAGGGATTATGGAAGCCGCTAACAAAGGAGCTTATGAGTCCAAAAACTGTGAGTCAATAGGGCTTAATATCAATCTCCCTAATGAGCAAAGTGGCAATAAATATACGACAAAACATCTTACATTTGATTACTTTTTTGTCAGAAAAGTCATGCTCATTAAGTACTCTTTGGCCTACATTATTTTTCCTGGAGGCTATGGTACGCTTGATGAACTTTTTGAAGCTTTAACCCTGACCCAAACAGGAAAAATTACTAAAATAAGTATTTTTCTCTATGGCAAAAGTTACTGGGAAAAATTGTATGATTTTATCAAAACGACTATGGTAGAACACCAAACTATCAATCCCATTGATGTTGAACTTATCATTTTAAGTGATGATTTAGAAGAGATTATATGTAAGATAGATGAAAGATTGGTTTTGTATGTCAATGAATTAAAAAGTGAAGGCTTAGACCAGAGTAAATACTATAAAAAAGCTATTGAATTTTTATCAAATAAAGAATGATAATAGTTTTTTTTATGAGAAAAAAAATTCTAGGTGATGGTTGTATTGTATGTTAAAAACAAAAAAAGAAAATTTTAAAAGCCGTTTTATAAAAAATATTCCTTTCGTTGGTGCTATTTTACTGTTGAGTTTTGTTTTATATGAGGTAAGCTTTTACATTTTTAAAACCTATCGGGCTTTTTTTAATTCAGATGCTGCAATTGCGAATGTCCTAGCAGAAGAGATCGTTTTATCGGGTAGCTTTTTCCCCAGTCATTGGTGGTATGTTAACAATGACTTATGGATATTTTTCAAGCATGTTTTAGTTATCCCTTGGGTGTTAGCTGAAAAAAATGGTTATTTTGCCCACGCTTTTACAGTTTTTTTAGTGACTGTTTTTATGGTCATTTTTATCTATAATTTTCTGCGCTCCCTAGCACTTTCTCGCACTTCCGCCCTTATGGGTGGTGCCGTTGTTTGCATAGGTTTTTCTCCGATGTATCTAAGAGAACTGTATGGTGAAGCTGCCTATACGTGGTATTTTATTTTTATGATTGCTTTTTTATATATTTTTAGAAAACTCAGCCCTCATGTTATTCGAAGAATGACAAAATTTAAGGCTTTTATACTTTTTCTAGGTCTCCTCTATCTACTTGTTTTGGCCAATCCTATTCGATTTTTTGTTTATTATATTGCACCTT
>JAFLKZ010000011.1 GCA_019162915.1 Campylobacteraceae bacterium
AGTGCATAATCAATCCACGAGAAGTTTTTAAATTTGAAGATAAAACCAGGTTTATTGATAAAAAGATCTGCAAAATCATTGTGATAATTTTTAAATTCTTCCATATCTTCGTACCCTAAGAAGTACAACTCTTGGCTACCCATTCCTAAAAAAATACCACTTTTGTCGTAAAGTATCAAGTTAGATCCTTTGGTTTGCATTGAAGGTAAATTTTAACTAACTTATACTTAATATTAACCTATTTTTTTAAGAAATCAAAGAGGGACAAACCGACTTTTTGCCCAATAGCAACCTCTAATTCTTCTAACGATGCGTTATAGATAGTTTCAAAAGTGCCAAAATAAAGCAGAAGTTTTTTAATGGAAGAGGGTCCCACACCTTCAACTTGAAGCAGTTCTAAACTCATATCTTTGCCTCTCTTCTTTTGCCGATGATAAGCAATAGCAAATCGATGTGATTCATCTCTGAGTCTTTGTATGAATTGTAAGCGTTTATCGGATGTTGGAAGAGTGAATTTTTGAATAACATTGTAGATATTGTCATGGGCACTGCCTTTGGCACGATGTGCTTTTGCGTCGATTTTCTCTTTTGAGATAGCAAGAAGGTCTACATGTAAGCCATATTGGTGTAATAAACTTTTAGCTAGTTTAAGGATCGTTTCTCCTCCATCTAGCACCCATAAATCAGGAGGTGACTCTTTGGCAAAATCCTTAATTCTGCGCTCCAACATCTCTTTCATTTGCGCATATTCATCTTTGGCTTCAAGCGCATAGCGACGATAACTTGGCTTATCAAATGCTTCTTCCCAGACGATCATAGCACCTACTGGAGCGTCACCGCCATGGTGTGAGTTATCGAATGCTTCAATCCGCTTTGGAGTTTCTCTTAAATCAAAAAGAGCTTGTAAACTCTCATAAAGGGCATCTTTATTTTTAGACAACTCTTGTCCTAATATCTCTTTGGCATTTTCTCTCGCGATATCGGTTAAGTGTAATTTTTCTCCTCTTTGTGGAGCGGTAATTGTCATTTTTTGCTGAAACTTTTCACTTAAGAAAATTGCCATCTCTTCTTGTTCACTAAACGCATCAGCTACTAAGATATGGTGCGTAAAAGTTTGATCCATTGGGCTATAAAATTGGAAAAGAGTGCGTTTATAGAGTTCATCTTTTTCAAGACCATAACTGTTGCGTATAATCGAATGACTGGTTGAAACGATTTTGCCCTCGCGAACAAAAATTCTCATAATAGAGGCTATTTTGCCCTCATAAGCTATCCCGAAAACATCATAATTTTCAAGCTTTGAAAGCTCAACATGCGTTACATGTAAAGAGTCTTTGATGGAGTGAATGATGTCTCGAAGCGTTGCGGCTTCTTCGAAGTTGAGTTTAAGTGAGGCTGTTTCCATTTTTGATGCAAGGAGGGAGAGAAGGTTTTTTTGGTCACGCAAAGAGTCTAGCGCTTCGTTGACAATGAGGGCGTAAGTGGAAGCGTCTATTTTACCTTCGCAAGGAGCAAGACAGCGCTTGATTTGGTGGAAAAGACAAGCTTTTTTTCCTTTAATACAGCTTCGTTTTTGAACCAGTGGAAAAGCCAGATAAAGTGCATTTAAAAGGTCTTTTGCAGAGCTAGAGAGAGGTCCAAAGTATTTGATATGGTTGCCTTTGACTATTTTTCTGGTGATTTCAAATCGAGGAAACTCTTGCGATAAATCAATGCAAATATAAGGATACGTTTTATCATCCCTAAGCAAGATATTGTATTTTGGTTTAAGCTGTTTGATAAGAGAGTTTTCAAGAATGAGTGCGTCGTGTTCGCTTTGAACGACGATGTATTCGACATTGACTATTTCTTGTACCATCTTATGTAGACGAGGAGACAAGTTGGGGGCAGGGCAAAGTTCATCTGAAAAACGAAAATAATTTTTAACACGGTTTTTAATGACTTTGGCTTTTCCAACATATAAAAGCATGCCACTTTTATCAAAAAATTGGTAAATCCCCGCACTAGTAGGTGCTAGTTTGAGCTTGTTTTTTAGCATGTTTGCGTCTGTATTTCTTCTCTGATATGTTCAAAAAGTGCATGCAATTTTTCATCACTACATCTATTGTCAAAGGTGCCATCTGAGCGCTCGTTGTATGTAATCATTGAGGGATTAACAAGGGGTGCTATTTTTTCTTCTAATTGATTGGAAACGAAGCATTGAATATTCTTTACATGTAAGCATTGACATTCTGGAAAATGGAGAACAATTTGGCTTAATAGACTCTTTATCAAACTCTGTTTATAATTGAACTCCATCTTTGCACAAGGGTTATTGAGTACAAAGAAAAGGGTTTCATTTTTGTTGTATAAAAACTTAATCATAGCGGTTAAGCTTTTTGGCAATAAGCAGAGCAATCTATCATAACATTGCACTTGCTTAAATTTTTTCATATAAGGTTGTTGTACCAAATGAGATATTATACTTTTAGAATCTTTCATACGCTTATTATAGCATTTTTGGGCTTTAGTATATTAGGTTGTGGGTACAAAGGTGACCCTGTTTATAAAGACTCTCCTACTAAAAAAGAGAAAAAATCATCTGTATTAGTATCATCAAAAGATAATTAAACATGAAAATATCGTATGATGTAATCATCGTTGGCACAGGTATTGCCGGACTTCAAACTGCTTTACATTTGCCAAAGTCTTTAAGCATTTTAGTAGTTTCTAAAGATTATGCATGGGAATGCAATACTTTTTACGCGCAAGGTGGTGTTGCGGTTGCCGTTGATAGCGAAGATATTGCTTTACATGTAAAGGATACGCTAGAAGCGGGGACTGGTCATTGCGATAGCGAGGCAGTAGAAGTTTTATGCTCCAATGGACCTTTGGCTATACAAAATCTTATCAAAATGGGTTTTGAATTTGACAAAGATAAAAAAGGAAATTTACTCTACACCAAAGAAGCCGCACACAGCCAAAGTCGTATTTTACATGCAGGAGGCGATGCAACAGGCAGGCATTTGCATCTTTTTATGATGCAACAACTTCCTTGTCCCATTTTGTACAATACCCAAGTAACAGATCTCTTGATTGACGAGAACAGATGTTATGGGGTGCGTGTTTTTCATGCAGATAAGATTTTTAATATTTATGCCAAAAAAGTAGTCATCGCAAGTGGCGGTGTTGGTTCACTCTATGCGTACCATACCAATGCAAGAACTATTAGTGCCGATATGCAAGGCATTTGTCTTAGTCATCATATCAAGCTTGGCGATATGGAAATGATGCAGTTTCATCCTACGGCATTTGTTTTAGGAAATGCGGTTCGAAAGCAACTTTTGAGTGAATCGTTAAGAGGTGAAGGTGCAAAAGTCGTAGATGAAGAGGGTAAAAGATTTCTTTTTGATTATGATGAGCGAGGAGAATTAGCCTCTCGCGATATCGTCAGTCGTGCGATATTTGATTATAAGCAAAAACATCACAAAGAAGTTTATCTAGATGTAAGTTCATTTCCCGAAGAACATTTTAAACAGAGATTTCCGAGTATTTATTTTAATATGAAAAATATTGGTTATGATCTTCCGATGCAAAAAATTCCTATTTCTCCAGCTTTTCATTACTCTATGGGGGGCATTAAGACAAATTTGGAGGGGAGAATTGTGGAGATAGAAGATCTTTACGCTGTTGGAGAAGCGGCTAATACGGGAGTGCATGGAGCAAATCGTCTTGCGAGTAACTCTTTACTCGAAGGCATGGTTTTTTCCTACAGAGTAGCACAAGATATTCTTAAAAGTATAGATAACCCTAAAGAGAAAAAACATTTTAGCGAAGCAGAAGATATTCTCATTAAAGAGGGTGATAAAGAACTTAAAAACGAGTTACGAAATCTTATGTGGAGCTATGCTGGAATAGTGCGTGAAAAAGCAAATTTAGAAAAAGCATTGAAACGTGTAGATGAAATGCTAGAATTGTCTATTGGAAAACTTTTAAAGCTCAGGTTATTAGTTTCAAAAGAGATTATCCAAAGCGCATTGAAAAGAAAAGTATCGCTAGGAGCACACTATATGAAAGAGGAAATCCATACATGAAGATAGTATTGTTAATGTTGGCTTTAGCCAATAGTATCTGGGCATCAAGTGGTCAAGATTTAACCACAACGTGGGTCGGCATTGTCTCTTTGATTATCTTTTTGGTGGGCTATTATATTATAGCCGCAGAAGAAAAGTTTCATATCAATAAAGCAAAACCAGCACTTTTTATAGGAACTTTTATCTTTATCTTGATAGGTATTTACAACACTATTAATGGGTTAGATTCTAAGCCTTTAACGCATGAAGTTGAACTTCTTATCTTAGAAATTGCTCAAATCTTCTTTTTCCTACTCGTCGCAATGACGTATATCGAGGTGATGATTGAAAGACGTGTTTTTGACGCACTTAAATACAACCTTGTTTCAAAAGGTTACTCTTATAAAAAGTTATTTTGGCTAACAGGAACCTTGGCGTTCTTTATCAGTCCTGTGGCTGATAACCTCACCACAGCTTTGATTTTATCGACAGTTTTAATTACCATAGAAAAAAAAGATAAAGCGTTTTTAGTCCCAGGTGCTATTAATATCGTTGTTGGCGCTAATGCAGGAGGCGCTTGGAGCCCCTTTGGAGATATCACAACTTTGATGCCTTGGATAGCAGGAAAGGCACAATTTTTAGATTTCTTTACTCTTTTTCCAGCTTCTTTTTTAGGATGGGTTGTTACAGCGTGGCTCTTATCTTTGTATGTCCCCAATGAAAAGCCTCATTTTGATGCCAAGACAGAACAAAAAATTGCCATACTTAAAGGGGGAAAAACAGTTATCTTCTTAGGGGCATTTACTATTGTTTGTGCCGTTTTATGTCAGCAACTTTTCACTATACCGCCGATGTGGGGAATGGTATTTGGACTTTCTCTTCTCAAACTGTATGCTTATAATCTTAAAAGAACGCATGCCGAAGAGTTAAAAACGTTTCAAGCCGTGAGTAAAATAGAACACGATACCTTAATGTTTTTCTTTGGTATCCTAGCCGCTGTCGGTGGTCTTCATTATTTAGGATTCTTAGATTTAGCCGTCAAACTTTACGATACAGCAGGGGCTACAACCGTCAATATTGGTGTTGGATTTCTCTCCGCATTTATAGACAATGTGCCTGTCATGAGTGCCGTGTTAAAAGCCAATCCTTCGATGGGTCTTGACCAGTGGTTATTAGTGACTTTAACCGCGGGCATTGGTGGAAGTATGATTAGTTTTGGCTCAGCAGCAGGTGTTGGTGTTATGGGGAAGCTTAGAGGTATTTATACTTTCAATTCACATATGAAATATGCATGGACAGTCCTTGTCGGGTATATTCTCTCTTTAATAGTTTGGTATGTGCAGTTTGAAATGTTAGGTTTATATTAATAATAAAGGAAAAAAATGAAAGATGTCCCTATCGTAGTTTTAGATTTTGGTTCACAATATACACAGTTGATAGCGAGAAAATTAAGAGAAAGTGGTGTTTATTGTGAAATAGTTCCTTATAATGAAAAAATAGAAGATATTAAAAAAAGAAATCCTAAGGGAATTATCCTAAGTGGTGGACCAGCTTCTGTATATGCAAAAGATTCTTATCATCCTAATGTTGAGGTTTATGCGCTTGGTTTACCAATTCTTGGTATCTGTTATGGCATGCAACTTCTTACACAGCATTTTGGGGGTAGCGTTATTCCTGCCAATCATCAAGAATATGGGAAAGCAGAGCTAAAGTTTGAAAGTGACCATAAAATCTTTAAAGACACGCAGTGTGGACAAATCGTTTGGATGAGCCATGGCGATAAAGTAGAATCTTTACCAGAGGGCTTTGTAAAAATAGCCTATAGCCAAAACTCACCTTACGCAGGTATTGCCGATGAGAATCGCAATATGTACGCCTTTCAATTTCATCCAGAGGTTTACCATAGTGCGCAAGGAAGTAAGCTGCTTAAGAACTTTGCAAAATATATTTGTGGTTGCGAAAGTACATGGAATATGGGTTCTTTTGCAAAAGAGCAAATCGCTAAAATACGTGAGCAAGTGGGAACTAAAAAAGTACTTTGTGGTGTAAGTGGCGGCGTTGATAGTTCTGTCGTAGCCACTTTGTTAGCCGAAGCAATTGGAGAGCAATTAGTCTCTGTTTTTGTGGATAATGGTCTTCTTCGCGCCAATGAGCGAGCACAAGTGGAAGCTATGTTTAAAAGCAGAAATGTTCCGCTTATCACTATTGATGCGAGTGAAAAATTTCTTGGACGTTTAAAAGGAATTAGTGATCCTGAAACAAAACGAAAGATTATCGGCGAGACTTTTATAGAAGTTTTTGATGAAGAAGCCAAAAAACATGATGGAATTCAATTTTTAGCACAAGGCACACTTTATACTGATGTCATCGAGTCAGTTTCCGTCAAAGGTCCTTCTAAAACTATTAAATCACATCACAATGTTGGAGGACTCCCTGCATGGATGACGTTTGAGCTTATCGAACCACTTCGTGAAATTTTTAAAGATGAAGTACGCATTTTAGGAGCAGAACTTGGTCTTCCTAAAGATATGCTCGGGAGACATCCTTTCCCTGGACCTGGACTTGCTATCCGTATTATGGGTGAAGTTACCAAAGAAGATTTAGTTTTACTTCGAGCTTCTGATGTCATTATGCTTGAAGAACTACGTGCTACTGGTTATTATGATAAAACTTGGCAAGCCTTTACGGTACTACTTAATGTCAAAAGTGTTGGTGTTATGGGCGATAATCGTACATATGACAATACTATTTGTGTAAGAATAGTCGATGCAACTGATGGAATGACGGCCACTTTCGCACACATACCTCATGTGATACTAGAAAACATTAGCAGACGCATCATCAATGAAGTTGCAGGTATCAATCGCGTTGTATATGATATTTCTTCCAAACCACCAGCAACGATAGAATGGGAATAAGAGTGTGATCTATCTCTTTAGCGACAAAGCCTATGAAGGGGTGGAAAATCTACCCCTTATCGAGATAGTTTTTTACGACAAGTTATTTTCTTTAGAGCACTTTGACGCTATTATTTTTACTTCCAAAAATAGTGTCGAAGCGCTTGAACGAGTTACTGATGCGTGGCAAAAGATAGATGCTTATGCTATTGCAGAGGGAACAGCACATTATATACAATCCAAAAAAGGCAAAATTGTTTATACTTCAGCCACTTCTTATGGCGATGATTTTGCCCACCACATCATCCCTCTTTTGCGAGGTAAAAAAGTTCTTTTCCCCAGAGCCAAAGAGGTCGTCACACACCTTTATGAAATACTTACCAAAGAGGGTATTTTAGTAGAAGAAGAAATCGTTTATGAAACTACATGTAAAGCTTATGGTAAAGATAAAGCTCCTCCAAAAAATGCAAAATTAATTTTTACTTCACCCTCAACAGTACAATGCTTTTTGAGTAATTTTGAATGGGATGAGAGTTACACCGCTATTGCTATTGGGCATAAAACAGCACAAGCACTGCCTTTACATGTAAAGCGTATAGTGTCTGAAAAACAGTCCATTACACACTGCATTACATTGGCAAAACAGCTTAATTAAGGAAATCAAATGTTTTTTAAAGAAGATGATACATTGCAAAAAATGAATTCCAATAGAATTTTGCATACAAAGGAAGAGCCTGAAGAGCATGATGAGGAGCCACTCTTTGTCCCATTGCATCAAAAAATTGATAGAGAACCTCTTAAAAAATTATTAAAAAAATTGATATGGCTGATTCCCGCAATTATACTCGCTATTATTCTTTATAAAGTTTTAAATCCGCATAATCCCCTCATTGGCAAATGGAAGACGACGAGTAAGGCAGCATTTTCTTTGGGTGACCTAGAATTTACAAAAGATAAAATAGCGACTAATGGAATTGCTAGTAAAATACAATACGATATCCAGAGCGATAAAATCAATATTATGGATGAGTTAGGCACGGGAATTATATTTTATATCAAAGATGAAAAAACAATAGAGAGCAATTTATTAGGAAATAAAACGACCTATAAAAAAGTCCAATAAAGAGAAAAAATAGAACAAATATTTAATATTTAGGTTTATTGACCCCATAATGCAAGGTATTTAGAAGCTAAGTTAATCTATAATTTAATAAATAGCCTGGGTGAAGCGACAACCGTTTTCATGAGGGTCCAACGAATAGTATAT
>JAFLKZ010000104.1 GCA_019162915.1 Campylobacteraceae bacterium
TTTACTCTCTATCTATTTTTTACAACCTATGCTCTCTTTTTGGGGATTATCGACCAAACCTCTTACTGCTACGCTCTTACAAGTTCCTTTTTTGTATATCGCTATCACGCTCCTATGCGTTGTTATCAGTTACTTGATAGCAAGGTTCTTTTTTGAAGATGCTAAAGAAAAGTCTATCATCACTATCTCTGTGATTATCGGCAATACTGGCAATCTTGGCATTCCCTTGGGAATAGCACTCTTTGGAGAAGAATCCATTATCTATACAAGTATGATAAATGTTGCCAATGTTTTTATCGTCTACACTTTAGGCGTATTTTTTTACTCAAGAGGCATATCAAGTATCAAAGAGTCTCTCTTTAACATCATCAAACTTCCCGTGATATGGTTTGCGATTCTTGCTTTAGTCCTTAATTTATGCGAAGTTTCTATACATCCTTCCATCAATAAATCGCTTGAAATGGGCGCTTACTGCACGATGGTCATTCAGCTTATCATTTTTGGAATGTATCTTTTTAATGTTAAACTCAAAAGTGTCAATCAAAAATTACTGTTACATGTAGGACTTTTAAAATTTTTCATTACACCCCTCATTGCCGCAGGGATACTCTTTTCTCTTCCTTTATCGCCTATTGTAGCAGGACTTGTTTTCCTAGAACTCATCGTCCCGCTTGCCGTTACCAACGTCAATCTTTCGGCTATTTATGATTGTAAACCACTCGATGTCACGGCACTGGTGTTCTTTACATCACTCTTTTTTATACCGTTCTTCATAGGGGTAAGTTATCTCTTAAAATATTTCAATATTGTGGGGATGTAATGCAATTTAATACCAATGAAAAAGAGCTACGCGTAAAGTATATCAGGGCGCTTGAGAGATTTTTAGGCAGTTGTGTCGCCGTGCTTAAGACGGAAAATTTCGACTTTAAATTATTTCAAAAGCGTGTTGAAAAAAGTCATAAAACTTTAAAAAAGGTAGAAGAAATCAGACTTGACTCTACCTATACAAACTCTCTACAAAACTATGTAATACTTGTTTTAAGAACCATTGCAGATGAAAGTGAAGACTATGAAGCAAAACATAAACTACTCATCAAAGAAGCTAACTTAATCGAAAAAGAACGTAACCGTGGCAGTTATAAAAAAGATAAACACAAAGACCAAAGCTTTAATGATGGCTATTAAACGAAAGATAATCCTTATTTAAAAAAAGCGGTTATTTCATCTCTCATAATATCTTCATTTTCAACGCAATTGATACTATTTCTAAATTCCGAGGCATTTGGAAGTCCTTTAGAATAGGTATGTAAATGCTTTCTAAAAATAGCGATGCCCCTATTTCCATAAAATTCTAACATTCCATTATAATGCTCTATCACTATTTCTAAAATCTTACTTTTTTCTACATGTAAAAGTTCATTTTTAATCTGATAAAAAATCCATGGATTACCAACAGCGCCTCTTCCTATCATCAAACTTTTACAGCCTGTGACTTCTTTTACATGTAAAGCTTTTTCATAGCTTGTAATATCACCATTGGCAAGGATAGGAATACTCACCGCTTCACGCGCTCTTGCAATCGCTTCATAGTCAACCTCAGCTTTGTAAGCACCAGCCCTTGTTCTACCATGGATACTCATAAAATCAACACCCGCAGCTTCACACGCCTTCGCAATTTCTTCGGGAATCTTTGTATTAAACCCTAGTCGCACTTTAGCACTGGTATATCTTTTATTAGAAGTCTGCTTAATAGTTTCGATGATTTTTTGCATCTTAGGAAGGTCAAGCAATAAAGAGGATCCTGCTTCTTGTGAGATAATCTTAGGTACAGGACAGCCACAATTCAAATCAATCCCGTCAATTCCCTCAATATCATTTAAAATCAACACCGCTTCTTTAATGACTTCTATGTCTGAACCAGCAATCTGCACGATATAAGGAGTCTCTTGAGGAGATTTTTTAATCATCTCAAACGTTTTAGCGGAATGGTATTTGAGTGCATTAGAACTAATCATTTCTGAGAAAGTAAGGTCAGCCCCAAATTTTTTAACAACACTTCTAAAAGGAGGATCTGTAAAACCTGCGAGAGGAGCCAAAGCAAGAATGCCTTGGCTAAAGTCTATCTCGTGAATCATATACTAAGGAATTTATCGATATCAATACTTTTGCCATTGTCTCTAAGAAAAATGACGGTCTTAAATTTAACAAATTCATCGACATCTGAATTTGCAAGTATATCTCTAATTTTATCAATCATCTGCAAATCATACAAGACGTATAGATAAGCATCTGCGGCAACAACGCCTTTAGTATTATAAAGCTTCTCAAAAAGAGCAATAAGCGCATCTGGAGAAAGTTTTATTTTAATTTCTCTTGCTAGCTCAAGGTAATCAGCACGATCTGCATTGAATTTTTCGAGCATATCTTCAATAGACTTGATGTCCATTTCAAAGCTACCACCCTCTTCTAAATATCGTTCCATCATCGTTCTAAATATTTGCTTATCTGGTGTAAAATCATATTTCTTAATTTCATTGAAACTTGCAAAACTAAGTAATGCTTCATACGCTTTACGGCATTGTTCACTTTGCAAATCTTTACAATTTTTCAAAATTTCAGTGGCATATTTTGGTTCTTCACGAAGTTTATTGATACTATTTTGAATAACCAGTGCATTTGCCTTATCAAGTTTATATTTTTTGATATCCTCATACTTTCCATTGTTAATGCTTACTGCTAATGCACAAGCTTTAACAAGCTCATCTTCACCTGTAAAATCTACATTTGAAGATGAATCAAATTTCATACTGCTAAGAATCTTACCTGCTAATTTAAAGCCTTCTGTTCGAAAAGCAATATCATCAATATTTTCTTCAAGAATTTTCTGTTTAGCCGCTTCTTTAAAAGTATCGAAATCTTTTTTAAGTGCTCTTTTATAGAGGAAATCTTTAAAATTATAAAATACAAGATGTAAAATAGATGCCAAAAATAGCATTAAAACAGGAACAACGACCCAAATAGCAATGGGGAGGTTCAATGAAAAATTAAGAAACTCCAGTGTGTAGCTCTCTCCATTGAAGCTATAGACATAGAGTCCAATGCCCAACATATATACTAATGTTAAAAGGATATAACGTTTAATTCCCATTTTTTTGCCTTACTTATTTTTTGCTGATTTTTCTATAATTTCTCTGCAAACGATGCAATATCTTGCATGTGCTTTGACTTTAAGTCTTTGAAAACCTATATCTTCTTCGCACATTTCACAAATGCCATAACTGCCATTTCTGATTTTGTTAAGTGCAAATTCTATTTCTCCTAATTCTCGCATCTGTTGCGCACTAATAGCTTGCTCTATCATACGATCCGTACTAATGGCAGCATGGTCAGCTTCATCGCCAACATCTGTATCTTTTAAACCTTCTATCTCTCTCATCGAATCTTCAATATTTTTCTTTATCTGAACGCGACGTTCTTTTAACATATCTTCAAAATGTTTTAACTCATGCTCTCTCATGTCTGCACCTTTTCAAAAAAATTGGAAATATTATAGCTTACTATTTATGATAAGGGTGGTTATTTTTGATACACAACCCTCTATAAATCTGTTCAAACAAAACTGCCTTAGCGATTTTGTGCGCATATGTTAGTCTACTTAAACTTATAATCTTTTGAGTTTTCCCCAAAAAAGCCTCTTCAAAGCCAAAAGCACCTCCGATAAAAAAGTTAATATTAACATCTTGATCAAAAATCTTACTAAATTCAAAACTATCGACATGTGAACCCTCTACATGTAAAGCTACATTGAACCCTTTGAGATGTGGCTCATAAACTTTACTATAAGAAGATTGTGCCTCGAAACTGCCTATCATTTGTGCTTGTGCTATTTGTTTATTGAAGATTTTAACCTCTTCGATTTTTGCAAATCTTGAAATCATCTTCGAATATTCTTTACTAAGTAACTCAATCGACGCTTCACTACTCTTTTCAATAGTGAATACTTTAATATTCATTACTTAAATCTTAATTCAAAATCACTTTTTTTACCATTATCACTCAAAAGTGTTAACAAGTCTGCGACTACTTTTTTCATATCGGTTCTGGTGACTATCATATCTATCAAACCATGAGAGAGTAAAAACTCAGCTTTTTGAAAGCCTTCTGGTAAATCAGCACCAATAGTCTGCTTTATAACTCTCTGCCCTGCAAATCCAACTAATGCACCTGGCTCCGCCATAATAACATCACCTAAAAAGGCAAACGATGCACTAACCCCACCCATAGTAGGATCGGTTAAAATGGAAATAAAAGGTAACTTTGCATCGGCAAGTTTTGTCAATGCTGCTGATGTTTTAGACATCTGAAGCAATGAAAACGTACTCTCTTGCATTCTTGCTCCACCACTTGCACTGACAATTACAACGCCTTCTTTGCTAGCGATAGCACGATTAATTGCACGAACTATCTTTTCACCCTCAACTGAGCCTAAACTGCCACCCATGAATTGAAAATCAAAAACAACAATTTGCGTATTAATGCCTTCTATTTTACAAGAACCACAAACGACTGATGATGTTCGTCCTGTTTTTTCTTCTGCTTCTTCAATACGTTTTTTGTAGGATTTTTTATCAACAAATTTGAGTGGGTCAACGGGGATAAGATTCGTATCAAATTCTATAAATGTTCCCTCATCACAAAGCTGTTCAATTCTTTGTTTTGCAGAAATTCTCATGTGGAAACCACACTTCGGGCATACGTTAAATCGCTGTTCTATCTCTTTGTAATACATCAAAGATTGACATTGTGTACACTTTACCCAATGGCTTGGTGCCTCACTAGGAACAGCCTGTGTTTTTCGGATTTTATTTAAAAGTTCTCCAAATCTCATCGTGCTTTTGTCCTCTTTTCTTAGACTTCTTATGTAAATAATCTTATTATTTTATCGAAAGTTTCCTTATCTTTACTTACGAGAAAAAGTTCCTCTTCATAAAACGTATAGAGGTCTTCACACATGAAGAATCCAGCCTCAACATCATAGGGACGCATCTTCCCCTCATAAATCACAAAAGCAACTTCATGGGCATAGGCCAAAGAGAGAGCAAAGGCACCAGGGGATCGATACTTAATGTGTGCTTCTTTAAGTTTTTTATCTACAATTTTAGAGCAATAAGAGCGTTCAAAAATACCAACTTTGGCGTAAGGGTTACCTGTGACTGATGAGAAAATATTAGTAGAGAGATTGCCCTTTTGAAAACTTTTATCGTCTTTGATAAAGATATCTCCATTGGCTAAATTAGTCACTATAGCTTTCGTTGTTTTGTCATTTTCTCTCAAGGCAACAGAAGTTCCATAATAGGGAAGATGAGAGAGAAAATTATCACTACCATCAATGGGGTCAAGAATTATTTTTGCACTCATAGTGGTATTTTGTATGACACCACTCTCTTCGGAAATAATAGTGCCAAAGTCTTGAAGATGTTTGATGAAAATTTTCTCAGCCTCAAGGTCAATGCCAGAACTTGTATCGCCGCCTGCTCCAATGCAGAAAGATTGGTGATGATATTCACTCAATCTTTCGCTTTGAAGGAGATGGTAAATCTCTAAATTAGCAGCCTGAGCCGCTTCTATAAAATTCACTATGCTTCGAATCAACCAAGCAATTTTTTAATGATATAGCCAGCGGCCTCTTTACCATCTTTTGCAGCGGTTACCACTAAATCTGAGCCTCTTTTACAATCTCCACCAGCATAAACACCCACTTTGCTCGTTTGATAATCACTCCCAACGATAAGTCCACCCCATTTATTAACTTCAATACCATTTTCTACAAGAAAGGCAGGAACTGAAGGGGTAAAACCAAGTGCAAAGATGATGACATCAGCGTCAACTCTAAAGTCACCGCCTTTGACGATTTCTACACATTGTCTACAAGAAGAATCTTTCGCACCTAAAATAGTGCGGTGCATATCGATTCCGATAACTTGACCGTCTGCGTTGACTAAAATTTCTTTAGGCGTGACATTGTAAACAAATTCAGCACCCTCTTCGATAGCATTTTTAAACTCTTTTTTACTTCCTGGCATATTGTATTTATCACGACGATAAAGACATGTGATACTTTTTGCACCCTCACGAATAGAAGTTCTCAAACAATCCATCGCCGTATCACCACCACCGATAACAACAACGTGTTTATTTTTAACTTCATATTTTTTATCGCTTGACTCATTAAAAAGCTTCTTTTGGATATTGCGTAAAAAGTCTATCGCCATAAAAACTCCACTGGCATTTTCATTCGCAATATTTGCTTTGCGCGGACTCTCCGCGCCAATGCCTAAAAAGACTGCATCATGATTATGGGCAATGTCTTCAAAGGAGATATCTTTACCCACATTAGTGTTTACATGTAAGCTCATTCCTGCTTCTTGAAGCCAAAGAACACGTCTTGCCACTACGTCTTTATCCAATTTAAAACCAGGAATTCCATACGTTAAAAGTCCACCTGCTTTATTTTGTCTATCATACATACTCACGGCAATTCCCGCACGTAAAAGATAGGTAGCTGCTGCCATTCCAGAAGGTCCACCACCAATAACGGCTACTTTTTTCTTCGTTGTGATACCCGGAAATTCAGGTTTAAGCCCTTTTTTAAAGCCCTCTTCAGAGATAAATGTTTCAATAGAACCTATCATAATTGCACCATGTCCATCATTCAAAGTACAATCACCCTCGCACAATCTATCATGAGGGCAAATCCTACCTGTTATCTCAGGAAAAGGATTAGTCTCATTGGAGAGTTTAAAAGAAAGTTCTCTGCTCATCGCACTCGTAGACTTTAACCAAAAAGGAATATAGTTATGCAAAGGACATTTACTATGGCAAAAAGGATCTCCACACTGAATACATCTCTCCGCTTGAGAAGAAGCATCTTCACGACTGAAAATTTCATATATTTCTTTAAAATCTTTTACCCTATCACCGCTTGAACGCTTTTTAGGTTCGATTCTCTCTACATTAATAAAATTTTGCATCTTAATCTCCTTGCTCTGGATTGAGTGGTACTTTAGTCATATCCTTTGGTCGTACCATCCAAAAATCTCTTACCGCATGGCGGAAGTTTTCTAATATTTGTGTTGCTTTAAAACTCGCTGTTTCATTGATATGTGTTCTTAAAAGTCTTTTCAAAAAGTGTCTTGCCTCATCCATATCATCAGTATCAATACGCTCTGCAATCACTAACTCTTGATTTAGCTTATCGATAAAATCTCTTGATTCATCATATACAAAAGCGATACCACCAGTCATACCTGCACCAAAATTGACACCTGTATTTCCAAGGATGGCAACAAGCCCTCCGGTCATATATTCACAAGCATGATCACCGGTTCCTTCAACCACAGCCGTAGCCCCTGAGTTTCTCACACAAAAACGCTCGCCTACATTTCCAGCAACGTAGAGCTTTCCACCTGTTGCACCATATAAGCATGTATTTCCAGCACAAGAATAACCTCGTCCTTGATACTTTGGAGCGATAACGATTTTGCCACCATTCATACCCTTGCCTACATAATCGTTAGCAGTTCCTTTAAGGTTGATAGAAATACCGTTAGCTAAAAATGCGCCCAGTGATTGACCTGCAACACCATTGAGTCTAAAGCTGATACTATCGTCTTTAAGTCCTTTGTTGCCATAGAATTTTGCAATTTCTCCACTGATGAGTGTTCCAAAACTTCGGTTAGTATTTGCAATCTTCTTTTGCAAAACAATTTTTTCTTCAGGATTTTCAATGACTTTATAAATATCTTTTAAAATCTCTTTTTCAAACTCGTTTTTATCGAAAGGATGATTTGGTGTACCTTTGTAAGTATCAGGACCCTCTAATCTCATCAAGACAGAAGAAAAATCAAATTTCTTTGCAAATTCATCATCAATCACTTTTAATAAATCACTTCGACCGACAATCTCTTCTATCGTTGCATACCCTAAATGCGCTAATATTTCTCGTACATCTTCCGCTAAAAGCGTAAAGAAATTGACCAATTTATCAACGGTTCCTACAAAATGTTCTCTTAACTTTTCATCTTGTGTCGCAACACCCACTGAACAACGATTAAG
>JAFLKZ010000141.1:0-1779 GCA_019162915.1 Campylobacteraceae bacterium
GATGGAACTGATGGATTTTGGCTCAGGTACGGGTGTTTTAACATCACATATCGCACCTTTTGTCAAAAAAATAACAGCTATTGATCTGTCAAAAGCGATGAATGCCGTGCTTCGAGAAAAACAAGATAACTATCTTTGTGAGATAGAGATAGTCGAGATAGACTTGACAAAAAACGATATAGAACGTAAGTTTCATGGCATTATCTCATCTATGACGATGCATCATGTAGAAAATACTTTAGCTTTATTTGAAAAGTTTCATACGATGCTTCATGAGGGTGGAACTATCGCTTTGGCGGATTTAGATACAGAAGATGGAACTTTTCACACAGAAGATACCAGTGTATTTCATTTTGGATTTGATAGAGAGACTTTTTTACAAACGGCGCAAAAGGCGGGATTTACAAATCTTAAAATTGAGTTAGCCAGTATTGCTTCAAAACCTTATGGGGATTATCCTATATTTTTATTAACAGGGGAAAAGTAAACTTAAGAAAAAAGCCCTTCTCGCAAGGCCGTTCTTGATGCGCGGTCAACGAGAGTAAATAACGCATCTATTGCATCTTTATCGTGTAAGGGTTTATGCCCTTCTACTTTCACTAAAGAGCAATCTAATTGGTCGATTATTTTATAAAAAGCTTGATACAACAGATAATTGCCTATCAGCTTGTTCTTTTTTGTCAAAAAATTATTCTTTTCAAAATGTTCACGCCTCCTTGCTAGTCCAATGATATTTTGTGAATCTGTATAAATCACAATGCGACACTCTTTATCTTTAATCTCCTCCAGCGCCCACAACAATGTCTCAAGTTCTAGTTTGGTAGAAGAGGTATCCATAAATTGTTTTACTTTGATGGGAGATGCCACTAAGGATACTTGCGTATTGACGATCAAATAAGCCCCATAGCCGATATTAGACTTAGGATCAACGCTACCATCGGTAAATAGCTTGATATGTGACATTATTGTCGCCCTATTTTAAGCCAATTATAAATCGTTGCTTTAGAAACATTGAGTACGGTACAGAGATAATTTACGGCATTGCGAATAGCAAAGATTCCTTCTGTTTCTAAAAAACTGACTAACTCTTTTTTATCATTGGTGGAGAGTCCTGATAAAGCGATATTTTTACTACTCAAATATTTTTCAATTGTCTCATCTGTATGTTCTCTCCAACTTTGTGAAAATAAAACAGAGGGTTTAGGCGTTGGTTGGTCTACATGTAAAAAACTTTTTAAAGACTCAAAAAGTGAGCTAAATGCTTCTAAATTGTAATTAATACAAATCATCCCGATAGGCGTTTCCTTTGCATCTCTCAAAATGACACTGACCGCTTTGAGACGTTTACCATCATCATTGTGTTTATCATAAGGTCCAACCCAGTCTTCTTTGAGTAAATGAATATCTTTAACATCATTGAGCATAACATCCCCAATACGGCGTTTAGAAAAGGCATTGACGATATAAACAAGTCGTTTCGATTCTAAGTCATGCATCACAACTTCAACATTAGGATAAAACAATTTTCCAATGGCATCGCACAAAGCGACATAAGATTTGAGTTCTTTTTTCATTTTTGTATCATAACACAACTTTGGTTGAAAAAAAGTAAAATATTGACTATTTGTCTAATTTAGACTATCATTCTAAAAATTATCAAAAAGGAATGACTCATGGCAATAGGATTTATAGGATTAGGAAATTTAGGAAGTGCTATCGCGAAAAGACTCTCTCAAGTGGGAGAAGAAGTTATCGTTTGGAATAGAACCGAATCAAAAG
>JAFLKZ010000141.1:1789-2072 GCA_019162915.1 Campylobacteraceae bacterium
AGGCTTTGAAATAGCACATTCTCCCAAAGCGCTTATCGAAAAATGTGATACTGTTTTGATGTGTCTATTTGATTCAGCAGGTGTAAGCAATGTTTTGTGCATGGAAAATGGACTTTTAAGTGCAGATTTAAAAGGAAAAATGATTATTGATTTGAGCACGAACCATTTTAATGATGTCGTTGAATTTCACTCCCTTGTAGAAGCCAAAGGTGGTGCATATCTCGAATCTCCCGTTTTAGGAAGTGTCGTACCTGCTAGCAAAGGCGAACTCACGGTGGTATGT
>JAFLKZ010000141.1:2158-8090 GCA_019162915.1 Campylobacteraceae bacterium
GGGCAAAGAAGAAGTTTTCCTTACATGTAAACCACTTTTGGAGAAAATAGGACAAACCATTTTCAACCTAAAAACCCCAGGGATGGCATGTAAAATGAAGCTTATCAACAACCTTTGCCTTGGCTCATTCATGGCCACTATCGCAGAATGTACCGCTTTGGGTGAGGCGTGTGGTATCGATAAGACAGAGCTTTTAGATATTTTAGGCGCAGGAGGAGGAAAATCTCTCGTCTTGACTGCTAAAACTCAAAAGCTTATCACAGAAGATTTCAGTCCTCATTTTAGCAGTGCTGCTATCAATAAAGACCTTCATTGCTTACAAGATTTAGCCTACAGTATGAATCGCCCTTTATATACTGCAAGTGTGGTAAAAGAGCTCTATTCTAAAATGAAAGAACTAGGAAAAGGGGAAGAAGACTTTTCTTCGATTTACAAACTTTTTAAATAATCTTTACATGTAAAGACAATAAAAATATTTATGCAATATATTGCTTTTTTATTAATTATTTTAGTATAATAAGCAAAATATTGCATAAAGAGGCGAATATGGAACTTCAAGAACTTAGCCAAATCATTCAATCCAAACGCAAAGAGCAAGGTTATACACAAAAAGAACTTGCTACACTGTGTGCCATTTCAACCCGCACCCTTGCAACTATCGAAAATGGCTTTGATGTCGATGTTGGCATCCAAAAAGTGATGATGAGTCTTGATATTTTAGGCTATGAGCTTGATATTCGACCTAAAAAACGCCCTTTAACCTTAGATGAACTCAACAGGCAAAACCATGAGAGAGCTTAATGTTTTTGTCAATAACACAAAATCTGGTCATTTAACCCAAGAGAATCAAAAATATATCTTTACTTATGATAATGATGCGACAAATCTCGTCTCAGTTACCATGCCACTTCGTCGTGAAAGTTGGAACGATGTCAGGCTTCATCCAATATTCCAGATGAACTTGCCAGAGGGCGCGCTCAAAGAGGCTATTCAAAAAAGTTTTGGAAAGCTCAAAGTTATGGATGCTATGGGCTTTTTAGAAGTCATTGGACCGCATGTCTTGGGACGCGTCAAATTTTCAAAACCTGAGCGAAGTGAAAACATCGAGACACTCGAGGGGATTTTATTTGAAGATACAGAAGAACTCTTTGATGCCCTCCTTTTAAAATATTCTATTCGTTCAGGCGTTTCTGGTGTACAACCCAAAGTATTACTCGATGCGTACAATAAAAATACGATGCTACTAGAGCATTTCATCGTAAAGTCGTGGAGCAGTGATTTTCCAGAACTCGCCGCCAATGAATACTTTTGCATGAATGCCATCAAACGCGTAGGGCTTAACGTGCCAGAGTATCATCTTTCCCAAAATCGAAAACTGTTTGTGATGAAACGCTTTGACATCAAAAATGAAACCGAGTACTTTGGGTTTGAAGATATGTGTGTACTACTAGGAAAAAATAATGACGATAGCAAATACCACGCCAGTTATGAAGATATCGCCAAAATCATCAAAACAGCTATCGCACCAGAACATCGAACAAAAGCACTAGAGGACTTTTTTACAGCGCTCATCATGAATCACCTTTTACGCAACGGCGATGCACACCTCAAAAACTTTGCTATTTTATACGACAAAGACTATACGGATGCCAACTTAGCACCCATCTATGATGTCGTAAATACAACCCTCTATAACCCAAAAGATATACCTGCGCTTAGTCTTAGTGGTGGCAAAATTTGGTGGAAGAAAAAAACCTATACCAACTTTGGAAAGCTTACATGTAACATCAAACCCTCACGCATGGAAGAGATTATCGAAGCGTGTATTTTGGCTGTGCAGGAGACTAAAAAAGAAGTCATAGTGTACTGTGAGCAACATCTTGATTTTAAAGAGTTTGGACTAAAACTGATTAATGCATGGAGAGAAGAGGTTTAAATCTAAACCACCTCAATATCCCTCTGAAAAAACCCTTTATCGTTGGTGATGATGAGCTAATATGATGCACTCTTATCTCATTTTTATTAAGCCAGATGGCTTACTATATAATCGAAAAAATTTAGAGACTTACATGTAAAGATTTATTGAATTGGCCTTGAAAAAGTTAAAAGTTTAGCCCCCGTATAATGAAAAAAGCCAAAAAGTTATACCGTTACAAAGAGAGTTTGAGATGTCAATATGCTGGGTTTAGCCCAGAGCGGTTCTTTTTTCTTAAAAAATAGAATTAGCTTGAGGGTCAGTTAAGTGATTGCACTAAAAACTTGAGTGGTAACAAAGTCAACTTTAGGGTTAGACTGTACTGTACGAGGCGAAGTTAATGTGCAACAAGGTTGAATAATTGGCAAGAGGATATTCCTCTTGCCTACCAAACTCTCCAATCATTTCATGGAGGTTTATCATGGATAATTTTATCGGATTGGATGTCTCTAAGTCAACAGTGAGTGTATTCATTCCTCAAGGCGAAAGTGAGATTGAAATAGCCAATACAGCACAAGGTTTTACAAGTTTGCTTTCCAAACTCAAAAAGCTTTATAAAAAAGAACACGATTCACTAGTGTTTGTTTATGAACCAACATCGAGTTATAGCAATACACTAGAACTCTTTTGTGCCAATAAACACATTCGAGTCTTTAAGATAAATCCTAAAGCTTCTCATAACTTTGCCAAAGCCTTATCGTTACGTAGTAAAACAGATAAAGTAGATGCAAGAATGCTTGCTAAAGCAGGAGCTTTAGCAAGAGAAGGAGAGATTCATATTCCTCTGGTTGATAGACTTGTGGGTCAGATTAATGATCTTATGAGCTATTATGGTGGCTATTCGTTTCAATGAAGATATAAAATGTTTTTACGACCGACTCAAAGAAAAAGGTAAACATACTACAGTGGCACAAATTGCTGTGATGAAAAAACTCATTATTATTGCTAGAGCTTTGTTTTATACTGATTTCTAAGGGTTTGAAAAATTATTTCATGCAGATCAAGATTATTCAAGTGAAATTTATCAGATTCACTGTGGAATAGTGGCTCAAAAAGCCAATGTTGATTAAAGGAGAAAATAGAGAAAAATACTTATGTTTTTTTAAGATTTTTAGGGAGTTTTAAGGTGGTAACTGACCCTTTTTATTCTGAATACCCGCTATTTAAGCTTTATATTTCTTAGTAAGGTGTCATGATTGGCACTTACTTCATTAATACTCGCTGACGCCGTAATAATCGACACCAAATATTCATTGTAATTAATACATATTGCTTCCAGAAATGTTTTATTATCTTTATCTTTTATTATAAATGAGCCATGCGACGCTTGCTTACTCTGAAACTTGCTCTTTTTAATCAATTTTGCCTCTAATCCAACACTATCCGCTAAGCCTTTAATACAATCGTCAGTTGAAGCACTTGTATCTTTTCGTTGATTTTTCATAATGGCTATCGCTTGACTATTTTCTTCATCTAGTTTGAATAAATACTGTTTTTGCTTGATATCATTAATAATAATCTCATTTTGCACAAAAGGCATGATGGAAATGACAGACATCCATGGCGTTATAAATCTTTCTTTAGGGACAGGATTCCATGTTTTACTTAAAAGCATACCAACTCTTTCAATACTTGCATCAATTCCTAATAGCACCTGATCGCATGTATCTTCTGTGATATACTGTTTTTGTCCCTTTATTGAAATTGGAGTTCCATTGGCTGCCGTAGCAAGCATCATTTCTGTGCTCTCAATAGACTTATGAGCATTAAGCTCTTTCATATAGTTTATAGCCTTCTCTAATCCTGGCGTGTTTATTATTTTTTTATTTTTAACAGATAATTTAACAGCACTCCAAATATGATACTGATTTTGAATTGCTAAAGTTGATATCTGTCTTCCTTTTTCCAATTCTGCGACCGATGGCTTTGCCTTAAATTGTTTCCAATATTCGTCATAAACCTTTTGGTTTATATAGCCATCAGCATTCATAACAACTCTCAATAGCTCATCTGATTTTTCATTTGCATAAGCATTGAAAAATGTCAAAAATAAAAAAAATAAAAACAAATTTTGTACATATATCAATCCTTTATGTTGAATACTCAACTTTCGCGCAAAAAAAGTTAAAAGGAGTCGGAGCTTCATTTTTAACTTTTTTCAAAATTCTTATTTACGAAGCTCGAAGTTCATGGTTGATTTTATAGGATATGATGCCACCAAGAGAGATGTCTTCATCTATCTGCTCAAAATGCACTCCGATTCCATTACCGATAAGGCGATAGTTTAAAAGTTGTTCTTTTGTTGCATTTTGGATTTTTTTGGTGTAGCTATAAGGGATACTCAGAACATCGCTACTGTTGAGATAAACATAGATTTTATCTCCAAAATCAAGTCTAGTGATTGAAGTATTCATTCCATGCTCCTATGAGTTCATTTTGATGCTCTTGGATGATAGTCATTATTTTTCTTTCATCACTTTTGGTGAAATTTTGCCTATTTGTCACTTTTAATGTTTCAAGCTCAACCCTCATATATCCATCTCCTTTTTCAACATGGATATGCACAGGCATATGCTCATCACTAAAAAAGAAAAATCTAAATCCATCAATTTTTAACACTGTAGGCAAGGCAATTCTCCCAAATGATAATTATTATACCATCTCATTTCTTAGTTTGTACAAATTCGAAACTTGTTTTACATGTAAAGGTATTTTAAATGATTTGAAAGTAATTTTTAACAAAAAAGAAGAGAGCCGAAGCTCTCAACTTATCTTACGCAGTCAAAGAAGAAGTCAGTTTTACCGATATCTTTTGTCTCTTCATCCAGTGCATCAAGTACAGCATTGGTTATCCAAGTTAAAAGATTTAGTCCACCTTCGTATCCACTGATAGAGTATCTATGTAAGTGGTGTCTATCGAAGATTGGGAAACCGATACGGATAAGAGGTATTTTTGTATCTCGGTACAACTCTTTACCATAAACATTTCCGATCATAAAATCAACTGGTTCTGTGAAAAGAAGGCTTCGAAGATGCCATAAGTCTTTTCCCATCCAGATGTTACATTCTTCTTTCCATCCAGATTTGGATAGAATTTCTTGCATCTCTTTTTCCCAATTTTTTCTAGGCGCATTGTGACAAAGGATGTGTGTTGGTATAGCGCCCATCTCTACGAGAAAAGAAACTATGCCTAACAAAAAGTCAGGATCTCCCCAGATGGCAAACTTTTTACCGTGCATATACGGGTAACTATCTTGCATCGCATCGACGAGCTGTCCTCTTAAAACAGTAAGCTCTTTTGGCACTGGCTTGCCAGTAAGCTCACTTAGTTTCATCACAAATGCATCTGTTCCACCAAGTCCAATTGGATTACATGTAACGTACTCTTGTTTCCAATTATTCTTAATCATCTTTGCTGTGGCGATAGTTGAATATCTCTGTAAAGAGATAGTCGCTTTGGCACTACTTGCAGATCTTGCAACATCAAGTGGTGTACCGCCAGCGTAGATTTTATACTCACCAGCAGGGGTATTCCATTGTTCTTCATGGTCACCTAGCATGACGATTTTATCGCTAAACATAGAAGCTATTTTTTTCACTTCTTTTAAACTTCCAAGGTATGGTTCAAACCCAGGAATGATGTTGATACGCTCTTCATCTTTTTCGATTTCACGTCCTTCAACAGGATTAAGCTCTTGTAAAATTGCATTCATCATGTTGTCATATCCCGTGATGTGACTTCCTGCAAATGAAGGTGTATGTGCCGCGGGGATTGGAGTATCATCCAATTCTCCCTCCGCGTCAGCTTTTAAAGCGCTTTACAGTTTCTAAGACCCTCTTTCATATTAGCAAGACCACCAAAAACAGCGGCACTCTCACTCATACTATCAGAGACACAAGGGGTTGGTTCTTTAAAATGTCTTGTAAAATAGCTTCTAAAGTAAGCCACACAACCGT
>JAFLKZ010000067.1:0-653 GCA_019162915.1 Campylobacteraceae bacterium
CTGCACTTTGATTAACAACTCTTCAATGTCAAAAGGTTTTTTGAGGTAATCATCGCACCCCACTCCATAGGCTTGCTTGATCGTTTTTATATCGTTGTAGGCGCTAATGATAATGATTTTAGCGTTTGGATTGAATGATTTTATTTTTTTGGTAATCTCTAATCCACTAACATTGGGTACGTTAATGTCAAGCACATAAAGATCAAATGGTGCTGAACTGTTCTCTAGTGCCGTCAGACCATCATAAAAGCTTTCAACCTCATGATTTTCCATCTCTAAAATAGCCTTAATGGCTTTATGAAGGGCAAAATCATCTTCTAACAATAAAATTCTCATTCTTTTTCCTCGCATTGGAAAGTATAGCTAAAGATATTTTCCCTATTTTCACTTTCTACCGTAATATCGATTTTGTATTTTTGAGTGATATCTTTTACGATACTTAAGCCCAATCCAAATCCACCGTTTGAATCAACTTCACGCGCATACTTTTCAAATATTTTATCGTTATCCTCGATAGGCACTCCAAGAGTTTTAAAACTTAGAATATTTTTGGTGAGCGTCACGACGATAGTAGAATGAATGTTTGAATATTTGATAGCATTGGATAGATTGTTATCGATAAGCCTTGTAAGTTCTATATCCCCGATATGGAT
>JAFLKZ010000067.1:711-4514 GCA_019162915.1 Campylobacteraceae bacterium
CTATTTGAAGCGTACCGAATATCTCTTCCATAACTTTGAGCAATATCTTTAAAATACTTAATCCGCTCCCCCACAAACTCGTTTAAATCGATCAACTCTATTTTATAGGCAACGCTTTTATTGGTCATTAAAAAGGTCATGTCATCATATGAATTAGTCAAAATTTTAACGGCTGAATCGATTTCTTTGGTGAATTCATCTTCACCAAATATCTTGGTTCGGAGCTGATTATTGAGGGTAATAATACTCAGAGGGGTTTTGATCTCATGAATAGAGTGTTTTACAAAAATATCATTTTGATGTAGTAAAAACTCTTTGAACCTGATTTTAAAAATAGCATAAATCGCCAACAATCCAAAAAGGGTTAGACAAAAGATAAAAGCATTGAGATTACGAAGATTTTGATTGTACTCATCTTCGTCAAAGACAACCGAATAAATAATCTTTGCATCATCAAATATAGGGCTTTTTTGGACGAAATAAACAGCCTTATAACGATCACTTACCCCATCTATCGTTAAACGGTTGTAGGTGATTTGATTGTCGGACAAATCATTCGATAGTTTTAATCCACCGTTGATTCTTTTCTTTACCTCTTGCAACGTCGGTTTATAAGGTTTAAAAGATTTGAAGAGAAAATCGCCAACATAACCATCACTAAATAAGATATAGGCTTTAGCATCTTTGATATAGAGATTGGCATCAATCAAGTTTTGGAGAGCGTGAAGATTTTCTTCAACACCATCGTAGGTATAACTCACCTGTAGTATTTTTTCACGATTGGGATACGGTAAATAGGAATCAGTATAACTGTTGAACTTGGTAGAAAATGTTTCAAAAATAGGGGCTGAAACACCAATTCTATTCTCTTTTTTGTGGTTATCAAATTGTAGTTTTGCAAAGCTGAGATTAAAGCCAACATCTGATGGGAGAGTCGTATTTTTGATAATGAGATTATCATCGGTGATGTAAATATTGTACGGCTTATTCTCGAATCCTTGATTGATTCGGCTTTGTATGACACTTAAATTACCATCAACCCCATGTTGGTCTATATAGTTTAAAACGTCAACATGCTTTTTTTCGAGAATATTTTTTTGCAATGAATATTTATAAAGCAGTTTGCTGAGTAAATCACTGGAGTTTCGCTGGATATTCGAAAAGAGTATGAGTTGTTCTTTAGAATGGCTCGAAACAAGGTTTGCTTTTATATAAAAGTATCCTAATATATCAATCGACAAAAATAAAGCAACAATAAAAAACATAAATGTTGATATTTTAGTCTTTAGCTTCAGCAATTGTATTCCTTTGTGGAATAATAACAGAAAAGAATTTAATAAATGACATGTGAATGACATATCGGTTTTGTATGATATGTTTGAAAATTTTATAACTCAGGAGAAAACATGAATCTTTCAAGATTTAAAGCATTAGTGCTTTCATGTGTGGCTACGGTTGCATTTGTAGGATGTGGCGGAGGTAGTGACAGCACTTCTACTGCGCCAGTTGTTGCAACAGGTACTTTTGTCGATGCACCGGTACAAGGGTTAAAATATACTACGGCAACGCAAACAGGATATACGGATTCAAATGGGACGTATAAATACGTAGCAGGTGAACAAATAGAGTTCTTCTTGGGTAATTTATCTCTGGGTAAAGTTACTGCTAGCTCTTTGACTACACCGTACACTATGGCTGGAGATACGAATATCAGTGCTCCAAGTGACAAAGCGAAAAATATTGCAATGTTGTTACAAAATTTCGATGCTAATCGAAGTGATAGTGCGGTATTAGATTTGAGCAAGTTGAAAGATCATAACTTTTCGGATGTGAACTTATCCGCTACAACGGCTGATATGGAAACTAAGATTACTGCATTGTTGGGCACGCTGAATACAGCTGGTTTAGTTGATGCTACTACACATACTTTGATCAATGCGACCACGGCTTCTACAGCTATGGAAACGTATGTTACAGATTATAATTTACAGCTAGGATATGGTCTGAGCAACGGAGTCAACTACGTTGGAAATTTATCTATGACAGCAACGGAATTTGTAGCGATGAGACTACAATCTCATCTTTATATAGAGTATGTAAAACCAGGAAGTATAATTGATACGGTATTTTCTAATCATTATGTAAGTTTTTTTGATGCCGCTGGCTCATCTATAGATTTTTCATATGATTGGAGTAATTCTAATGGAGGAACTACTGATGTATGGAATATAACCAATGAAACCTTTACTGCGGCAGATCTTGCAAATTTTTCGAAACCTATTGTAGTAAACAGCACGACCTATCGAGAAAAAAATGATGACAATACAACACAAGAATGCACTATCGTAAGCAGCAAAAAAGTGAATGCTATCATAGGTATATCTGTAGATGCTATTGAGGTAAGAGAATTTTGTAGATATGGAACAGATAACATTTACGGCAATGGTGAAGGGTGGGGATATAGTGGTTATCTCAGCCCTTATCTTTCAATGACAGACTTTTTGAATCAGTTACAAAATCTTGGTATAGGGAATAGTGATATACAACTCACTTCCGACTATAAGGTTAAAATCAAAAGCACAGGTGAAGTTATTCCTGGTTCTTATTGGAAAATGGAAGACGGGATTTTAAAAACAAAATACTGGGATGAAGTTTGGTACAAACTCGGTACAGATGGCATTATAGTGGATAATTGGTTTGGTGATGAACAACTTAGATATGTAGGTATCACAAAAGATCAAGCCAAACAAATTACTGCAAAAATTGGCTTGCCTACTTGGTGATAGTTCTCTCGTTCCAACTTTCCCGAGTTGGATACGCATACAAACGTTCAACAAACAGAAAGATTTTTTTCTAAAACTGGAAACAAGAAAAAAATAGATTTTGAATATACAGGAGATAATTATGAATATAGTTGCTATTATAATCGCTGTAGGGGCAAATGGGGTTCTTTTATCAAAAAAATACTAAAAACTTATCCTAACTAGATAGCTCCTTCTCTCCCGAGTGGTATACGCATACAAGCGTTTAGCAGATAGTAGAATTTAATTGTTGTGTATGCCTTCCCAACTTGAAAAGTGGGAAGAAGAGGGAAAATTTCAAAATGACATGCTGATGACATTTGAATTTTGTAAAAAAATTTGAATTTAACATCAGGGGAAAAAAATTTATTTTTTTATTCGATTTGCCCAATAATTTGGTTTTCTATGTAGATTCATAATTGCTACTATGAGTATAGAACTCTCATCATGCTCTTTATAAATAACACCGTACGGAAAATTTTTAACAAGACATCTCCTCGTATTATGGGAAAACTTGTGCCACGCATTAGGATAACTACTTATTCGATCGATAGCGTTTTCTACTTCTTGTACAAATCGATATCCAAGATTCTGCTGCTGATATTCATAATATTCAAAGGCATCATCAAGTTCAACTATGACTGCATCTAAAAAAGAAATATTCACACTTTATACTTCGCAAAAACTTGATTTGATGGGGTAGTATTTAACTCACCACGATGATAAGCCTCTATTCTTTTTTCAACTTCTTCCATCCAAAGAGCGTCAACCTCTTTTGTTGGAACATCAAGGCTTAGTAATATGGCATCTACTAAGTGCAATCTTTCTACCGGCTTAAGGATAAGAGCATCTTCTAAAATAGACATAAATTCTCCTTATTTAATCTCACACAATTATACCAAAATATCAACAATTAAACAGTTAAAAGGGACAGGCTGAAAATGTGATAATTATGGGTAAGGCATTAAATATTAAGTGTCTTTTATTTTACACTCTCTTCCG
>JAFLKZ010000067.1:4524-7749 GCA_019162915.1 Campylobacteraceae bacterium
CGAATATAATAGAATTTAATTATTACGTATGCATTTCCACTTGAAAAGTGGGAATAAGGGGGGAAATTTCAAAATGACATACCGTTGACATTTTGATTTTGTATGATGTGTTTGAAAATTAAAATCAGGAGAAATAATGTATTTCAAAATAGTAGGGGCGTTAGCTACAGCTTTGTTGGTAAGTGGGTGCGCTACGCATTCTCCAAGTTTAAACACCGTTGACGTAACCGATAAAGATTTAACGAACCTAAAAAGCGGAACCGCTTGTGGTACATACGTATTGAGCCTTTTTGGTCCATTCGGGCAAGAATCAATCGTGAGTGCTGCTAAAAATGGCGATATCAAAAAGATCAAAGCGGTTGATAAAAATACCGATAATTTCATCCTATTTTCTCGTAACTGCATAACGGTGCATGGCGAATAATTTGAGATAGTTGCACTATCAGATGTTGTACATTTTTTAGTTTTAGCCATAAAAATTGCTTTTGACTTCGTTATTCCCGACTTGATCGGGCGAAGTGCCCATGCGGGCAAATCTAGCTTTTTAATACGCTCGTTCGTGGTGCGCTATGGCTGAACTTAATAAAGACAAAGCAAGGCAAAAAGAATTAAAAGAACTTCAAAGAATATGGATCAACTATCGAGATGCAAAATGTAATTTTATCTTTGGGTTGACTGGTGGTGGAACAGCGGATAGAGAAGGCGTTAAACGATGCTTCGTTAAAGAAACCGCTCAACGAGTAAAAGAGCTATAAGTCTATACAAATAAAAGGAAATTATTTTATGACTCTATCGAATAAAACTAAAATTATCATCGGTGCTACTGCATCCACACTACTATTAGGTGTTGGAAGCTATTGGTACTTGGATCGAATAAATTATTTTATCAAAGATAATCCTGCCGCACTTTTTGACAAAGGGCTCATTTTAGCCAATTCAGGTGATACAAAATTAGCATTATCTGCTCTCGAACAATCCTGTGAACTGAAAAACTCAGATGCCTGTTATGAGGCTTCAAAAATATATGGTACTACTGTCGGATTTAGTAATCCAAAGAAGCAGTCGGAGCTATTTGTTAGATCATTAAAGTTAGGAAATCAAACGGCATTCGTTACCGAAACAGACCGAGTGTTTAACTATTTAGATATGCCTGATGCTCAAAAAGATGGTAATTTTACTTCCCCGTTTATCTCTTCAACTAGTTCAAGCGATCTTTATTTTGATCAAAAAATCAAAGAGGCATTTGATGTCAATAATTCTAACTACAAAGCAGGGGTTATCTATTATCGTCTCTTCCTCGAAACAAAGCCTGAAGAGAGATTAAAAATATCCGATTTCACGAAATTGACACCTGTCATGGATGAAGCATGTGAAAAAAACATTATGTCAGGTTGTGCTGTAGCTGCGGATATTAAAACGAAAATATTCCATATTGAGGGCGGAGTTGATGGAAAAATAACTTTTTTTGAATTTAACTCCCATAAAAAAAGATTTGAACAAGCCTATCAAGCATGTTCAAATGGATTAGTAAAAAGCTGCTTATTGGTAACTAGCGATGTGATAAACATACTTCCACGCATTCAGACCCTGTTTGCCTATAAAGAAAATTGCAATGGTAATAAAAATGCGGAGTACTGTTCATATATCGCCCGAATGTATGATATAAATTTTAAAATAGAAAATGAGAAAAATACAGACGTTGCTAAAGATTACTACACTAAAGCTTGTAAGCTTGATTCAAATAGATGTAACGAACTGCAAAACTTTAAAGATTATATAAATGGTTCATATGAAGAAGGAGTAGCAGCAGTGGATGCTGCTGCCCCAGCTGCAGATGCAGCTGCTTATGCCGATCTTCCTGCTGCTGAAGCTGCCACTCCAGCTTACTAACTATGAAAGAAGAAGAATGAAAAGAATATCCCACAGTATATTATTGTCTAGTTTTATAGTGATAGGGCATATTTATGCAAGCGATAAAAGTGATCAATTGCAAGTATTGTGTGATGCTGGAAAAGCTGAATCATGTAAAAGGGCTCAAAATCATCTAGTTGAAGCCGAAACTCGATTAGCCGAGAAGCAGAAGCAACATGATGAAAATTACAAAATTATGAACAAAATGACTCAAGAGGCAAAAACTCTAAGCGCAGATGCTGATAGATCCAATTCAGCTGTTCAAAATACATTAAATCAACAAAAAATATTAATCTCTCAAGGCTATTCTATTTCGGAAATAGATGAAAGATTGGGAATAACCAATCTTTTAAAAAAATCAAAAGACATAGAAGACGCTCTTAGAAGATACATTGAAGAAAGCAATAAATTAACAGAAAAAATAGACTTAGAAGATGAAGAGTTAGAAATAGCTAAAATAAACTTAGAAGTATTACAAACTGGTAAAAAAGCAGAAGACATAAAAGCTGAACATGCACGAATTGAAGCACAAATTTCTGCTGAGATAGAAGCTGAAGAAAATGCAAAACCTAATCCAAAGAAAGCTTGGCAGGCAGTTTTAGACGAAGTAAATTATAAAAATTATAGAGCAAAAAAAGAGGCAAAAAAATCAGAAGATTATCAATGGTTTTATGATCGTTTGGATCGTGATTTAAAAAGTAAATATTCAATCAATACAGATTCATCAGACAAAAGACTGGATGAATTAAAATCACTTTTAGAAGATAGAGCAGTCAAGATAGCAAAAGCTTCAAGTGAAATGAGTATGATCATGGGCTCACCAAATGGAGCAAGCTCTTCAGCAGCTATAGAAAAAAGAGATGAATTAGGATTTCTTAAATTGGACCTTAATGAGATACAAAAAGAGTATGCAATGCGAAATGCCTCATTAAAAAAATATGCAGCTCAAGCAGTAATTGATAAAGATAAGATGGAACAAGAGAGAAAACGAGAAATTGATGGCTATTTAAAAGAACATAATCAACAAAAGCTCGATTATGACCTATCTGAGACCTGCAAGAGCGGCATTAATGATAATCGCTACGAAGCATGTATTGACATTGCAATAATGTATCGTGATGGAACTGGAAAATATGATAATGGCAATAATGTAGAGAAAGACCTAAAAACAGCTACTGAATATTTTCGTATGGCATGCAAGCATGAAAAAATGGAAGTGTGCAATTATTTGTATACAGAACCTGAGCTCAATGCAATTAACTGTGTATATCGGAGTATTCGGACACCTGGATCGGTCGACATCCGGACAGTGAT
>JAFLKZ010000020.1:0-6215 GCA_019162915.1 Campylobacteraceae bacterium
AGGAAGATTTTCAGATACCATATGTACTTCCATAGCAATACTTTCTAATGGCATTGTATCGTGGTCTTCGATACTTTCTTCCAGAATTCTTTGATTAAAGACAACGCCCACCACATCGTCTAGTGTTTCACTAAAGATAGGAATACGAGAGTGAATATACATTCTATCTTCTTCAATCGCTTCTTCAATTGTTGTGGTGGATTTAAGTCCAAAAACGACACTTCTTGGTGTCATAATATCTTTAGCCTTAATATTTTTAAGTTTTAATAAGTTTTCAATCAAGTCACTTTCTTTACTTAAAATTGAGCCTTCTTTTTCTCCCATTGCCACAACTGCCATAATTTCATCTCGAGAATAGTTAATATGTTTTTTCTTGTTTTTTGAGATGTAATTAGTCAGTAACGAAGATACCCATGTAAAAGGTGTGGTGATTGTTACGAGAAAAGCTATCATATAGGCTGATGGAATCAATAGTTTTTTCCAGTAAAGGGCGCCAAAGGTTTTAGGAATTATCTCTGAAACGTATAAAATAAGAAGTGTTACGACAAAAGCGACTAATGTTTGCCATTCTTCACCAAAAAGGATCTGTGCTTGAGCACCTACACCTGCAGCACCCATTGTATGGGCAAAGGTATTGAATGTCAAGATAGACGATATCGGAACATCAATATTTAATTTTAAATCTTTAAGCAATGCAATCGCATTTTCATTGTTTTCTTTGGGTAAAGTTTCAATATAAGAGTTACTACTTGAAAGTAAAACAGCTTCTAAAACGGAGCAGATGAATGACACAATAAGAGCAAGAGAAAGATAAGTTATCAGTAGGGTCATAGGATTTGGCCTGTCATTAAGCTAGAAAGGCAACATTGCGAGTCTGGATCGCCTTGGTTCATGGAAAATTCCTTGGGTATATTTTTTTGAAGCGCCATTATAACATATTAAAGGGCGTTATTTTTTTGGCACAAAGTTTAATGAAATAGAATTGACACAATGTCTTGTATTTTTAGGTGTCATTGATTCTCCCTCAAATACGTGTCCTAGGTGTGCTTTACAGTTTGCACAGACGATTTCGATACGTCTTCCATCGTTATCAAGAATTCTTTGAACTGCCCCTTTGATTTCATCATCAAAGCTAGGCCAGCCACAAGAAGAGTTGAATTTATCGGAGGAATTGTACAAAGGGGCATCACATCTTTTACATGTAAAGATACCTTCTTCATAAAAAGAGTTGTACTCTCCCGAAAAAGGCATCTCTGTACCTTTGTGCAAGATGACTTTTTCTTCTTGTGGTGTTAATTTATTATACGCCATCACTGCCCTTTACTTGCTCTCTAGCTTTGTCTTTTTTACTTTTTCGTTTGCCCTTTATGGGTTCACTTCCTTTTTCTTTGGGAGGAGCTATGCCTTCTAGTTCGAACCCTGCTATTTGTTCACGGAAAAGTTTGAGGTGGCAACGTTTTTCGATGAGTGCGAAATGGTCTTTATCTTCATGTCCGATAAACGAGATGGCAATACCTGCTTTTCCAGCACGCCCTGTTCGACCTATGCGGTGAATGTAGTCTTCTGGTGAGCGGGGAAGGTCAAAGTTGACGACACATGACACATCGTTGATATCTAATCCACGTGCCGCAATATCGGTTGCAAAGAGGATGTGAATATTTTTAGCTTTAAATTCTCTGAGGGTATAAGTGCGGTCTTCTTGGATAAGGTCACCGTGGAAACAGTCTGCTTTGTAGCCATGTTTTTTAAATTTTGAAGCTATGTTGTCGGCTGCTCTTTTATTTGCCATAAAGACGAGGACGAGTTCAAAGTTTTGCGTGTCAAGAAGATGTCTTAGCAGAGGGCCTCTATTTTCACGATTGACTTCAATGGCTCGTTGGGTAATGTTTTCTACGGTTGGCTCATCGTATTCTATCTCTACTTGAATACATTTTTGTGTGATTTTTGAAGCAATATCTAGCATTTTTGGAGGGTAGGTTGCTGAAAATAGTAGGTTTTGACGTTTGAGTGGAAGTGCTTTTAGTATAACATCAAGTTCCTCTGCAAAGCCCAAATCAAGCATTTTATCTGCTTCATCAAGGACAAAAAAATCAAGAAAAGAGAGATTTATCTGTTGTTTTTTGAGAATATCAAGTAACCTTCCAGAGGTTGCTACGACAATATCACAGCCTTGCTGAATGTCGTATAGCTGGTCACCGATACTTTCCCCACCGATAATGCTGACTACTTTTGGCTTTTGGGGTAAAAATTCACCAAAAGTTATAAAAGCATTTGCTACTTGTACTGTTAGTTCTCTTGTTGGCGTCAGAATAAGGGCTTTTATCTTTGCTTTTCCCTCACCTTTTGTTTGAGACCAAAGTTCTAAAATAGGGAGTACAAAACTTGCACTTTTTCCACTTCCTGTTTGCGCTTTTGCCATAACATCATGGTGTTGAAGAACAAGGGGAATAACTTTTTCTTGAATAGGCGTTGGTGCAGTGTAACCACTTTTTTGAAGCGCATGCGTTATGTTAGAGGAGAGCCGAAGTGTTGAAAATGGCATAAGGTTAACTTTCATTTTTGATGGTTAAATTTCTAAGTTTATCGATAAAATTCTTTTGACCGATAAATGCTAACATGTCGCTATCACGTATTTTATAGTTCTTATCAACATCATAAGACCAACTATCGCGCGTTTTACAAGCGATGAGATGAACTTCATTTTCAAGTAATACTTCAATGTCTTTGATCGTTTTTCCAATGAGAAATTTAGTAGCCAAAAATTTAGCGATTTTAACGGTACTACTAAAATCAATTTGGTCAATAACAACATTACCCACAAGATTTTCAACCAATTTTTTAGCCGATTCTCTCTCTGGATAGATGACTTTAAAGGCTCCTAGTCGTGCTAAAATCTCACCATGTGTCAGTGTGATAGCTTTGGCAATAATGTTTTTATTATCTAACTCTTTTAGTGCCATAAGGGTAAGGATACTCGCTTCAATGTTTTCACCAATACTGATAATAACAGTATCAAGTCCTACAACGCCTGCTTCTCTTAGTGCTTTAATATCCGTACTATCAAGGATAATGGCATCTTCGATAAATTCACTAATTTCTTGTATTTTGTGCGGGTCATTATCTATTGCGATGATGTCCATACCTTGTTCTGCTAGACCTTTAGCAATGTGGTAACCAAATTTTCCAAGTCCTATAACAGCATAAGTTTTCATAGTAAAATCCTTCCCTCTGGGTATTGTATGTGTTTTGTTTTTTCTTTGCCCATGATTAAAAATCCAAATGCAAAAATTCCCATCCGTCCAATGAGCATTAAGATGATAATAATAGATTTTCCAAAGCCGTTAAATTTTTCAGACAAGCTTAAAACATCACCGTTTCCCACTGAAACACCCACGGTACAAAAAGCGGAAACAACTTCGAAAAGGGTTTGCATAAAAGATGTTTTTTGCGTTTCAACCAAAATGATGGTTGCAATGATAGTGATTAACGAGGCAACTAGAATAATGGCTGAAGATTTACTGATGATGTCGGGAGAGATAGTACGCTTAAACACATGCGGTTGTTGATTGCTGATTTTAATAGTTTGTATGGTTGCTATGATTAAAACAGCGACGGTCGTTATTTTAATACCACCAGCGGTACTTCCTGCACCTCCTCCTATCATCATATAGATAGTAGAGCAAAAAAGGCTAGAATCGGTAAGCGCACCTAGGTTAATACTGTTAAATCCAGAGGTTCTAAAGTTAACGGAGAGAAAAAAGCTATTGAGCATTTTTTGATAAAAAGTCATTTCACCAAATGTTCCTTGGTTGTCCCATTCGAGGAATAAAAACAAAGCCATGCCTGACAATATTAAGATGATTGTTCCTACTAATGTTATCTTCGTGTGCACAGAGAGCATGAATTTTTTTTGTGTTGCCTTATAGTGAAGTTCAACTAAAACTAAATAGCCAAGTCCTCCAAAAATAATCAATAATCCAACGGTAAATAGTACCGTAAAATCGTCACTATAGCCTACAAGGTTGTCTCTAAAAGTTGAAAATCCAGCATTGTTGAAGGCCGCTACTGTATGGAAAATACCTTGCCAAAGAGCTTCATTAAATGGCATATACGTATAAAATCTAAAGGTTAAAAACCCAGCACCAATCGATTCAATGATAAGTGTAAAAATAAAAACTTTTTGTATGAAGTTTTGGATATCAAGATTGCTAGAGTAGTTAAGTGAGTCTTTTGCCATGTTTTTTTCATGAATGTTGAGATTTTTACGCATAAATAAAAAGAAAAGTGTCACGATACTCATATATCCAACACCACCAACTTGCATCAGCAGTAAGATGACAAATTGCCCAAAAAAAGTAAAATCTTCAGGCGTTATCTTAACCACAAGTCCTGTCACGCATGTTGCAGAAGTTGATGTAAATAAAGCATCCATAAATGTGAGTGCCCCTATGTGCGCAAATGGCAGCATAAGTAAAATAGCCCCAATAAAAACGACAACAAGATAGCTTAGAAAAATAATCTTTAATGTCTTTTGATTCATTATACCCCTTGGTTGACTCTTAGTCGTTTGTCAAAGTGATATTATAGAGATTAAATCCTTAAGGGGATTTTTTGTAGAATCTATTTCCAAAATTTTAAGGAGAACAATATATGAAATGTCCTAAAGGATTTAGAGGAAAGTATTTCAGTCTTGCTGCAATATTAGCTTTAAATGCAACAGTTACTTTAGCGGGAGAAGCGCAAAGTATAGTTGATAATGAAGCTAAAATAACTCCAAAAGAGTACGCACCAAGTGAAGAAGAAACACTTTTACTCGAACAAACCCCTGTCTTAGTGGTCTCAAAGAAGATCAAAGTTGCTGAAATTGGCGCCCCTTTTGCGTCTGAAGTCTACACCAAAAAAGAGATACAAAAATCTCACTCCAAAGATATCTACGAATTTTTAAACACCCAAACTTCTGTAACGACTATGCCAAGCTATGGCAATCCTTTTTCTCAAGCAATTGATATGCGTGGTTATGGGCTTGGAACAGGCTACGAAAATATTGTTATTAGTGTTGATGGTAGACGGTTAAACAATATCGATATGACTTCACAACTTCTCTCTGCTATATCATTGGAAAGTATAGAAAGAATAGAAATTATAAAAGGCTCAGGTTCTGTTGAATATGGAGATGGTGGAAATGCAGGTGTGATAAATATTATTACAAAAGGGTATGACGGTGCAACTGTAAAGACCTATGTAGGAAATAATGGCTTACAATTTGCTTCAGTCGGGTTAGGCATTAAAAAAGAAAATTTTTCACTTAGTGGCTATTTTGATGATTATGGTCACGATGGATTTAAGGCGATTAGTAGTGATGGAATTAAAGATGAGAGTTGGAGTAGAAATAAGGAACTTAAAGGAACTTTTACTCCAGTTGAAAATCTAACATTTAACCTTGGTAAGTCTTTTTCAAAAATGCAGATTAATTATGCAAATGCTCTAACATTATTAGAATACAATACAAACCCAAACACTATACCAAGTCCTACAGACTATGGATTTGGATTTTTTGGTCCAGATTATAAAATACAATCTTACGACACCAATATCTTCAGCTATGGATTTAACTATAAAATCAATGAGTATACATCATTTGATTTCCAAGGGCATGATGAAAATAAAAAAAGTAGTTATGAAGCAATTGGCGGTAGTTCACCTGGATTAAGTGAAAGTCAATATAACTACAAATCCTATAATTCTAAGCTTAATTTTACCAATCAAGATTTTAAAGCGTTGATTGGTGTTGATCTGTTTGATGGTGAAAGAGATGCCTTTAGTAATATAGTTACAAAAGATAACACAGCCTATTATTCAAAACTAGAATATGCATTTGATTCAAAACATAGTACAAGTTTTGGTGCTCGTCACGAAACCGTAAAATATGAGCATAACGATAGTGTAATGGTCCTAAAAGACGATGTATCTTTAAATGCTTTTGATGTAGGCTATAACTACAAGATTGATAAAGTTTCATCCTTATTTGTTAATATAAACACTTCATACCAAGCCCCCAATATTGACAGATTTTTTAAGTACAACTTTTTTACACATGATTATGAATTTAATGCTTTCATAAAGCCGATGAAGGTTAAAACTTTAAATACAGGGTATAGCTATCTTGGATATCCTAATAAATTAAAAGTTTCATTATTTTATTCAGATATTGATGA
>JAFLKZ010000020.1:6225-7603 GCA_019162915.1 Campylobacteraceae bacterium
TATTCACATGGAAAGATATATAAAATTGTAAATGATATTGATGATGAAATTTATTATAATGCAACAACATTCAAAAATACTAACTTTGATCAAACGAGAAAATATGGTCTTGATTTTTATGATAAATATAATTTTTCTTACAATCTTTTTTCGGTACTAAATTATTCTTTTGTAGATGCAAAGATTAAACAAGATAGCACATATCCAAATATTGATGGGAAAGATGTGCCAGGTGTTTCGGCGCATACTATAAAAATTGGCTTAGGATACAATCCTATTGCCCCTATAACACTAATGTTGAGTGAAACATACAAATCATCCGCTTATGCTATTGATGACTTTGATGGAAATTTTGGAAAAATGAAGGCGTACACAGCAACAGATTTTTCTGCAACTTATATGTATAAAAATTATGAGTTTTTTGTTAAGGTGAACAATCTTTTCGATACAAAGAATGCCATGTTTACAGATGCAGGAGATACGACTCCCCTTGGTGTTTATCCCTTAAACTATGAGCGAACTTTTATGCTCGGTTTTAACGCGAAATTCTAATGAAGCTACACTTAAGAACATACCTTTGGTATAAACTTCTCAATTCACTCTTTTTTGGACTTTCGGTTGGGAGTATTTTTGTACTTTATACGCCACTTGAACCCTCCATTTTTTCATTGGGTGGGATTTTATTGGCAGTGGGTATGCTTTTGGTGGCTAAATTTTACGAGAAGATGATGAATCTTCTCGTTTTTTATCGCATCACACTTTTGGTCGAATGTGTAGCCTTGCTCATCGTGATAAGCTTCTTAGTATTTCAATATCACTATATCAATGTTCTTTTTATTTATGCTTCGTATCAACTTACTTTTATTTTTGGGAATTATCTCGTGCGCGTTGAAACACTTCTCTTGAAAAGAACGGCTTTACTCTCTTTAGCGGATGTTTTAAAACAAAAAGGGTATCTCTTTGGCATGGTTTTGTCATATCTTTTTTATAAAATATTGGAATTTTATGCCATTTTAGACAAGCAAATACAAGTTTACATTTTACATGTAGGGCTCTTATCTCTACAAATAGTGATACTTTTGCTCGTTTTGAAAGCTTTTCGTTCAAGATAACAATTTTTCTTGTTAAAATTTAGGGATAAAATATTAAAATAGACCTAGAACAGTTAAAGGATTGTGGCTTGAGAAGAGAAGAAAATACACTATTTCACATGTTTATCAACACATGTCAAAACTATAAGGATAAAAAAGCTTTTATCTATCGAGTTTTAGAGCAAGAATTTAGTGTTAATTATGGAAAATTATTTGATGATGTTTTGGTGCTTTCTCGTGCTTTTAGGTTAAAAGGGATTGAAAAAGGCTCCAAAGTTATGCTTTTG
>JAFLKZ010000112.1:0-5208 GCA_019162915.1 Campylobacteraceae bacterium
AAGCGTGGAAATTTACACACACCGCATAGGTCGAACAGGAAGAATGGGTAAAGAAGGTAAAGCCATTACTTTTTATGAACCTTTTCAAAAATCATTTTTAGAAGAACTCCGTGAAGCTAAAATAAACTTTACATGTAAAGATTTAGATGCTATTCCAACTGAGGGAAAAAGAAGATATCCCCCAGAAATGGTCACATTGTGTATTGACGCAGGTAAAAAACAAAAAATACGCGCAGGTGATATTCTGGGCACACTTACTAAAGATGTAGGATTAGAAGGCTCTGCTATCGGTAAAATAGATATTACAGACAAATACACTTACGTGGCTATTCAAAGAGCATTTGTAGATAAAGCATTTGAAGAGTTAGGCTATAAAAAGATAAAAGGTAAGAGTTTTAGGGTTTGGAAGTTAGGATAATAATAGTTTTTTGGATAGCTAGAGAGCTTACATGTAAGCTCTCTAAAATAGTTTTTAGCCGTCTTCTATTCATCTGTTGACTTGGTTTTTATATCTCTAAAAAATTCTGCAATATCAATATCCAAAATAGTCGCAATTTTAAAAATATGCTCTAAATTAAAGTGATTATTGTCTTTAGAATTTTCACATTTGCTGTAAAATGAAGTAGACTTTAGTCCCATTTCTAAGACTAAATCAAGTTGTGGCTTATTTTTTCTTGCCTAATTCGTTTAATATTATTTGATATCGTTTTATAAAATTTTTCGAGTTGTTCATTTTTAATAACTGACAAATCTTTCATAAAAAATTCTCTTTTGACTCTAACTTTGTTTGAAGTTTATCTAGTCAAAATGCTTTAAGGCAATACTATATTTAACAATGATGTATATGGTAAATTAATAAACGAATTAATATTTAAAATTTCAGGGGAATAAAATAAAACGATTTCAGTATTTGCAAATTATTATGCTTTTATCGGTTGCTATAGGTTTTAGTGGCTGCGCTAGCAGGCCCGTCCAAATAGGTCCTAGTATGTTTACGATGAATGGATATAGTGGGTCAGTGCAGAGGGAGCAGCTGATTTTTGCAGGATGAATGGTCGGGTATTTAAACTTGAGAGAGATAGAGAAGTAGGAAAGAGCGGGGTTGAGCATCAAATAGACTTTCAATGCTTGAATCCAAATAGCAGTGCTTATATGCAACAAAACCAGTATGAAGTTGGTTCAAGCAGAACTATAAAATCAGATGTAAATATTCAATATAAATAATTGTAGCGGAATATTAAAATATAGTAATGAATTCCAATATTTTCTGAATTGGGCAGGCAAGCGATATGCCCAATATTTTAAAATAAACCATTGTTTGGCATTCCATAGATTTTTGAATCGCTAATGCTTGAAAGTTTTTGATTCGCTTGTAAAGATAAAATCATTGCCATTCGGGCATTTTTTTCTATAGATTCTATTTTTTTCATAAAAGCTTCACTATTGTCAACACGGCTATAATTTATACCAAAATTTTGAAGATAAGAAGGGCTTTTTTCTAATGTGGCTTGTAAGCTTTCCATGAGTTCTTTTTTAAATTTTTCTATTGTTCCATGATGTTGTGTTTTTGGATATTCAAGATATTTAAGAGGAGCGATATCAAAACTAATTTTTGTTTCATTATCTTTTGTTATAACAATAGGTTTATCAAAGGCTATACGAAGACCAAGCTCAAACATGACGTTGGGATTTTTGCCACTTACATCACAGATAATAATATCATTTTCAAATAAATTTTTAATTGTATTGGTATGTATGACACCTGATGCTTTATCTTCACTGACAAGTTGAATATTTGTAAAACCACATTTTTGTGCAACATCCGTATAGATGCCTTTGATTTCTTCCCAATGATTCTTTGGGTAGTTATCCATTTCAGAGATAGGCATGATAATCCCACAACTCAGTTGTTTTTCATTTTCCACAAATATTTCCTTTTGTAGTAGAAATCTCCTGCTTAATAATTTCAAGAGTGCTTTTAAGCATTCCAATATGGTTTTCACACACATCAAAAACAATCTCTACATTGAGGTCAAAATAGTGATGGCTGATGATATCTCTCATTCCTGCAACTTCTTTCCACGCAATATCGGGGTATTGTGAAAGAAGTTTTTTCTCAGTAATTTTGTCTAAGTTTTTGACACTCTCTCCAATGGCGATGATTTGCATGCAAATTGCATCAAGTTTTTCAATACCTTCTTCGTTGTCTAAAAATCGTTGATGGATGAAATGGAGGAAAATCTTATGATAACTCTTTCGCATGCCAAAATCATCTGCTCAACGATTGTTTTGGCAAGTTCTAGATTAGACACGCACACCTTCTTCTATAATGATTTTTTTAAGAAGGGGGTTCATGCGCTCACGCAGTTGGACAATGTCGACGTTGCGATGAAGCTTTTCTTTGGCTTCTTGCATGATACGGATGAGCAAAAATGCATCTGTTTTTTCAAGTCTTACTGCAATATCAACATCACTGTCATCACTTTCTTGGTGTTTTGCAAATGAGCCAAAAAGATAGAGTTCTGGGATGTTGTATTTAGTTTTAATTTGCATTAAAGTGTTCAAAACTTCTTGATAGCCCATTGCTTATCCTCTCATCTATTTTGAAAAATTATAACATAATTTGTAGTAGTGGAGAATTAGGGTGCTTACATGTAAACACCCTAAAAAAAGTTTTAGCCTATATTGGTATAAACAGCCTGTACATCTTCATCGTCTTCGACTTTCTCGATGATTCTCTCAATTTCGACCATTTGTTCTGGTGTAAAGGATATGGACGTGTTGGCAATGCGTTCTAGGTTAGCTTTAGTAAGCTCAATGCCTAGTTTTTCAAAAGCAGTGACAAGGGTTCCAAAGTTTGTGTAGTCAGCATAGACTAAGACGATGCCATCTTCTTCTTCGATTTCTTCGAGTCCTGCATCGATAAGCTCAAGTTCTAACTCTTCGATGTCCATATCTGTGGTCTTTGCAAATTCAAAAACCGCTTTACGTGAAAACATGAACTCTAATGAGCCATTATTGAGCGATTCTCCGCCTGATTTTTTAAAAGCACTTTTGATGTTGGCAACCGTTCTTGTATTGTTGTCCGTCGCACATTCAACAAAAAAGAGTGAGCCAAAAGGACCTTTCCCCTCATACGTTGTCTCTGCAAGCGTTTGTGCATCTTTGCCAGCTGCTCGCTTAATTGCCGCGTCGATGTTATCTTTAGGCATATTTTCCGCTTTGGCATTAAGGATAGCTGCACGTAGTTTTGGATTGGACTCAGGATCTGGGCCTCCCTCTTTTGCTGCCATCATGATAACGCGACCAAGGCGAGGAAATACGCGAGACATATTTCCCCATCTCTTTAGTTTTGAAGCTTTTCGGTATTCAAATGCTCTTCCCATAGGGTTTTCTTCCTTGTTAGTATTGCAAATTTTTGGTGATTATACCGTTTTTAAGCTTAGCGTTCACATGCCTCAAGTGTGATAGTAGTTGTCTCTTCAATGTTAGGTAGAAAATCGCTCAAGGGTTTACATGTAGCATTAAAACAAAGTTCATATCCTTTTGTGTAGGGAGAATGGGCAAGGGTTAAGCGTTTTATCGGTGCGATTTTAGGGTCATAGTGCCATGCACCATTTTTGAAAATAGCGTCTAAAGGAGGTTCCATTCCAGCCCCAAAACCTCTGATATTGGCAGAGAGTAGATGAAGTTCGCTCCCCTCAATTCTCCATTCTTCTTCCCAGCGTATTTTTTCTACTGAGTGCATCCACGCTAAAGTAAAAGCGTGGATGGAGAGGGTGGTAGAGAGTGCGCCAGCACTTAGGCAAAGGGCAATCACTGTTTATATTTTTTGAACCAATTCCAACTAAAGAACAAGGCAGCTGTAGCAAAACCTATTTCATCAGTGATAGGAATAGCAGCGACAAGAGCACATGCTCCAAGTGCTGCAATAACACGTTCAATAAGATTGAGTGGAGACCATAAGTAACCGATCGCTGCTGTTCCCCACAATAAAATAGCGAGGACTGCTTTGGCGACTATGTACGCTACAGCCATAAAAGTTGGGTCATTTTGGAGCATTAAAGCGGGGTCATAAACTGCCATAAATGGAACAACAAAACCAGCAACAGCGATTTGTGTTGCCTTAAATCCGGTTTTCATAGCCGATGCTTTAGAAATCGAGGCTGCTGCAAACGCGGCAAGTGCAACAGGGGGTGTCAAATCTGCCATGATGCCAAAGTAAAAGACAAACATATGACTGACGATGAGAGGCACACCTAGTTTCAAAAGGGCAGGGGCTGCGATAGAACTAGTGATGATGTAGTTAGGGATAGTGGGAATTCCCATACCTAAAACAAGACACACAATCATCGTTAAAAAGAGTGAAAGAAAGACGCTTGTTTCACCAATTTCGAGAATAAATCCCGCAAAGTTTGAAGCCGCTCCTGTGAGTGTTAAAACACCGATAATAACGCCTACGATAGCACAAGCGATACCTACACCTAAAGCTTGTTTTGCGCCATCAATCAGTGCCATTTTCATGATGCCCAAAGTTTCAAGACCACCTTTGACAAAATAATTAGCGATGGCTAAAAGAGCGATAACACCAAGAACAGGCATAATACCCCATTTAGAAAAAGAAGCAGCCCCAAGGCCTATTGCGAACCAAAATACATAACGTAATGCCGTTTTAGAGATACGGGCTGCAAGTGCGGCACCAAGGATAAGAATGGCAGTTAAGGCAAGTCCCATCATACCAGAAAACATGGGTGTAAAACCGTGAAATAGCATATAGACAAGGGCGGCAAGAGGAAGTGCAAGATGCCAATTTTCTTTAAGGGCTAGCCAAGGATTTGGGCATTGATCTTTGGGCACACCCATAAGTTTGAGCCGTCCTGCTTCAAGATGCACCATCCAAAATGCTGTTAAATAATAGAGCATAGCAGGGATAATAGCTGCCATAACGATATCGGCATAAGGAACATTGAGTGTTTCAGCCATAATAAATGCCACCGCACCCATAACAGGAGGCATGATTTGTCCGCCCATAGAGGCAGTTGCTTCAACAGCTCCTGCAAAAACGGGAGTGTAGCCAAAGCGTTTCATTAGCGGAATCGTAAATTGTCCAACGGTTAAAACATTGGCAACTAGTTGCTCGGAAATTACAACATTTTTTCTAACTTGCAAATATTCATAAACTTCTTGAGCTGGAGCCATCCAAACAGA
>JAFLKZ010000112.1:5218-7565 GCA_019162915.1 Campylobacteraceae bacterium
CAGAAATAGTTCCCATTAATCCCGATGAGATAACCGCAACTTTAGCAGGACCACCTTGTGCTTGACCCACAAGTCCAAGAGCTAATGCATTAAAGAGACGAATCATACCTGCATGTTCAAGAAAAGTACCAAATAAGATAAAAAGAAAGATATAAGTTGCCGATACAAGGGTAGGTGTTCCTAAAATACCATCACTACCAAGATAAAGTTGACTCACAATTTGGTCAAATCCAAATCCACGGTGTGCGATGGAAAGGGTAAAGTATTGTCCAAAAAAGCCATAGATAAGAAACATCCCACAAACGAGGGTAAGTGCCCAGCCCACTACTCTTCTCGCCGCTTCAAAGACAAGAATCGTAGCAATAGTAGCAATCACTAAATCAGCAGTACTCGGGTCACCTGAGCGCTCTATCAGCTCTCCTTCAAAAATAAGGTGATAAAAGCCAACACTAAAACCAACAAGTGCTAAAAGCATATCATACCATGGAATTTTTTTGCTGGTTCTTCCTTTAGCGGTTGCTGGATAAAACATAAAAATAAGCAGTAGTAAAAAGCTTACATGTAAAGCACGAATGACAAGACTTGAAAAGGGATGGAACGCTGCAACAGAGATCTGGTAAGCTGAAAAGGAGAAGGCTGCAATCATCGCGATAATAGCAGCTAATCCAATCAGTGTCCTTTGATGTCCATGCTCTTCAAAATCAGATATTTCTTGATGTTCGGGGGAGAGAGAATCTGTCATAACGCAAGTTCCTTGTAGAGTAATTTTAATAAAAAAATCGACGTATGGCTTTTAACCGCTACGTCGATGGGAATAGGATATTTATTTGATGAGTCCCACTTCACGGTAATATTTTTCAGCTCCTGGATGAAGCGGTGCTGGAAGAGAAGAAATAGCATTCTCTTTTTTAATAGCTTTTGCTGCAGCGTGTGCGGCAACCATTTGGTCTAAATTTTCAAACATAGATTTAGTCATCTTATAAACAGTATCTGTTGAAACACCCTCACGTGTCACGAGGAAGTTTTGTACCGCAATTGTGTTAACATCTGCAGTTTGACCTTCATAAGTATTTGCAGGGATAATGCCTACTTCATACGCTGGATCGTTGATTTTAGCAACAATATCCGCAGGAATAGAGAGGAAAACAACTTTTTGAGATACTGCTAAATCACGAAGTGCCGCAACGCCTGCACCTGAAGAGAGTAAAGTGACATCAAGTTGACGATTTTTCATCAATTCCACAGACTCAGCATAAGAAAGATATTCTACTTTTGAAAAATCTTTGTAACTAATACCTGCAGCTTCTAATATCTTTTGTGAGTTGAGTTGTGTTCCTGATTTTGGAGCACCAACTGAGATACGTTTACCTTTGATATCGGCAAATGATTTAATGCCTGAATCTGCAGCAGCTACAAAATGGATATAGTTTGGATAAAGTGCGGCGATAGTTCTAAGTTTGGTAAGTGGTGCTTTAAAGCCAGCATCTGGATCACCTTTATAGGCATCAGAAAAAGAATCACCCAAAGAAATAGCCGCTTCTCCACGGTCAGCTTGCAATAAGTTGAGGTTTTCAATACTCGCTTTGGTTGCTTGAACGGCAGTTTTAGCATCAGGCATTGCTTTACTGTAAATCTGAGATAAAGAGACACCTAGTGGATAATAAATACCACTTGTACCGCCTGTAAGAATGTTGATAAACTCAACTGCTTGTGCCGAAACGCTTAAAAGCGCTGTTGTTGCACAGATAGCAAAAGTATTACGAATTGATTTTCTCATATATTTCTCCTTGTGATTGTATTATGGCTTCATTGTAAGGCGTTCATTTGAAAAGTAAGATAAAAAATAGTTATTAACCTTTTTTAAACAATAAAATGTAACTTTTTTACCCCATAAAGTCTGCTATAATTTTGGCACATTTATCATAAGGATACTAAGTCATGGAAGCACTCAAAAAAGTTTTTAAGAAGCATGGGTTTGAAGTTATTTTTGTCTCTAATAAAGAAGAAGCAATGGGTGTTGCCATGAGCTTTATAAAACCAGGTATGCGTGTGGGTCTTGGTGGTTCAACGAGTGTAGCGCAGATTGGTTTACTAGAATATGTGACCTCGCTTCAAGATATTACCCTTTTCAATCAATATGAAAAAGGTATTAGTATGGAAGAAAATACCCATAGAAGACGACAAGGAATACTGAGTGATTTGTATATTTGTGGAACTAATGCACTGACCAAAGATGGTGCTTTAGTCAATGCTGATGGTAGTGGTAACCGTGTTGCCGCTCAAATATTTGGGCCTAAAAAAGTACTCATTATCGCAGGAAAAAATAAAATAGTCGAAAATGTGGAAG
>JAFLKZ010000014.1:0-1019 GCA_019162915.1 Campylobacteraceae bacterium
GAAAAACGATATGAAAAAAGATATTCACCCAGAATATGTAGCGTGTGTAGTAACGTGTGCTTGTGGAAATAGTTTTGCAACTATGTCTAACAAAGCAGAGCTTAGAATCGATATTTGTAGCTCATGTCATCCTTTCTTCACGGGCAGTGAGAAGATTGTTGATGCAGCGGGTCGTGTTGAGAAGTTTAAGAAAAAATATAGTTTAAAATAATTTTCTCTTAAAATACCTTGGTATACTTTATTCCTACACCGATAGGAAATCTAGATGACATCTCAGTAAGAAGCCTTAAACTTCTTACTGAGTGTGTCACACTTTTTTGTGAAGATACACGAATTACTAAAAAACTTCTTACATTACTCTCTAAAAAACATCAACTTAAATTTAAAGTTACAAAATTTATCTCTATGCATTCTCATAATGAGCAAGCCGTTTTAGAAAACATCGATATGGGCCTTTTTGATGAAACCGTTGCTTTCTTAAGCGATGCAGGAATGCCAGGAATCAGTGATCCTGGAGCTACACTTGTGCGATTTTGTCAAGATAAAAAACTCAAATATGAAGTTTTACCAGGAGCAAATGCAGCTTTACTCGCCTATGTAACGAGTGGTATTGATTGTCATAAATTTTTATTTTATGGATTTTTATCTCATAAAGGGATGGATCGCCAAAATGAGCTTTTTGAAGTTTTAAATGCACCGCATGTTGTTATTTTATATGAATCTCCCCATCGAATTGAAAAATTGATAGAAGAGTTAGTTCAATTTGCGCCAAATCGAAAGATTTTTGCTATCAAAGAAGCTACTAAAAGATATGAAAAAAGATTTTTTGATTTTCCGTGTGTGATACAAGAGCTTTTCAAAAAAACAAATATCAAGGGAGAATGGGTTGTCGTTATCGAGCCTGAGGCAAAAGCAGGCGGAGAGATGATTACGAAAGAAGATATTCTCGCCCTAGAGTTACCTCCTAAACAAAAAGCAAAACTTCTCTCCAAACTTACAGGACTCAGTATTAAAGAGTG
>JAFLKZ010000014.1:1029-6665 GCA_019162915.1 Campylobacteraceae bacterium
ACTTTAAAATAATATTTTTATGAATAAGTTGCGTTAATTTAAGCCATTTTGGATCCAATAATTGCCATGATTATTTACGGAAAACAACTCTTTTTACATCTGTTAAAAAACTATCCCTCAAGGATAGAGACCGTTTTTTTGTCTAAAAAGTGCGATCCAAAACTTTTTTCACAAATTGCCAAAGTAACGAATAAAATATGCACTATCGATGAGCGAAAAGCACAGTCCATGAGCCACGGAGGAAATCATCAGGGATTTATTGCGGAGATCAAAGATATAGCACTTAGTGACTTTGACGAACTTAAAAAAGGCTCTTTCTTAGTGATACTCAATGAAGTAACAGACGTAGGCAATATCGGCGCTATTGTGCGAAGTGCTTATGCTTTTGGAGCAGATGGACTTATTGTTAGTGGTATGAAAAGCCTTAACTTAGAAGCCATCATTAGAACCAGCAGTGCAGCCGCTTTTGAACTTCCTATCGCATTATGCCCCTCAACGCTTGATATGATTAATGAACTTAAACAAGTTGGATTTAGTCTATATGGCGCAGATTCAGGTGGTGTTGATGTGCGTGAGGTTAAATTTGCACCCAAACGAGCTTTGATGATGGGAAGCGAAGGATGTGGAATTCCTCCAAAAATAAAAGATAGACTCGATAAAATTATTTCCATCAAAATGGAGAGAGCGTTTGACTCTTTAAATGTCAGTGCTGCTGCTGCTGTACTGTGTGATAGGATTGCCAATGGATAAAGATATTAAGGTATTGGAAAAGATTGGGTTGCAAGAAGTTTGCAAAAAAACACATATCGAAGTGAAACAACTTGAATATATGGTTAACAATCAATACGATAAGTTAAGCAAGATTAATACGCTTGGTTTTGTTAAAATTTTATCGAGAGAATATAAATTAGATTTGAGTGATTGGCTTGAAGGCTTTTATGACTATTGGGCTGATAGTAAAACAGATGAAGATAAAATTTTTGTTAGAGCCAATAGTGATAGAAGTTATAAAAAAGTAGCTTGGATTTTTCTAGTGATACTTTTTGTATCTGGGATATTTGCCGTAATATCTATTTTTAAAATAGATACATATTTCTTTAATTTGATAGATAAAGCTAATTTTGAAACCACAACCAATGGCTATCAAAGTACGCCTATTGTGCAAGAGGCGGCAAAGTCATTGGGCGTTAAAGTAGAAGAAAGAATGATAGAAACCAATAGCTCAAATAGTACGATAGAAGCGGTAATTGTGAGCATTGATGAAAATATTACGAAAAAAGTAGAAGCTAATGAGAGTATTGCTAGTCCGATACTCCAACAAAATAATAAAAATATAGCTCAAATTTTACCAAAAAGAAAAATTTGGATAGGGATTATTTCTTTAAGTGATTTTAGTAGAAAGATAAGTTCTGGTGAGGAAGTTTTAACGATCGATTTGACTAAAAAGCAACTCATAAAAACAGGCAATGGATATTTTACACTTTCTTATGATGGGACGGTTGAAGACTTTGTAGAACAAGGTTCAACAAGATTTTTAGTGGATAATGGAACGATAAAAAAGATTTCCGAAGAGACTTTTGTACAACTTAATAAAGGTAAGAATTGGTGAAAAATCTATTTTTAATTCTCGTTTTTTCTCTTTTTTTGTTTGCCAACACGGTTTTAAACGATAAGATTAAGAGTTATATCGGTGAATCAAAATATGAAACACAAAAAAATCTTATTCAAGTATTATTTGCGCAAAGTGAAGATTTTGTCAAAGCAAATGGAACAATCGATAGTGTAAAAGTGATATCTGTCCTCAAAAAAAATGGTTTGATGAAACTTTTATATGAAAAACCCGTTCATTTAAAACTTGCTTTTAGAACAACGAATGATCCTATTATTTTTTTAAAAATTATCAATGAATCGCTTGAAGGCATGGGATATAACTACTTTTTAACCAATAACGCCCTTCGGGATACTTCTGGATTTGTATGGGAAATATATCTTCAAACAGAGCATATCGTAGATCCCGTAACATTTGCTGCTGCTTTAGAGCTTCGTGGGTGTAGTATCAATAACATTATTAAAAATGATGAAAACTATTGGTTTTATGATGTTAATTCACAAAACGCATATTTAAGTGCCAAAAAGCTAGAAATCGGTGTAAATACCAATTTAGGCAAACCTATAAAACCCTATTGGGTCAATGTAAAAGATATGAAAGAGATGATTGTTAGTGTTCATGCTGGAGATAAATGGTTTCCTGATGTTGTTTTCTTTGATGAAAATTTACATGTATTAAAAGATATAAAATCTGCAGAGGCACTTAAAAGTCTTAAAACAAAAGTACCTTATGGCTCCGTTTATGTCAAAATAAGTGATGCCGTGATGCTTGAAAATATAAAACATGGACTCTCTTTACATGTAAAAGATAGGGATTAGAATTATTTTATAACGCAGAGCACAAGTAGTAAATAGAGCCTTGAAAGCAATGCTTTTGGGGTGCATTAAAGGAGATAAAATGTTTGATGAAATTAGATTTAATACTATAGATAGATTGCCAAGTTATGTATTTGCCCAAATTAATGAACTAAAATTAAACGCGAGACATGCGGGGGATGATATTATCGATTTTTCGATGGGAAATCCAGATGGAAGAACTCCTCAGCATATTATAGATAAGTTAGTAGAATCAGCTCAAAAAGATGGAACACATGGCTATTCTGTAAGCAAGGGTATTTATAAATTAAGACTGGCTATTTGTAGTTGGTATTTACGAAAATATGGCGTTACACTAGACCCAAACACAGAAGCAGTTGCGACGCTTGGAAGTAAAGAAGGCTTTGTGCATCTAGCCCAAGCTATCACTAATCCAGGAGATGTGGCAATTGTTCCAGACCCCGCATATCCTATCCACTCGCACGCATTTATTATAGCAGGTGGAAATGTACATAAGTTTGGGATAGATTATAATGAACACTATGAACTAGATACAAAGAAATTTTTTGCAAAACTCAAGCAATCATTTAAAGAATGTGTTCCTAAACCAAAGTTTGTTGTGGTTAACTTTCCTCATAATCCAACTTCAGTGACGGTTGAAAAGTCTTTTTATGAAGAGTTAGTTGCCTATGCTAAAGAAGAGAGATTTTATATTATCAGCGATATCGCTTATGCTGATTTGTCTTTTGACGGTTATGAAACACCTTCTATCTTTGAGGTTGAGGGCGCTAAAGACGTCGCTGTAGAATGCTATACACTTTCAAAAAGTTATAATATGGCAGGCTGGAGAGTTGGTTTTGTAGTAGGAAATAAAAAGCTTGTAGGTGCACTTCAAAAAATTAAATCTTGGTTTGATTATGGTATGTTTACCCCTATTCAAGTAGCTTCGACTGTTGCACTTGATGGTCCACAAGATTGTGTTGATGAGATTCGCTCTATCTATAAAAAACGCAGAGATGTATTATGTGAAAGTTTTGTCAATGCTGGTTGGCCGATGGAAAAACCAAAATCAACGATGTTTGTTTGGGCTAAAATTCCTGATGTTGCTGCGCATTTAGGCAGTATGGAATTTGCAAAACAACTTTTAAGTGAAGCTAAAATCGCAGTAAGCCCTGGCATTGGCTTTGGTGAAAATGGTGAAGGCTATGTCAGAATTGCACTGATTGAAAATGAAAACAGAATTCGCCAAGCTGCACGTAATATTAAAAAATACCTCAAAAGCTTAGAGGATTCTAAAAAATGATAAGAGTTGGAATTATTGGTGTTGGAACAGTCGGAAGTCATGTCGTTAAGATACTACAAGAAAATGAAGATATTATTACAGCAAGAAGTGGTAAGAAAATTATTCCTATTATGGGAATTGTCAAAAACTTAAATAAAAAAAGAGATATCAATATTCCCCTTAGTGATAATATTGATGATGTACTTGAAAATCCGCAAGTAGATGTTGTTTTAGAATTAATGGGTGGCGTGGATGAAGCATTTGTTATTGTTAAGCGTGCTTTACAAAATAAAAAGCCCGTAGTTACTGCTAACAAAGCACTTTTAGCATATCATAGATATGAACTTAAAGATATAGCAGGCGATACACCTATTGGTTATGAAGCAAGTGTTGCGGGGGGAATTCCTATTATTAAAGCACTACGTGAGGGTTTAAGCGCCAATCATATAGAAGCTATAAAAGGAATTATGAACGGTACATGTAATTTTATTTTGACAAAAATGATGAATGAAAAAGCAGAGTTCAAAGATGTTCTAAAAGAAGCACAAGCGTTAGGTTACGCTGAAGCTGACCCTACTTTTGATGTTGGTGGATTTGATGCTGCGCATAAACTGCTTATTTTAGCCAGTATTGCATATGGAATCGATGTTAAGCCAGAGGAGATACTCATTGAGGGTATTGAAAATATCAACAGTGAAGATATCTTTTTTGCTAAAGAATTTGGTTATAACATTAAACTTCTTACTATTGCTAAAAAAAGTGGAAATCAAGTAGAACTGAGAGTTCATCCAGCCCTTGTTCCAATTGGACAAATGATAGCTAAAGTTGATGGTGTCATGAATGGCATTAGTGTTATTGGTGATAGAGTTGGCGAGACGATGTATTATGGACCAGGTGCAGGGGGAAGTGCAACGGCAAGTGCTGTTGTATCTGATTTAATCGATATTGCTAGGCATACGCAAAATTCACCTATGCTGGGATTTATCAAACCACTTGAAAGTGCTGGATTGACGTTGATGAATTCAGACGACATTGCTACGAAATATTATATTCGTGTTAAAGTAGCTGATAAAATAGGGGTACTTTCTAAAATATCTGAAGTTTTGGGTAGACATACGATTTCTATTAGTAGTTTCTTGCAAAAGCAAGATGCGTTGATGGAAAACAGTGCCGTACTTCTTTTTTCAACCCATACATGTAAAGAAAAAGATATACAAAATGCACTCAGAGAGTTAAGAGGATTAGAGTTTGTTGAAATTCCTCCTGCGATGATACGCATAGAGTCGTAAAAATTTAATATGAGTTTGAAGCAAGGTAGGGAAGCTGAGCAAAAAGCTTCTATCTATCTTCAAAAAAAAGGTTATGAGATAATTACTCAGAATTTTTACTCTAAATTTGGTGAAATAGATATTATTGCTAAGAAAGAGAATGTTTTGCATTTTTGTGAAGTCAAGTTTTCACAAAAGAGTGATCCAGTTTTAAGAATTACTCCTGCAAAAATGGCAAAAATTATTAAAACAATTGGATATTATTTTTTAATAAAGCATGTTGATTGCGACTATGAGATAGATGCTATCTTGGTGACACCAGAAAATATAGAGGTAATAAAAAATATTAGTTACTAAACTTTTTTTAAATAGGTATTCGTTGATGTAAAGTTTCTTGCTATGGTAATTTTAAAGTTATACTGAGTATAATTAAAAAATATATTAGAAAAAAATGACAAATTTCAGGAGAAAAAAATGGGAAAATATTTAGAATTAAATGCATCGAATTTTGATAGTACGGTTTCTGAGGGCGTTGCCTTAGTAGATTTTTGGGCTCCTTGGTGTGGACCTTGTCGTATGATAGCACCAGTTATTGAAGAATTAGCAGGTGATTTTGACGGAATTGCAAAAATTTGTAAAGTCAATACGGATGAAGAACAAGA
>JAFLKZ010000014.1:6675-7396 GCA_019162915.1 Campylobacteraceae bacterium
ATGTAGCTATCAAGTATGGTATTAGATCAATTCCTACGATACTATTTTTCAAAAATGGTGAGTTAGTCGACCAAATGATTGGTGCATCATCAAAACAAGTTTTGGCTGATAAAGTAAATTCACTTCTATAAATGAAATTTTTCAAGGGAGTTAAAAGCTTCCTTGGCTACTTTGCACCTCTTTTGAACCATTAAAAATTATTATTAGATTTTAGTGGTAAAGTTGTCGATTTTAGATCGAAACACTCTTAAAAAACAAGGAAAAATCATGTTAGATTTAGCAATTATTGGCGGAGGTCCTGCTGGACTTAGTGCTGGATTGTATGCAACTCGTGGTGGTTTAAAAAATGTTGTCATGTTTGAAAAAGGTCTTCCTGGTGGTCAAATCACGAGTAGTAGTGAAATAGAAAATTATCCTGGTTCACCTGAAATTCTTAGCGGTCTTGATTTTATGGCTTCTTGGCCAGAACAGTGTATGAGATTTGGACTTAAGCATGCTATGGATGAAGTGACAAGAGTGTCAAAAAAAGACGATGGAACGTTTGAAATTGCATTAATGGGCGGTAAAGTAGAATATGCTAAAAGCGTGATAGTTTGTACAGGAAGTACGCCTAAGCGTGCCAATTTTGAGGGTGAAACTGAATTATTTGGACGAGGGGTAAGTACGTGTGCAACATGTGATGGATTTTTCTATAAAAATAAAGAAGTTGTAGCTCTTGGTG
>JAFLKZ010000082.1:0-3145 GCA_019162915.1 Campylobacteraceae bacterium
AGAGAAAAAAACGTAAAGAAATCGTTCAAGAATTAATCGACAGAGATGAAGTTGTCGAAGGTACTATTAAAAAAATCACAACATACGGTATGTTTGTTGATGTCGGTGGCATTGATGGATTGGTTCATTACAGTGAAATTAGCTACAAAGGTCCTGTAAACCCAGGTACACTTTACAAAGAAGGCGAAGTTATTCCTGTTAAAGCTATCAAATATGACAAAGACAAAAGACATCTTTCACTTTCCGTCAAAGCGGCTATGCCAGATCCATGGGATGAGATTAAAGACGAATTAGAAACAGGTGATTCTATCCAAGTAACGATTAGTAATATCGAGCCTTATGGCGCATTTGTTGATCTTGGAAATGATATCGAAGGCTTCTTGCATATTTCTGAAATTTCATGGGACAAAAACATCAAACACCCACGTGATTACATCGAAGAGGGACAAGTCGTTGATGTTGAAGTTATAGAGATTGATGCGAAAGAAAGAAGACTACGTGTTTCTTTGAAAAATGTATTGCCAAAACCATTTGATGATTTTATGAAAAAATTTAAAATCGGCGATATCGTTAAAGGTGAAATTACAACTATTACTAACTTTGGTGCATTCGTTAAAATTGGTGGAATCGAAGGATTACTACACAATGAGGATGCTTCTTGGGATCGTAACAACAAATGCAAAGAATTATTTGCTATTGGCGATGAGATAGAAGTTAAAATTGTTAAAATTGATGTTGAAAATGAAAAAGTATCATTAAGCAAAAAAGAGTTAGAAGACAGCCCAATTCAAAAATATGCTAAAACACATGAAAATGGTGATATCGTTAATGGTAAAATCAGAGACATTAAAGAATTTGGTATTTTTGTTGAGCTTGAAGATAATGTAGATGCACTTATTCGTAAAGAAGATTTAGGTCAAGTGAATGAAGCAGATCTTAAAATCGGTGATGAGATAGAAGCTGCCATTACATTTATTGACGATAAGAAAAATCGTATTCGTCTCTCCGTTAGAAGATTGTCAAAACTAAAAGAGAGAGAAGCGCTTCAAGAAATTAATAAAGAAGACAAGATGACACTTGGAGATATTCTTAAAGACCAATTGAAGTAAGCGATGCAAAAAAAAATACTTGGCACGTTTTTTTTAATACTATTTTTGGGTATGGCTTTTTTACTCTATAAGCTTTTAAACCAAAATGTAGAGGTTAAAGTAGAACTTGCCAAGGTTGAAACCTCTCTTCCGCAAGAAGTAAAAGATAATTCACGTGAAAATGTGTGGATTAAAGAGATGGCGCAAAGAGATAGCAGGGAATTCGTTTTCCCTGTTAATGAACTTTTTATGCAAATAGATCTTCGTGGACCTGATGGCACAAAGCCAAAATCGTTCAAGTTGGTCATTGATAAAGCAGATCGTTATTCTCTTTTTTGCATTATTCAAACACTTTCTTCTTTGCATCTCTCTTACGTTGTTATCAAAGAAGATAAAATACCAGTTGTTTATATTGAAGAAAAAAGTTTAAAAGCGTTGGAAAAAGTTGTACAAGAACTTGAAAAGTATGATATAAAATCAAAAATTATTGAGGTTTGGTTATGAAGCAAAAAAAAATTATTGTCTGTGATGCGATTCACGCAAAAGGTTTTGAACTTTTAAATGCTGAAAAAGATATCGAAGTTATTGACGCGGTTTCAATGTCAAAAGAAGAGATGTTGCGTATTATTGGTGATTGCGATGTCGCAATTACACGAAGTTCAACTGATGTTGATGAAAAGTTTCTTAATGCTGCTACTAATTTGCAAGCTATCGTGCGAGCAGGTGTGGGTGTGGATAATGTTGACCAAGAAGGTTGTAGCAGAAGAGGTATTATTGCTATGAACGTTCCAACGGCGAACACTATTGCAGCTGTTGAACTTACGATGGCGCATCTTTTGGGGACAGCTAGAAGTTTCACCAATGCCAATAATCATCTTAAATTAGATCGCGTATGGAAAAGAGAGAAGTGGTATGGCGTTGAGCTTTGTGAAAAGCGTTTAGGCGTCATAGGTTTTGGAAATATCGGTAGCCGTGTGGCCATTCGTGCAAAAGCTTTTGGCATGGAAATTGTTGCGTATGACCCTTATATCTCTTCTTCTAAAGTGACAGACTTAGGCATGAGTTATACTGAAAATTTTGATGATATTTTAGCATGTGATTTTATCACTATTCATACCCCTAAAAATAAAGAAACTACTGACATGATCTCTTACGATGAGATTGCAAAAATGAAAGATGGTGTGCGACTGGTTAACTGTGCGCGAGGTTCTTTATATAATGAAAAAGCACTTTATGATGGAATTAAAAGTGGTAAAATCGCTTTTGCCGGAATTGATGTCTTTTCATATGAACCTGCAACTGATCATCCATTATTAGACTTAGAAAATATTTGTGTTACGCCTCATCTTGGTGCCAATACACTTGAATCTCAAGAAAAAATTGCTATCCAAGCAGCGGAGCAAGCTATCAGTGCGGCAAGAGGTGTGAGTTATCCTAATGCGTTAAATTTACCTATTAAAGCGGAAGATTTAGCCCCATTTGTAGAACCTTATTTAGAGTTAGTTCAAAAAATGGGATTTATGGCAGCACAAATCAATAAATCGGCTATCAAATCTATTCGCATTGAAGTTGAGGGTGAAATTAGTGATTATGCTAAATCTCTTTTGACTTTTGGTATTGTAGGTTCACTCAAAGAGGCGATTGAAGATAAGATTAATTATGTTAATGCGCAGTTTGTTGCCGCTGAAAAAGGTATCGAAACTAAGTTTGACGTGATCAATAGTACGAGTGGTTATAAAAATATGATTACTATTACACTTACCACTGAAAAGCATGTGACAAGTGTGAGTGGAACAGTCTTTGGGGAAAATGAACAAAGAATTGTAGCTATCAATGGCTTCAAGTTTGACTTTAAACCAAAAGGCAAGATGATTGTCTTTAAAAACCACGACGTTCCTGGTGTTATCGCTAATATTGCTACGATATTGGCTAAAGAGGGTATTAATATATCAGACTTTAGATTAGGACGAGGAGCACATCAATTTGCGATGGCTGTTGTCTTGGTTGATACCGATATCGATAAAAAAATAATCTCAGAGCTTAATAAGCTTGAAACG
>JAFLKZ010000082.1:3157-7339 GCA_019162915.1 Campylobacteraceae bacterium
ATAATTCTTTTTAGGGTGCAATATTTCTTGCACCCACACTTCCTTTAAGAAAAAATAAATATCAAAATATTTAATAATTATTAATTTACTATGTGATAATATGTAAAACATTATCTATTTTTGGAGGTTGCATGACAAGATATTTATTTTCTTTGCTTGTGGTTTTACATGTAAGCTTATGGGCACAATCATTGAGTAGTCTTACGCTAGAACAAGCGATACAAAGAGTTAAGAAAACTAATTTAGAAATCAATATTGCACGCTATAATGAAGAAATCAAAGCACTTGAACATCATGTTGCAACGGGATCAAACTATGGTAGTTTGGACTTGAAACAACTGGCTATTCGCTCAAATGACGCGGGTAATATCTTCGGTTTTAAACTTCAATCAAGAGAAGCTAGTTTTGCCGATTTTGGTTTTGCTGATTTTTTAAAGTATCAACCTTCTTTAGGTGATTCTGTTGTGAGTGTTCAACCACAAGACTTAAATTATCCCAAGGCAAGAAATAACTTTCAAACACAACTTGAGTATACAATTCCTCTCTATACAGGTGGAAAACTCGAACAATATGGACGTATCACTAAAGCGTTAGAGCACTTAAGCACACTTGAGCGTGAGCAATTGACCAGTCAGAAAGTTTATGAAGTTAAAAAAAGCTTTTTTTCAATCTCCTTGCTTGATGCATTTATCTCCAATCTTACTATTACAAAATCAAATATTGAAAAACTAGAACTGATGACAAAAGAGATGATGAAAGAGGGTTACGCTAAAAAAGTCGATTTACTCGAAGTGGAAGCAAGACGTTTTGACATTAATCGCCTCCTCAATCAAGCAACTGCAAATAGAGCCTTAGCCTATCATTTTCTCTCTTTTTTACTTGATGAGAGAGTTATTTCGATATCGGGTGTCTATGAAGATGCTTTACATGTAAACCAAAATATGGAAAATATTTTAGAGCAAAATTTAGACATTCAAAAGGCACACAAAGGGCTTGAGATAAGTCAGATGAATATTGCTTTACAAGAAAGTGCGTTTTTACCGACCGTTGGTGCTTTTGTAAATTATGGAAGCAGTGATAATCAGCCTTTTAATGATTTTGCTAAACATGATGCGTATACGGTGGGTTTACAGCTTAAATGGAATCTTTTTAATGGTGGAGTTGACAAAAATAATGTTGAAAAAGCTCGCGTTGAAAATCTCAAAGCAGTAGGACAACTCTCACTAGCACAAAAGGGAATAGCTTTACATGTAGAAGAGATAAAAACGCAGATACAAAGCTATGAATTTGAGATTGAGAGTCTTAAAAAAGAAGTTGAACTCTCTCGTGCCATTTATGAAAATTATTTTGCACGTTATGGTGAAAAACTCGTCTCCATTAATGATGTTATCATTAAGCAATCAGAAGAGATAGCTAAAGTATTGAGACTTAAAGAGATACAAAATAGTAGAAATGAAAAGATTTTTGAACTCGAAAAAATAGCACATAAAGAGGCGATATGAAACGATTACATGTAGGATTATGGATTGGTATACTCTTTTTACAAAATGTTTATGGAGCAAGTTTTACACTTAGTGGCAGTGTGATTTCTGATAACCAAAAAATTATCACCAGTAGATATATGGGCTACGTCAAAGAAGTGCATTTTGGTGAGGGCGATGTCGTCAAAAAAGGTGATTTATTATACGTTATTGATTCAAAAGAGATCGATAGCGCTATGGCACAAACAGAGCTTAGTATTGCTCAAGCAGAACTTGCATCACAAATGTATACAAACCAATACCAAAATAGTCTCCTCAATCTTGCGCGTCACCAAAGACTTCTTGTCAAAGATATGGTCTCAAAATTTGAAGTGGAAAATCTTGAGCTCTCAACACAAAATCTCAAAACAATGGTCGAAATATCTCAAAAACAAATCCTTCAAGCCAAACAAAAAAAGCAAGAAATTGTAAACCAATATCAATATTTGAAAATTAAAGCGCCAAATGATAGCGTTGTGATTGCTAAAAATATCAAAGTGGGAGAGATGGCGATGTCTGGAATGCCTTCTTTTGTGCTTTCTGATTTAAGTAATTTAAAAATAGTCACAGAAATTGCAGAGAGTAATCTTAAAGATATCGTCATTGGCAAAGTTGTTACTTTTGAAATTGCCTCAATTGGTTTTAAAGGTGAGGGCATTGTAGAATCCATCATCCCTAGTTCCAATCCACTCACCCACACCTTTAAAGTAAAAATTTCATTTAGCAAGAAAGAGTCAAACATTTATCCTGGTATGTATGTCGTCATTCTCTTTGGTGAGCAATAATAATGGCTAAACAGTACAAACAAAAATACGTTGCAGGGTATTTAGCACGCGCTTTTTTACATAATCCATTGACTAGTATTTTGGGTGTAACCTTGATATTGCTAGGCTTTGTGGCACTTTTAATGATGCCAAGAGAAGAAGACCCTCAAATCTCTATTAGTGGGGGCGCTATCATCGTGGGACTTCCGGGGGCTAGTGCTGATGAAGTAGAACGTGTCATCGTAAAACCTCTTGAGCGACGCATTAAAGAGATAAAAGGAGTGGAACATATCTATGGAATTTCGAGTGATGGTGTTGGCGTTGTCAATGTGATGTATTACATCGGAGAAAATAGAGAAGCTTCTAACTTAAAGCTTTACGATAAAGTGATGCAAAATATGGATCAATTACCGCAAGGCACACTTCAGCCATTGGTGCGACCCTTCGATATTGATATCGATATACCCATCGTTTCTATCGCTTTTTATTCAAAAAATAGTTTACATGTAAAGAATGTTGAACTCTATCAAAAAGTGGAAGAACTTCGCAATGAATTTGGAAATATTCCAAATATTGCCAAAACGGAGCTCAAAGGTGAGTTTAAAGAACAATTCAACATTGAAGTGGATTTAGATAAACTCAGTGGTTTTCAACTCTCCATGGGACAAATCGTGATGTCTCTAAAATCACTCTCTTCTAGTGCTCCCAATGTCACCAATAGAACGAATGAGGGCAAACTGGTTGTTTTTGGTATTAAAAATGCGATTGAAAAAGTAGAAGATATCCAAAATCTTATAATTACTTCATCTTTGGGCTCTCCTATTTATCTCAAGGATGTTGCCAAAGTAAGTAAAAGTTATGATATCCAAAACCTTAAAAGTGCTCAGATAACGTATCGTGAGGGTGAAAAATTTAGCGATGTTCGTGAGCAAGTCACCTTGAGTATTTCTAAGCTTAAAGGTTCCAATGCCGTGGTGATTTCAGAGGATATACTCAAAAAACTTGAATCTAACAAAAGTAGTTTGGATAAAGCGGGCATTGGGTACATCGTGACGCGCAATTATGGAGAGCGAGCTAATGGCGCGGTAAATGAACTGGTTTTCCACCTTCTTATCTCTATCGTTATTATTGCGTTGTTGTTGATTGTTGTTTTGGGCTGGAGAGAGGGAATGATTGTGACATTAACCGTACCTGCTATTTTGGCGATTACTATTTTTATCGCTTATTCTAGTGGTCAGACGATTAATCGTATCACACTTTTTGCTTTTTTGCTAAGTCTAGGGCTTTTGGTGGATGATGTCATCGTGGTCATTGAAAATATCCATAGACATTTGCATGATAAAAGTTCGCAGGATAAACCCATGGATGAGATTTTGATAGAAGCTACCGATGAGATAGGCGCACCTACAAATCTTGCGACCATTGCGATTATCTTAACGATGGTTCCTATGGCATTTGTAGGGCAGATGATGGGTGAATTTATGAAGCCTATCCCTTTAAATGTCCCCGTAGCATTGCTGGCTTCATTGTTGATTGCTTACATTTTTACGCCCTATTTAGCACAAAAATTTCTCAAAAAACCTCGTCACAAAGAGGAGCTTTAAAATGGAGAAATTTGAACAGTTTATCTACACTATTTTGATGTCAAAATCGAAGAAAAATATGGTTTTGCTTATCACACTATTGGCTTTTATTGCTTCATTGCTGATGTTCCCTACGAAAATGGTTTTGGCAAAGATGCTTCCTGGTAAAAGTACGGATACTTTTTCAATTTACGTTGATTTACCGAGTGGTAGTTCTTTTTTAGAGACCAAAAAAGTCAATGATTGTGTTGTCTCTATTTTACAAAAAGAAAAAGAAGTGCAAAATATCGAGATTTTTAACGGTATGGGCTCACC
>JAFLKZ010000070.1:0-3335 GCA_019162915.1 Campylobacteraceae bacterium
CTAGGTATTCAAGTTCAGGTTTACTATCGGCAACAATGCCAGCACCCGCTTGAAAAATGATTTTCTCATCATCGAGATATGCCGTTCGGATAATAATGCCACTGTCCATATTGCCATCAAATCCAAAATATCCAACAGCGCCACTATAGAAACTACGCTTTATGCCCTCAAAATCGCTAATGAGTTCCATGGCTCGAATTTTTGGTGTTCCTGTCATCGTCCCCGCGGTGAAAGTAGCGGCAAAAAGATCAAACATATCATATTTGTCATCAAGCACGGCACCAATATCACTGACAAGGTGCATGACATGAGAGTAACGCTCAACTCTCATCATATCTTTCACTTTAACACTGCCTACTTTGGCGACACGACCAAGGTCATTTCTCCCTAAATCAATGAGCATCAGATGCTCCGCTCGCTCTTTTTCATCCGCCAAAAGTTCTACTTCATACGCTTGGTCTTTTTCGTAGGTACTTCCTCTTTTACGTGTTCCCGCAATCGGACGTAGAATAATATGTCCATCTTTAAGTCCTATCATCACTTCAGGTGAACTACCGATGATCGCAAAATCTTTGTAGGAGAGTAAAAACATATAAGGAGAGGGGTTTTTATTTCTCAAAATACGATAAAAGCTAAGTCGATCGATATGCGCATATTGGGTGAAGCGATTAGACATTAAAATCTGGAAGACATCTCCACTGCAAATCATCTCTTTAGATTCTGCCACCATGTCAAAAAATTTCTCTTTACTAAAAGCGAAAGAGCCTTTTGTCGTATCGATATAGCTTTTTTGGATAGGAATGTAGACATGAGGTTCCTTTAAACAAAGCTCAATATCATCCATCTGTTGTGCTATCTCATCGACAAAAGTGAGGAGGGTGAGGGTGTTTGATTTGTGTGAAAAAGTACAAACTAATTTAGGACGCATTAAATCAAGATCAGGGATGTTGATATCGTCTTTAAGATGGTCCATGTGAGATTTTAGGCGAGGTTCAAACATCTTAACGGCATCGTAACCTATATAGCCAATAAATCCATCAACAAAGCCAACTCCTAAATCTTGCACATGTTTTTTATAAACTTCTTTATCAAGTGTGGCATATCTTTTTTTTAAAAAAGCAAAAGGATTTTTTTCTATTTCTAGGGTTGTACCATTTTCATCAGTATAAAAGCTTTTTTCATCTTTATGGATGATACGCTCTCTTGCTCCAATGAAAAGAAAACTAAAATTTCCCTCAGAATTGTTGATAGCACTTTCAAATAAAAAAGTAAGCTCACCCTTAAAATAAGTCTGCAATTTTGCGAAAATAGTAATAGGGGTAAGCTGGTCAAATAGTAATTTTTTAGAAGTTAACAAATTATTTTATCCTATAAATAAAAGCATTTTTATTGATGCTTGAGCGTATAGTTGCCAATGCATTTTCTGCTTCGGCTGAACTTGCATAAGGCCCTATCAAAATTTTGGTGACATTGTTACCATTGATAACCGTAGGATAGATTTTGTACTCAAATCCTTTTGATTTAATGTCGTTTAGAACTTTTTGTTCTGGCGCCGTTGTGACTGCTCCTACTTGAACGTAAACGCCTGCTTCTACATTGCTACTATGTGCAGGAGTAGTTTCTTTAGGTTTTACTACCTCTTTTTTAGGTGTAGCTGGAGTAGCTTCTTTAGGTTTTGTTTCAATCCCTTTTGGGACTTCAGTTTTAGTAGTCGTTGCTGGTTCTTTTATTTTTGTCTCTTCTTGCTTTTGTATTTCTTTTTCTTTAAGCGTTTTAATCATATCTTCAAAATTATCTTTTTTAGGATTTTCTTCGATAATTGGAACTTGCTTAAAGAGTTGATCATCTTTAGGAATCTGTGCTTCTTGAGAAGTAGGCTCTGGTGGTAAAATTAACTTTGAAGTATCTTTTCCTTGATCTTTATTGAGCATTTTCATACTTGCAAGCGCAACTAAAAATACAAGAATTAAAAAAGCAACCAAAATAAGGAGGCGTTTTACTTTCAAAGTTTTATTGTCACCTTTTTCTAATACAATATCACTGAGTTCATTTCTACTATTTTCCATGGTATCTCCTTAGGAATTACGGTAATGCGAAAAAATTACATGTGCTTCGCCCAAGAAGCACCTCGCTCTTTTTGGTACAAGTCATATGGAAGCGCCAAAATATTAAACTCTTTGGGAATCTCTTGACTTGGAAACATCTTCCATTCACGTGGAAGTTTTTGGGAGAGTTTCATGGAGAGCATTTTTGCTATCTGATAACCCTCTTGCAACGTTGTATGCCCTTTATGAACATACAAATGTAAATGACCTTCTGTTTTACTTTTATAGGCAGTAAAATTGAGGAATCCCTCTTCTCTAAGCAAAAGCTGTGCCCTATGCCAAAATTTCTCTGTATTTCTTCCATTATAATCAAAAACAATATTTTCAACTTTATCAAAACGGTTAATAAGAGAGTGAGCAACAGTGATTTTCCCCTCTAAATGGTCTCTGATAACAGAATTGCTCAGCGTTTCATTAATCCGTTCAAATTTATCAAAAAAGACTCGCCCACCAACATCAAGCTTCTGGACAACGCTATCTCGTTTAATCCAGTAGTGATCGGTTACCATTTTGATGAGAGAAACATCTATATTGTACATGTAAGCTTCCTAATAAGTTGGTCTGTCATAAATGATAAAGTCTTGTGCGAGTACTTTCATCTCATCTTTGATTTTAAGGTGTAGTGCCTCGTCATTGATATTATCGAGTACATCCGCAATTTTATTGGCGATGATTTCAAATTCTTTGGCTTTCATTCCTCTCGCAGTAAGAGCAGGTGAGCCAATTCTTACACCACTAGTGACGAAAGGACTTCTTGTCTCTCCTGGGACAGTGTTTTTGTTCACTGTAATGCCAGCACGTCCAAGAGCCAGATCCGCTTCTTTTCCACTAAATTCTTTATTTAAAAATGAGACAAGAACGAGATGGTTATCTGTTCCACCACTCACGATGTCATATCCTCTTTTAATGAGAACATCAGCTAATACGCTAGCATTAATCTTGACATCTTTGGCATACTCAATCCATGAAGGTTTCAGATTTTCAGCAAATCCAACCGCTTTAGCAGCGATAACATGCATCAATGGACCACCTTGAATACCTGGGAAAATGGCACTATTAACTTTTTTAGCGATTTCTTCATTATTCGTAAGAATTATTCCACCCCTTGGACCTCTAAGCGTTTTATGGGTTGTACTGGCTACGATATCACAATGAGGGAATGGACTTGGATGAAGTCCTGCAACGACAAGACCTGCGATATGCGCGATATCTGCAAAAAGATAGGCACCT
>JAFLKZ010000070.1:3345-7203 GCA_019162915.1 Campylobacteraceae bacterium
TAAGCCTCGATCTCTTCTTCATCGAGTTTCGGAGCGGTACATCGACTACACCATATGGGCTATTTCTCTTACTTTTTCGTAATTAATGCGACCATCGAGTTCCACACCATAAAAGAAACTAGCATAAGTTTTTCCTGAACTACTTACCTTTGACCCATGTGTGAGATGTCCACCATGGCTCAAATCCATACCTAAAATTTTGTCAAATGGATTTAAAAGTGCTTGATAAACACCTTGGTTAGCTTGACTTCCTGAATTTGGTTGAACATTGGCATAGGTGCAGCCAAAAAGTTCACAAGCTCTATCAATTGCTAGTTGCTCCACTTTATCCGCAAATTCACATCCGCCATAATATCTTTTATTAGGATAGCCTTCTGCATATTTGTTAGTAAAAACACTTCCCATAGCTTCCATAACGGCAGGATACGTAAAGTTTTCACTAGCAATCATCTCAAGGTGGTCACTTTGTCTGTGTAACTCTTTTTCTATTAAATCATAAACTGCAGGATCTACATTTTTTAAAATACTCATTTTAATTCCTCGTTTTCTTTTATTGTTAGTTCATCATTTTCATTTAATGGTTTCATAGCTGGGAATAAGATAACATCTTTAATTGACTGTTCATTCGTAAGTAACATCGTCAATCTGTCAATCCCAAGCCCTTGCCCCGCAGTAGGTGGTAATCCATACCCAAGTGCTTGAACATAATCTTCATCCATTTCATGCGCTTCATCATCGCCTGCATTTTTAGCTTGAAGTTGTTTTGCAAAACGCTCATATTGGTCGATAGGGTCATTTAATTCGTTGAATCCATTGGCAATTTCACGCCCTGCAATGAAAAGTTCAAATCGTTCAGCAATATCAGGCTTTTCTTCATTGCGACGTGCAAGTGGACTAATTTCAATAGGATAATCGATAATAAAAGTAGGGTTAACTAGCTTTTCTTCTACAAAAAGATCAAATAACTCTTCGTAGAGTTTTCCATGTCCTAGTTTTTCATCAACGCTGAAGCCTTTTGATTTGATGTAGGCAACCATACCCGCATTGTCATCTAAAATTTCTCTAGGAACGCCACCAATTTCAACCAGTGCATCGCTAAAAGAAATTTTTAGAAATGGTTTTGAAAAATCTATTTCTATTTCACCGTAAGGAAGTTTTTTAGGAAGTTTAAGTTTTTTAAGAAGCACATCAAACATCTCTTCGGTTAATCGCATCAAATCATGGTAGTTATGATAGGCCCAATAAAACTCTATCATCGTAAATTCTGGGTTATGGGTTTGGTCCATGCCCTCATTTCTGAAGTTACGATTAATTTCAAAAACTGCTTCAAATCCACCGACAACAAGGCGTTTAAGATAGAGTTCAGGCGCAATTCTTAAAAACCTATCAACTCCCAAAGCATTGTGGTGTGTTACGAAAGGTTTAGCATTAGCTCCCCCTGCAATAGGGTGCATCATAGGTGTTTCTACTTCTAAAAAGTCACGCTCTTCAAAAAAGTGACGTATTTCGCTGACAATTTTACTTCTAATTTTAAAAGTTTTTCGCACATCAGCATTCATAATCATATCAAGATAGCGTTTACGATATCTAAGTTCTTTATCTTGAAGTCCATGGAATTTTTCAGGCAAAGGAATGATGGATTTGGTAGCGACTGCAAGTTCCTTTACATGTAAAGATAATTCACCTGTTTTAGTGACAAAAGGAAAGCCTGTAACACTAATGATATCACCTACTTCAACGAGTTTTTTAGCATCTTCAAACCATTCTTCACCAATAGATTCTCGACTAAAATAAATTTGTAACATACCGTGTTCATCTTCTATTTTAGCAAAAGCTGCTTTACCCATATGGCGTAAAAATTTGATTCTACCTACGACAGTATTGCTTTTGTTTTCATCCCGCTTTAGCTCGCTGTGGGCAACATATTCATAGCACTCTAAAAATTCTTGCGTACTGGTATCTTTGGTAACATTATGTCTATAAGGGTTTTTACCAAGTGCTTTAAGCGCATTTCCCTTTTCAATTCTTTGTTGTTGGTATTGGTCTTGAAATATCAAAATTTTCCTTTTATACTTATGTAGTAAGTTGTGAACATTTTTTACATAAACCACGCAATTGCATAAGGTGGCTTGTGATTTTAAAATGGTTTACTTTAGCAATTTCTAGCTGAAGCTGTTCAATTTTATCATTTTGAAACTCTATAATGAGTCCACAGGTTTTACATATCATGTGATCATGATGAGGCTTATTGGCAAGTTCAAATTTTTTCCCAGCAACACCAAAAGAGATAGAAGTTGCCATCAGTGATTCTTCTAAAAGATTGAGGGTACGGTAAACAGTTGCAATACCAATATTAAGCTGGGGATAGTCTTCTTTCAATAAAATGTAAAGATCTTCAGGCGTAAAATGGTCGTTTTTTTCATAAAGAGTTTTTAAAACGACTTCTCTTTGTTTTGTAAATTTAAGGTTATTTTTTTTTAATAGCTCTTTAAAACTTGAAAGCAAGGAGTTGTACTCAAGATTTTCAAAATTATTCATAGGCTACCTTTCTCTTATTTATTGACTATTTTTATCTTTTGACTCTGAACCTAAATTCTCTAACATATTTTTGGTATCTAGTTTAACGATGTAATTTCCAGTTTGTGCAAAAATAGGAAACATAATACTCTTTGCCATATACGGTTCGAGCTTAGATTTGATAAATTCGATATTAGTAAGTGTCACGGTCAGGACTGAAAAAACTAGAAAAATCTTCATACTTCCGATGACGAAACCCGCTAACTTGTCGATAGGACCTAATCCACTGATGCTAAGAGCTTGCGCGATAAGATATCCTAAAAAGATACACAAAATCCACACGACGATAAGAACAGCAATGAATCCAAAAAGATACAAAGAAGCTTTATTTCCAAAGTTAAAGAAGTTGTCATTGATAAGCATACCTGCTTGGTTGGCATATCTTGATGCTAAATAGATACCACCGATAATACCTAAAAGACCAAAAAATTCTTTAATAAATCCATTAATAATACCTTTGACGCCAAGAATGAGAATTAAAGAAAGTGTTACGATATCAAAAATAGAGATATTTTCCATTACTTAGCACTCCTATAACAATTTTTTCCACTGTCTTTTGCTGCATAAAGAGCTTTATCTGCTTTTTCTAAAAGCTCATCGGCAGTCATGTTTTGTTCATGTGAACAGATACCTGCACTCAAAGTAAGGTGAATGTCATGTCCTTTGTAAAGAAGTTTACTTTCACACGTCTCTTTTATCACTCTATCCACTGTTTTTATGGCTTCATCATAGGATGTGCGATTTAAAATAACAACAAATTCTTCTCCGCCATAGCGATAAATTCTTGTTCCTCTTCGGAGTGAATTTTGGATAAGTTTGGATAAGAAGATAAGTGTTTTATCCCCTGCAATATGCCCAAAAGAGTCATTAATTTTTTTAAAATCATCAGCATCAAACATGACAAGATGCATATCCATGTCTCTCTCTTTACCAAAGCTCAAAATTTCTTCCAAATCTTTGACTAAAACTCTGCGATTATGAGCTTTAGTGAGAGGGTCGATGTTGGATTCTCGCTCTAATCTTTCTACTTCTAATTTTAATTTTCCAATGGTTTCATCAGCATTGTGTAGTTCTTTAAGTATTTGGATCTGAAAGCTATCAAAAGCTTGGACAACTTGTGTGATATCAACACTGGCATGATCCTTTTTGATATTGTCAATATTGATAGCATTTTCATCAGATATCACTTTGAGGTTGTCATTTGCTTTTACAAATTCTTCTAAACCTTTTTTAACAAGACCAAAACAAGTTTCACTAACTATCTCTTCATGTTGGCTATTG
>JAFLKZ010000147.1:0-5474 GCA_019162915.1 Campylobacteraceae bacterium
CCTACATTAAAAACTACATTAGCAACAATACGACTCTCATTGTATGAGATAAAGTCCTCTGCTATTCTTCTGATTTAGAATTATACTTATTTTGTTTAAAACTACCATATTTATTTTATATGGTAGAAATATTCAAAAAAACTACCACATATAGATTATATGGTAGTTTTCCTACCATATCCCCTCACCCAATAGCGCATATAGTTTAGGATTGATATAAAGAATAATACGTGATCTTTTTTGAGAAGTAAGTATGCCGATTTTTTCTAGTTCTTTGAGGTACTTAGCTGCTGCGTGCCGCTCAACATCCAAAGCAACTTCAACATGAGCCGTTTTGGTATAGACTTCGGTAAAAATGGCATCAATGAGTTCACGTTTATAGATTTTTGGCAATTTAGTTTTGACCTCATTTGCTGTTTCATCCACGAGCTCTTTAATTGCTTTGGCTTTTGCCAGTGTACGAACGGCTGTCTCTTCAATGCCTTTGAGCATATACAAAGTCCACTCTTCCCATGCGTCGCTGACTCGCACTTCTTGTAATAAGCGGTAGTAATCGTTTTTGTTTCGGATGATGTAACCGCTCAAATAGAGTATTGGTGCATCCAATAAGCGCTCAAGGCAAAGATAGAGGATATTGAGGATACGCCCTGTTCGACCGTTTCCATCGTAAAATGGATGAATTGATTCAAACTGATAATGCAATATTGCCATTTTAATCAAAGGGTCTAGTTCATCAGGCTCGTTAATTTGTTTTTCTAGGTTGGCAAGCAGTTCATAAATCATCGCCTCATCTTGAGGAGGAGTGTAAACAACCTCACCCGTTTTAGCGTTGCGTAGTACAGTGCCGGCTTGTTTTCGAATACCTGCATTATTGCCAGAGAGTTCTTGTTGAATGGCAACAATATCGTTTGTCGTTAAAAGTTGGCGGTGTTGCAATTGAGTAAAACCAAAACGCAATGCTTTGCGGTAATTTAAAACCTCTTTGATGTTGTCAGGAATATGGTGTGATTCACTCGCTAAGGCTTCAAATAGTTCATCTTGGGTGGTAATAATATTTTCAATTTCTGAGCTGTCTTTTGCTTCTTGGAGCGTAAGAGAATTGATGAGTATCTCTTTATTTGGGATTTGATCGGCAAATCCTTTTAGTTCGGCTAATGCCTTGTGTGCTTTAGAAAGTTGTTTGAGTATTGCAACCGTGTCAAAATCAAATTTTGGTGGTAAAGGAGGTAGAACAAATTCATCCATTAAAACATTCTCCCTCGCAAATTATGAATATTAAAAAGAATATTTTAGCCGAAATGATCAAAAATCTACCATTCATTTGGCATTTTTCCCCTATAGGGTCTTAACGGGGTAGGGACTTGGGGAAAGACCCCCCCTCTGATATAGTAAAAACATTTTTGAAAATTTAAACTATCTTCTTGCTTTGGATATAGTTTGTGAGGCTCTGTCTCGTTCCGACTCCGATGATCTTTGTGATACTGGCGATTGAAACATCTTTAGCGACTAACTCTTGGATCGTGGTTAAATGCTCATCGTACTTGGATTTAACAACTGCCCCTTTTTGTCTACCGAGTTTCACACCGCTTGCTTTTCGTTGTGCCAGTGCCGATTTGGTTCGTTCACTGATAAAACTCCGCTCCATTTGGGCAAATCCGGTGAGAAGTGTGATTATCATCTGATTGATCGGGCTAGTATCGTTTCCGTCCACGACAATCCCATCTTTGATGATGTGAAGTTGAATACCTTTGTTTTTAATATCCTCGATAATTTGTAGCACTTCAATCGTAGAACGTCCGAGGCGGTCTAGTTTGGTGACTATGAGAATATCACCACTTTTTAATTGTTCTAGCGTTTCATCAATGAGTCGGTCTTTTTTGTTTTTCGTAGAGGAAACTTCAATCTCAACTATTTTATCAATAGCCATCTTTTTAGTGTGGACATAATCGAGAATCTCTTTACGTTGATTTTCGGTTGTCTGTACACCTGTTGAGACTCGGCAATATCCATAAATTCTGCTCATTTTGCGACCTTGCAAGTTTAGATAGCATAATCATATCTATACTTGCGTAATGTGTCAAGTTTAAATAACAGTATTTGATTTACAATAAGGCATTATTAAACGTTCATCTATACTTACGCTTCACCGCTAATATCAAATCCGCCATCCGCCCATTCGTAAAGCTTCATAGCTTCGGGATAATCCAAGAAATCTTCTAATGTCTCTATGTCGGTTAAAGCTTTTTGATACTCAGCATAAATAGGGAAGGGTTCGATAATCGATTCTAAGAGTTTTTGATTATCAGCATAATGGCGTACTAAAATCGTGCTGACTCTGTAATAATTTTGATCGATCAGATACAAGAGAATATAGTGAGGGCTACTCTCTTCATAATCTTGGTAAAAATCGGAACTGTGAAACTGCGAAAGCGACCTCTTTTATCTCTTGGAGGCAAAACAGATCGATTAAAATATTGCTATCTTCGAAGAGATCGTCTTTATACTTTTTCTCTTCCGCTATTATGGCTTGGTGCTGAATCAACCAATCGAGATCATAATGCAATCTGGTTTCTGCAAAGATTTCACCCATCCCCACAATATATCTATCATGCTACTTTCACCTGCCCATTTATGAACATTTATAAAACCAATCTTGAAAAACGCTTTCTTTCATTTATTTACCTCACTTTTTGTAGCAGCTAATTTTTTATCCGTATATAAAACAACATCTTTTATAACGAGTTTTTGAATAGCGGAGATAAAGGTTTCCATGATTTTATAATCGGGTTTATCATCTTTTATTGGAAGCTCTATGTATTTATGTTTTACAACATTCCAACCACCCAATTTGTTTTTGTATGAGTATATTTGCAAATCTGTTACTTTATTGATACACGGAACTGTAAATAAATACTGATTATGAGATAGTTTAACATCATCATAAATCCAACTAATTGCATAAGCATCTGATAAAACTGTAAACTCTCTTGATTGAAAGTACGCTCGATATACATCACTATTAGAAGGAATTGAAATTACATTTTTTAAAATAGTTGCCTTATCTTTAGGTGCAAAATAGTTTAAACCTTGATTCTGAAAACTAGAAGTAAGACAAGGAAGGATACATATATCCGTTGCCTCTTTTGAGAGTTCACTTGCTTTAAAAGGTAACTTTATTGTCTTTATTTTTTCAAATAATTTACCAATGTTAAATTCTTTAAATTTAATCTTTCCATTTTCAAAATCTTCTAAAACCTGTTTTTCCTTATCGGTTAAAGTATAATTTTTTAGTCCAGTTGCCACCAAATAAGCTTCTAGCTCCCCTATTGGCTCTGCTTCTAGCTCCGCTACAAAACTCTCCATAAATTCAAAATCGATTTTGCCGTCTTTTGTGGGAAGTTGTATTTTTTGACTTTCAAGAATTTTAACATTGAAACTCGAACCTCCCCAAGAAAAAGAGCTAAATGCTCTTGTCATCGACAACATGAAAAAATGAGCATTTTTTTTGTTGAACCTTTCATATTTTGACTTTAAAATTTTGATCTTATCACCCGTGAAGTATGGTTTTTCTTGATAAAACATTGTTGCTGTATCTTGACCAAACGAAATTGTATTGCCTTCATTTAGAAACTGTTCATCTTCGTTTATATAGCCTTTTTGACCATTGTTTGAACCCATTCTGACAACATAAGGATAATTTCCGTTATCTAAAACTTCAACTTTGTTTGCATCAAATCTTTTTTTGTAAGAATTGACCTCAAACAAATCACCCAATTTATACTCACCCCACTTAACTTTTTTCAATTTCTCGTTAAGTGAGGTACTTACTTTCCCCCATCACCTCTTTGTTTGAGGATAGTTGAGACTTCCCAAGCCAAATAATCGCTTACAGTTTTTTTAAAATCTTGCAAAGTCGGTTTAGTGTCAATGGGTGCGGTTTGGTTCCAGTCGGCTCCATTTTTTGGGTCTATGGTGCTTTCGTGATATTCTTTATCAGTAAAAATATTTAGTTTTGATTTCCCAAATCGCACCAAGTTTACCAGTTCTTCGTAGCGTTCTTTTCCCCTATCGGTGTCTTTTAGGTTATTACTTGCTTTTTTACGGCTGGTTCTCGTATATCCATCATTAGAAAAATCGATAAACTTCACCATATCATCTTTATGGTGCTTTTCGTTTACTTTAAAAACATAGACATTGGTTTGTACGCTTGATTTGCCTATAAATATATCTATAGGCATTTTAATACTAGCTACGAGAGTGTGTTTTTCTAATATTTTTTTATTGTATTCTTTGGCTTTGCCTGAACCTGCTGAGTTTTGGATGATGATAGCACCATAACCTTTGTTCATCATGCCAAGGGCTTTTTCCACAAATATCATCCCATTTCCTTCGGCAGAATACGGAGGATTTAGTACAAAAGCATCCGCAGGAAATTTATCCTCAGTTTTACCAAAACCGTACTTTCCATCGAAATCACTCAATGAGTCTTTATTGAGGATATTTGAGCTTCCATCGCCCATCATAATCATATTGAGAATTGCCAACATATAGACACTTGAAAGTAACTCTAAACCTAGCAATTGTTCGGCTTTTATTTTTATCTCTTTTTGGGTGAGTTCATCGGGTGAAGTGATACTACTTTTAGCATCGTTGAGCATCTCATTCATGGCAGCAACCAACAATCCCGCTGAACCCGTGGCAAAATCCCACACATGCGAGTCTTTGTTTACCCTTGCTAGTTTTACCAAAAGAGTAGCGACATAAGATGGGGTAAGCACCACATCGTTGAGGCTGTCTTGCGAAAAGCCAAGCCAACCGTACATCTCATTAAAAAGTTTTCCTGTAAAGTCGGTTGTTAAACCTATTTTATAATATATCCCCAAATCATCTATAATCTTGACAAAAACCCTTTTGAGTTGACTTTCGCCATTGTCAACTTTGTTGATATTTTCAGTTAAAAGTGTATTTTGTAACGTTCTGAGGATTAAATCTTTTTTTTCTGTTGGAATCTCTTTTGCATCTAAAAAGGCTTTAATTTTTCGCACCACAATTTCGCCGTCAGTGCTTTCGGTAGAAGATTTCAAATCAGATTTTTCAAGTGGAGTTACTTTGCCCGGAATACCAAGTGTTGCAATAATAGAAGCGGCTACGAGGTAAACACGGTCGTTTTCTCCTAAACCTTTTTCGTTTTGGTATATGTCATTATTTAGCTTGACCAAGCTTGTATCAATCTCTTTTTCTCGTTGTTCTTTGAGTTTATCGATTTCTTCTTGCGATAGACTCAAAGTTTTTACTTTTTCAATAAATGTATCAAATTTGACTGTTTTCAATAATGGTGGTCAACAATTTTATGTGATTCTAAATGGTATTAAACAAAATTCTGTACCTCAAACAAACGTTGTCATTTCAGGAATCAAAAACGGAGCTTATTCTACAAAATTAATTTTCGCAGATGGTAAAACAGCTGATATCGA
>JAFLKZ010000147.1:5484-7069 GCA_019162915.1 Campylobacteraceae bacterium
GGTGCTAAAAAAGAAAAATCAGAAAAATCTCCAACTTTTTGCCCCACACCGAAATTGCTTTTTGAAACATAATAGACACCAATTTCGTGTTGGATTTTCCCACTTGAATCCTTGTATCCCGTCATCCCAATAGCGATAATATCGGTGTAACTCGTATGATGCAGTATAGCATTCGCGTAATGCACCGCCCCATTTACGGCAAAAGAATTTATATTTTGAAAATGTGGCTCATTTTTAGTTTTTCTATTTTCAACTTGTCCATTAGAGTCAAGTTTTACAAGTTTGTCTTTATATCCTTTATACTCAATAAGAATAGGATATAAGTTTAAATTTTTGTCTTCTAGTAATAATTTTGCATCGGGACGATTTGCTCCAGTTCCGCCATTTTTTGAAAAATAATCATTGAGCGCTTTGTCAATTTCGGTATTTAAAGGGTTTTGCTCTAATTTATAATCTAATTCGTAAGATTTTAGCCATCCGTTCGCTAAGTCTGCAATATTTGGTTCTATTGATTGCGCCATTATTTTCCATCTTTTTTTAAATTTTTATAGAATTATTGCCGATTATACAAGAGATAGATAGAATAATTACTTATTAAGTGATATAAATATGGAATAAATACATAGTTGTTTTATCATTACTCAAAAAGTAGATTGCATCAAAAAAAGGTGCACTTTTTATTATGAAAATGACAAAACGAGATATTGCAGGATATTTGGGAGTTGATTATAAAACAATTTTTAATTGGGAAAAAAACAAACCCAACCTCTATAAAACCGTCATGAAAGGTTTAGCGTTTGATGAGATGGTAGAAGCGCAAAAACTAAGCTACGAAAAAGTGAAAGCGTTGCAGGAGAAGTATCGGTAAATCTACCTAAAAGCATCATTTGAAAATTTTAAAAGGAGGTTGAAATATGGATAACAAAATTCTTTTGCGTGTATGGGCAGATGATGGCAGTACGGGAATATGGATGCCTCCGGTTGCAGGAGAAAATGTAGTAGGTCAAAACCTCTCTTATGAATCATTGGAGCTTTCTGAAGATATAGTTCAATCGTTCATACAATGGCAAGAACATTACAATAATCGACCTTTGCCGGATGATGGATCATTTGATTGGGATGTATTCGAAAAAGAAGGGTTAACGCTCGCCAAAAAGTTGAAACTTGACCGACCTTATTCTGTAAGTATCGAGTATGCTAGTGGTGAGAAAATTCAAAAAATATACGGCTGTATGGTTATGGCGGATTATAATGCTTCTCTTTGGGATGTCGAGGGAGCCAGTATGTGTTTAGAAAGCATAGAAGAGGATTTAAATGGGTATGTAATCCGTGACAGTAAGCTTTTACAACAAGAATTTGACAATTGGGAAGAGTGGTTCTATAAATCGGTGCATGAACCTATAGATTGGGTTGCCTTTAATGCTCAAGGACGTTATTTGGCGGATGAGTTACAAAGCCGCTTACCGGAATATTGCTGTGTTGGTTATTGCCATCCTTTTGAAGAGACACATCCACCATTTAAAGTTTAGGCGGCAATACTAAAAAATCTTCAACATTTCAACAAAGCACTTTAACCCTCGTGATT
>JAFLKZ010000142.1 GCA_019162915.1 Campylobacteraceae bacterium
CGACATGATGAGAGATGAGCGTATTTATAGAGCTGTTTTGAGTGCCATCAAACGCTATGATGCTTCTTTAAAACTGATGATTTTGTCCAAAGTAGATACGTCACGTTATGAAGCGATTGCCAAAGAATTTGGCATTGAACTTTTATATGAAGTATTTGCGGATCGCGCTTACGATGATGAGGGATTTTTGGTTCCAAGAAGTCAAAAGGGTGCTGTTTTACATAGTGTAGAATTGGTCAAAGCACGCTTGGAGCTTTTAAAAAATGAAGGTCAATTGGAGACGATTTCTGGTAAAAGAATTGCACTTAAAATAGATTCGTTGTGTGTGCATGGCGATAATGAAGAGGCGATTGAGCTTGTCAAAATGTTAAGGAATAGCCTTTGAAATTAGACTTTTGCATTGCTTCTTATAATTCTCTTATGATTTATTTTGGAGAAAAAATAGACCCATTAATTGCGAAAGAAGTTCAAAAAGCCTATCTCGCACTTAAAGATGCGAATATAAAAGGATTTTTGGAGATTATTCCTTCTTATGCTTCTGTGATGATTACATATGATATTTTAGAATATAGCTATGAAGAAGTTTGCAAAACAGCACGCTTGCTTATCGAGAATGCTAAAGAAATTGATGTGAAGCATCAAAAAATTGTGACCATTCCTACATATTATGGGTTAGAGGTGGGACTTGATTTGGAGATATTAGCCGAAGAAAAAAAGCTGAGTGTCGAAGAGATTATAGCTTTACATGTAAAGGAAAGCTATTTTGTATACGCTATTGGTTTTGCTCCTGGATTTGCGTACCTAGGTGAGATTGATGCAGCACTTTGCACGGCGCGACTCTCTTCTCCCAGAAAGGCAGTTCCCAAAGGAAGTGTGGCGATAGCCGATAGGCAAACGGCGGTTTACCCGGCACTAAGTCCTGGGGGTTGGAAGATACTTGGTCGAACACCAACAGCAATGTTTGATAGCGCTTACGAGGGACTTTCTCTTTTACATGTAGGCGATTTAGTACGATTTGAAGCCATCACGAAAGAGGTATTTTTAAAATTAGGCGGTGTTTTGTGAATGGTTTATTGATTCAAAAGGGGGGAGTGCAAAGTAGTATCCAAGATGCAGGGCGGGTTGGTTTTAGTGCCATTGGACTGACGCAAAGTGGTGCAATGGATGAATATGCTTTTGGCTACGCCAATCTTCTTTTAGGAAATCCTTTTAATACCAGTGTCATTGAAGTAGCACTTGGTGGTCTTTCTCTCATCGTCAAAGGAAGGTTAAGTCTCTCACTCTGTGGAGCAGATATGAAGTGCACCATTAATGAAAAAAATGTTCCCATGTGGAATACCTACAATCTTAAAGAGGGAGATATTTTAACTTTAGGCTTTGCAACACAGGGAAGTTTTGCTTATATTGGAGTAAAAGGTGGTTTCAAAACACCTTTGCAGTATGGTAGTTATTCTACTAGTATCAAAGAAGGATTGGGGGGCATTGAGGGTAGAAAACTAGGCAAGGGTGATTTTTTAGCGTGCGATAATGTGTTGCCAAGTGCGAGAAAAAGTGTTCAAAGAGAGTCGATTCCAAAGTATGGTAAAGAAATTACTTTACGGCTTGTTCTAGGTTACCAAAGCGAACTTTTTTCGCAAGAACAACAGCATACTTTTTTCACCGCCCCATACACCTACAAAGGTGAGGGCGATAGAATGGGTTATCGCTTATGTGGCGAAAAAGTTGTTTCCAAAGTCAGTGGTATACTCTCGGAGCCTATCTGTTTTGGAGCAGTACAAATTCCTAGTCATGGTGAACCTATTGTTCTTTTAAAAGAGAGACAAACGATAGGAGGCTATCCTAAAATAGGCTCTGTCTTATGTGTGGATTGTTTTAAGCTTTCTCAGTTAAAGCCAGGGGGAACCGTGAAATTTGAAGTGATAACATTAGAAGAGGCTCAAGCAAAAGCGAGAGCCTTTTATAGTTTTTTCAAGTTTTAAAATTTTCTAGGACATTATTGAGCTGATCTGCCAAATCACTGAGGTGTTCAGTAGCACTGCTCACCTCTTCCATGCTTCTAGCATTACTCACCGTAATAGTGTTGATGTCTTCTATCTTTTTGGCTATTTCATCAACGCGTTTACCAGTGTCAATATAATCTTGCACGGTGTGTTCGCTTGATTGTGTGGCATCATTCATGATATGGGTTGTCTCGTTGATGTTTTTTTCCACATCTGCAGCTATTTTCGTGAGGCTTTCCATATTTTTTGAGTTACTATTCATGTGGTCACTTGCGTCATTGATCGCTTGTACGATGACATTGATAGTTGCATTTATCTCGGTAAGGCTTTTTTGTGTTCGCTCCGCAAGGTTTCGTACTTCATCCGCAACAACGGCAAATCCACGTCCATGCTCTCCCGCACGTGCAGCTTCAATGGCAGCGTTGAGTGCTAAAAGATTGGTTTGGTCTGCAATATCTGAGATAACTGTTAAAACACCTTTAACCTGATCTGCATCATGGCTGAGTTGGGACATTTTATGTGCTAGTTCGATTTCTGTTTGCGCACTAGATTGAACTTGCGTTGCCATTTTAATGATTTGATTTTTAGCTCCGATGAGTTTTTCATTGGCTTTTTCAATTTCTAATTTTGATTTTTCTGCTTTTTGAAGAGAAGAAGTGAGCTCATCTTTGATATTTTTTGACATGATATTAGTTTCAGTGACTATTAAAGAAGTGTCTTCAGCTCTTTTCCCTACTTCAAGTGCTGTGGAACTAAGCTCATTGGCAACAGAAGCATTTTCACTACTTGAAGATTTAGCCGTACTCACTGCTACGCGTACTTTCTCGATGAATTTGTTAAATTCCATAGAAGCTTGGCCTATCTCATCGTGACTTTTAATCTCCATGTGCTTAGTCAAGTCCCCATCACCACTGGAAAGATTTTCAGATCTATACTTCAATTCTTTGATAGGATTAATAACAACTTTTTTCAATATAAAAACCAGTAATCCCATGATAAACATTGTAATAATAGACATAATGGTAATTTGTTTTATCATCACGTATTGTGCTTCATTAACAGTAGCTTGAACGGCTTTGAGCTCTTTTGCAATCAACACTTCACCTGCTCTATTACCATCAAATGCTTTGAGTTCTTCTCGTACTACAAAGTAATTAGGCGTAGAAAAAGTTGCCCCTTGCAAAGCGAGGTCAAGGTTTTTAATTTCTTCAAAAAGTTTCATATCCGTTGATTCTTTTTTCTGAGAAAGGGCAGTATCCTTAGCTAAAAGTGCATCTTTAGCACCAGCACTTAAATCTAAAAGTTTTTTATCAGTTAAAAAGATAACACTAGCGCCCAAATCTTTTTTTGCATTGTTCGCGATAGATCCAAAAGATTGGATAAATTCGACCGAACCTAGATATTCTCCATCTTTAAGTACAGGAGCTACGCCTCTAAGCGTCATACCTGCTACACCCATTTCGATAGCAGTAAGAGGTTGTTTGGTTTCTTTAACTTTTTTAATAGTATGTCTAAAACTAGAAAGTTCATCTCCAAATTTGTTGGGCATCCATTCTCGTAAAAAACTTTTAATGTCTTTGGTATGAATGTGAATCTGGATATTTTTAAAATCAGTTTTTTCTTTATAGGTTTTAGTCAGCTCATTTAACCCTTTGATTGCAAGGTTTCGGTCGTTATTGAGGAGGGCATCTATCACATAAAAATTTGCAGCAATATTGATGGCATTGGTGATGGCAATGTCATATTTTCCCTCTAATTGATTGGTGACATACACTTTAAGCGTCTCTTTTTCTTTCACATAGACACTTTTTTCAATATCCTTAATGCTTAAAAAGGAGAAAAGAAGAATTAAAAAAAGACCTATAATAAGACCTAAAAATAGGGGAATATATATTTTTTTAGAAATTGACCAATGATTCATAATAAATCCTTTAATATAATTATAATTATTGTATTGTATATTTCTTTAAATAAGTTTAAAGGTAACTTTTTTGTTATATTTTTGGTAATTCAGTTCTATCAATTTGAAAATTGCTATAATAAATTTCTTAAAATACTAAAAGGCACGTGATGTTTACAGGATTAATTCGAGAATTTGCTCATGTAGTGAGTTATGAAAATAACGTCTTAACACTAAGAGCAAAGTACAAACCTCTCATCGGTGATAGCATTGCCATTAATGGTGCTTGTCTAACCGTTATAAAACTTTTTGATGATGGTTTTAGTGTAGAACTTTCCCTTGAAACAAGAGCACTCATCGCCATTGAAAACTTGCAAGAAATTGTTCATATAGAGCCAGCTTTAAGCCTTGGTGATAAGTTAGATGGACATATGGTGCAAGGACATATTGACTGTTTAGGGACGATAAAAAGCATCGCCAAAAAAGAAAATGGGGTAGATATATTAATCTCTTTGCCAGAAGAATTTAGTAAATTTGTTATTCCCAAGGGAAGTGTTGCTATCGATGGTGTGAGTTTGACCGTCAATGATGTCACTAAAAATGAATTTCGTCTCACCATCATTCCACACACATTAGAAAAAACACTTTTTAAAGCGTACAAAATCGGGCAAAAAGTGAACATTGAAACAGATATGTTTGCACGTTATATCTACCACATGTTCAAAGGCAATCAGCCGATGGATTGGAATACGGTTGAACGTATCATGGCAACTTACTAACCCAATGCAAAAACTTTTTACTACACGTTTTGGAGGGGTGAGTCAAGTCCCTTTTGATTCACTCAATGTGGGTTTACATGTAAACGATAATGCTTTACATGTAAAAGAAAATAGAGCTATTTTAAAAAAACAATTAGGCGTTTCAAATCTTGTTTTTATGAATCAAGTGCATGGTGATGAGGTAGTTGTTGTCTCCAAAGGCGATGAATATCCCTCGTGTGATGCGCTGATTTGTGCGCAAGAGGATATCGGATTAGTCGTGATGGTGGCAGATTGTATTCCTATTCTTTTTTATGATAGGGTTCGACATATCATCGGTGTTGCGCACGCAGGAAGAGCGGGAAGTGCTTTACATGTAGGGCAAAAAACTATTGCTAAGATGCAAGAAGTCTTTGGCTCAAAGATAGAAGATATGCAAGTTTTTATGGGACCTTCTATCCAAAAGTGTTGTTATGAAGTGGGGATAGAAGCAACGGTGGGATTAGAAAAATGTTTACATGTAAAGCATGGCCGTTATTTTTTAGATTTGCAAAGTGCCAATAAAGAAGACTTTTTAGCCCTTGGCATTAGAGAAGAAGCGATTGAAATTTCTCCGATTTGTACGTGTTGCGATAAGGATTATTTTTCTTACCGTAGAGATAAAACAACGGGAAGATTTTGTGGAGTGATTACACTATGATTAAACAGTATCAAGCGATGCAAACACTAAAATCAACGAGCGAAGATGCAAGAGTTATTTTGCAAGTGATGGTAAGAGCTAAAAAGTTTGATTTGCCTTTGTTTCAAAATGAAAGCATTGCCACGATGTTACTAGGCGTTAGAGAACAAGATGCCTTTTCTCCGCCTCTCGTTGAAGCTCTCAAAAAGGCTTTTAACGAGATGGCGGAAGTTGAAAAAAAGGCACAAGTGAGTTAAACTCAAGTACCTTTGATTAAAATCCATAGATACTTGATTGACCATGCAAGCAAGGCTAAAATTAATAAAAGTGCGCTATGGTTTATCCAAAAAATATAATCAAAACCAAAATTAGACGCAATCGAAGCAAAAATTCTCACGATAATTACCACTTGTAAAAAGATAAACATCACAATGGCTATCTTATCTGCCGTAGGTGTGCGACCAGAGTGTCCTAGCACAACCCTTGTTCCAAAACCTACCAGCATCGTTGTAAAATACCCTAGCGCAAATGTATGGATAATGACTTTTTCAAAGAAAAAAGAGGTCATTCCTAAAAGTTGCGATAACGAGATAAGTGTTGAAAATAAAAATCCTATGGGTATCCAAAGGAGAGCAAGATAAAGCACCCAGATAATCGCAGGCACATTTCTAAAAGAGAGTTTCCATTTTAAGAGTTCTCTGGTAAAAAAGAGAAAAAGTGGTAAATCTGCAAGGATGTTCAGCGATTCGTTATCGCTTAAAAGTAAAACAACTTTTAAGACCAGCAACCCATACACCATTTCCATCATATATTTTGTTTTATTGATGACGTAGTTCTCGATTTTAAAGCCTGTAAATTGGGGAATCATCCTTTGGCTAACCGTGAAAATAAGAGCAAATAAGTAGAGATAAAATCCTATGTTAATGGCAAACTGTTGTAGGCTAAATGCTAAATGTGGTGCCAAAAAAGAGATAACAAAAAGGAGATGGGCTACTAGACCTGATGCAAAAGTGATGAGTATCCATTGGGTATCATTTTTGTCTTTCATTAAACTTTTTTTCTGAATGCCTAAGAGTTGATAAAAGCTTAAGCCTTGTGCAAAAAGTAAAATGAGCATGGAGAGAAGTTGTAAGTTGGGTGCGATAAAAAGTGAGATAAAAAAGAGAGTTGCCCCAAAAAGATAGATAAAAAAATGTCGCATATACACTTTAGGGACGATGGCTGCTTGCATTAAAAATCGTGGAAATACCACGAGTAAAAATCCTAAAAAGAATTGCGTGAAGATGATAAAAAGCATAGGATAAACATGAAAATCGACAATACTGCCTAGGATGAAAATTTTATTGGAGTAGATGCCCAAAAGAAGTGACATATACACAACTAAAAAAATAATGCCACTGGCAAAAAATGGCTGATGCGGTTGGGATGAAAATTTGGTGTACCAGTTTGAGAACATGAGAATCCTAAAAGAAGAAAAGGCTATCTTTGCGATAGCCTAAAAAAGAGTTAATTAATGACACGTTCCACAACAGCTAGTGCCAGTTGCTTCTTTGATAGCTTTAAGAGCACCTTCGTAGTTTGGCTCTTCTGTGATTTCTTCACAGATGTCTTTGTAGGTTACTTTACCACTTGCATTGATAACAAATATTGCACGACCTGTAATGCCCGCTAATGGACCATCAGCAATAAGAACGCCAT
>JAFLKZ010000127.1 GCA_019162915.1 Campylobacteraceae bacterium
ATCATTGATCATCTTATGTGCAATATTTCTTCTTTTTTCAAATTCTATTCTCATTACCTCAATATCAGCATCTGCTAAACCATCAAGTGCCGGAATAGCTGCTTTTTGTGTAATAGAATTAATATTGGAAGTACTTTGACCTTGAAAATCAACAATGGCTTCAGTAATTTCTTTAATAGGACACGCCATGTAGCCAAATCTCCATCCTGTCATAGAAACAGATTTGCTAAGACCATTAACTGTAATCGTTCTTTTATACATATCATCACTGATAGAGGCAACAGAAGTAAAAACTTTACCATCAAAGATAATTTTTTCATACATTTCATCAGAAACAACTAAAATATTAGTACCCTTAAGTACTTCAGCTAAAGCAGTTAGTTCCGCTTTACTATAAATGGAACCTGTTGGATTAGAAGGTGTATTAATCAGTAAAACTTTTGTTTTTGGTGTAATAGCATTTTTAAGTTGTTCTGGTGTTATTTTAAAACCACTTTTTTCATCGGTATCAACAAAAATAGGCTTACCACCACTATAAAGTACTATTTCAGGATAAGTAACCCAATAAGGAGAAGGGATAATAACTTCATCACCCTCATCAATAATCGCTTGAAAGATATTAAACAAAGAGTGCTTTGCCCCAACATTTACAACGATATCTGATGGTTTGTATTCAAGATTATTTTCACGTTTAAGTTTACCAGCTATGGCTTTTAAAACTTCAGGTGTACCAGCTACTGCAGTGTATTTAGAAAAACCACTATTAATTGCTTGAATAGCTGCATCTTTCACCACTTGTGGTGTATCAAAATCAGGCTCACCTGCTGAAAAACTAAGTACATCTCTTCCACTGGCTTTTAAGTCTCTCGCCAAGGCAGTAATTGCCATCGTAAGAGAGGGCGACAAAACTTGAATTCTTTTAGACAACATAGATTTCCCCTATAAAAATATCGCGTTGATTATACCTAAAAAATCGTGTTTTTTTACTCTTTCACCGATTCAAGATACGATTTATAAATCAACTCTAACTCATCATCTTTGGTTTTAGTACCATCATGCTCTTTTTGAATAATTTCTTCAAGAATTTTAATACGCTTGAACAAATAGATAAAAAGCTCTTTATTGATATCTGGAATTTTATTATGTGCCATAGGGTTTTTATCTCTACCCTTTTCAATAATCCGTGCAGGAATACCAACAGCCGTTGAATCATCAGGTATATCTTTGACAACCACAGAATTAGAACCAATACGACAATTTTCGCCTATCGTTATATCGCCTAGTATCTTAGCACCTGATCCTATAACAGTTTTATTACCAATAGTAGGGTGACGCTTTACGCCTTTATCAAGATTAACACCTCCAAGTGTTACCCCTTGATAGATAAGTACATCATCCCCAATAATAGCAGTTTCTCCCACCACGACACCAAAAGCATGGTCTAAAAAAACTCTTCTTCCAATAGTACAAGCAGGATGGATATCAATATTGGTGATAATCTGAGAAATTCCCATGATAGCACGCGCTAAAACTTTTAAACCTCTTACATGTAAAGCATGTGCAAATCGATAATTAACCAATGCCCAAACACCTGGGTAATTAAAAAAAAGCTCTATCTTAGAATTAAGTGCGGGATCATTCAATATTGGCTGTGAAAAATCCTCTTTAAGTTGTCCCCAAATAGAAATTGTACTCATTCTTGAGTGTCCTCATTGTTAATTGTCTTTAAGTAACCATTGTCATTTAAAAATAAATAAATTTCACCTAAAATATGTTTTCTTTCTTTATCCGTAATCAGTGTTGATTTTTCAATTTTTTCATTAAGATTTTCTTGAACTTCTTTAATGTCATAATCTAAATCTTCCAAAATATCGATAATACTTTGTGATTCAAGCATATTTTCTATTTTATAACCATCATCATCAATGATAACCGTAGCCTCCGTTGGATGGGTAAAAAGATTGTGTTTCATGCCTAAGACTTCTTGATAAGCACCCACTAAGAAAAAACCTAAAAAATAGTCACGATTTTTGATATCTACGTCATGCAAAAAGAGAGGTGTTTCAGTATTAAAACCTATCTCTCCATCGCTATCACAGGTGATATCCCACAATGAAGCGGAGCGAGTAGGCGTTTCATCTAACCTATCAAGAGGCATAACAGGGAAGGTTTGACCAATTCCCCAAAAGTCTGGTAAGCTTTGAAAGAGTGAAAAGTTGACCAAATAGCGTTCTTGAACTCTATCTTGAATATCCAATATTTCACTAAATTTTTTATCCGAAACTAATCCAACTGCTTTTTTAATAATCAAATTTACTAAAATTTCAGTATTAGACCTATCTTGTAAATCAATATAACCCAAATCAAACAAGGTTAAAAGAGATTCCATATGATCGATACTATCATGTAAAAACTCAATGGCATTTTTACGATTTATGGTGCCATAAAGGTCGAAAAGTTCTTGTATAAGAGGCGGATTTACCTCTTTTAATCTCAGTTTTTGATCCGTATACTCTTGTGAAAAAAGTTCCAACACAGGAGCTACTAAAACGGCATGATGGGCGGCTACAAAACGACCAGATTCTATAAAAATGTCTGGTTCAGAAACGTTTTTTTGATTGGCAATATCTTTAAGAAGATAAACAACATCATTAGCATACTCACTAAGGGTATAATTTTTATGAAGTGTCGTTTTGTGCTGAGAGTATTCTACGGCCAAACCACCGCCAAGATTGATAGCCCTAAGATTAGTTGCACCCATTTTACAAAGTTCCGCATAGATATTTCCAGCTTCCCTAAGCGCTTTTTTAAGGGGTGCAATATCTGTTATTTGAGAACCGATGTGAAAATGAATCATCGTAAATTTATCAAGCAAATTTGCATCTCTAATCATATTGACCGCTTCTAAAAGCTCTGTTGAAGTCAAACCAAATTTAGAATTGATACCACCACTTTTTGCCCAGATACCAATACCAGAACTATGAAGTCTGATACGAAGACCGATATTGGGAACACATCCAAACCTATCTTTAGCTATGTTGATAATGCTTTCAAGCTCGTTAAGTCCTTCTATGGTCAACGTGATGTTATATCCCATCTCTGAAGCGATAAAGCCTAAAGATATCATTTCATTGTCTTTAAAACCATTGACGGTGATAGGAGCCGTTTGATTATTGTATGCCATAGCTAAAATAAGCTCGGCTTTACTGCCTGCTTCAAGCCCATAGTTATATTTATGACCAAGCGCTACAAGATTTTTCACAAAATTTGGGAATTGATTGACTTTGAGAGGATAAACAGCATTAAAGTTTCCCTCGTAACTAAATTCCTTTTTAGCATCAGCAAAACTTTTATAAATCATACGAATCTGCTTATGGATTAAATGCGGGAATCTAAGTAAAATAGGACCTCTAATACCATCTTTTCGTATCTCTTGAATAATCTCAATGATAGAAGGTTCACATCCTGTATTAACTTTTACCTTACCATCTTCAATAAAAAAGTTATCATTTCCCCAAGTTTTTATGCCATAATCCAATGTATTGCTCCTTAAAAGTTCTCTATTTTTATTGTTTTTTCTTCTTTACTTTCTAAGTCTTTTATCCAAATAGTACCATTAGAAAGCTCGTCCTCACCGATACATACACAAAATTTTACATATAATTTATCGGCTATTTTCAAATGTGATTTAAGCGATTTTGATTCGTACGTTGTATCGACATGTGCTTCTTTTCTCTTTTTGATTGTTAAACGATAGACATCACTTAAAGCTTCATCGCATAAAGCGCCGATATAGTAACCATCACGTCCTACTTCTGGCATTTTAACAAGCTCCATAAGCCTTTCAATGCCCATCGCAAAACCTACACCACACGTTGGTTTTCCATCTAAAAATTCAACCAATCTATCGTATCTTCCGCCACCTGCAATCGCACTTTGAGCACCTATCTCATCACTTACAAACTCAAATGCACTTTTAGAGTAATAATCAAGTCCTCGAACCAACATAGGATTGATCACATAAGGCATATCAAAACTATCTAAGATGCTTTTGAGCGTTTCAAAATCACTGGAACAAACATCACATAAATTTTCCAACAATAAGGGAGCTGTCCGTAAAAGTGATCGACAATGCTCATTTTTGCAATCAAGCACACGTATAGGATTCGTTATTTTTCGTCTTTCACAATCTTCACATAAACCTTCAAGTCCATCTAAAAAACCAACTAAGGCTGTTCTATAAGGTGGCATACAGGTTGGACAACCTAGTGAGTTAATTTCTAACTTATAACTAATACCAAGAGCTTCAAATATCTCTTTAAGCATCAAAATAATGGTCGCATCTTCTTTGACACTTGCTTCACCAAAAGTTTCAGCACCGAATTGATGAAATTGTCGTAACCGTCCTTTTTGAGGGCGTTCGTACCTAAACATTGGACCATGATAAAAAAACCGTCTCACTCCACCTGCTTTATCAAACTTCTGCTGAACAAAAGCACGTACTACTCCAGCCGTTCCCTCTGGGCGTAAGCAAACATCATTATCACCTTTATCGATAAACTGATACATCTCTTTACCCACAATGTCACTACTCTCACCAACACTTCTTTTGAAAAGAGCTGTTTCTTCCAAAATAGGTGTTTCAATAAAAGAAAATCCATAATTTTGTGCTATCTTGGTACACGTTTTGATGATATGTGTGTATATTTCACTGTTGGGGCTTATGGTATCTTTCATTCCTCGAAGGGCATTAATCATATAAAAATTCCTCGATTCTTTTATAAATTGTTTCTCTCTCTAAAGACGCATCTATTTCTAAAACTTGAATAGGCAATGCCTTAATAATGTTGCGCATTATATCTTGAATATGTAACAAATAACTTACACCTCTTTTTTCAATAACATCATGCTCTTTCCCACTTAATCTTGATGTGATGAGTTCAAAATTGGTAAGGAAAAGAACTATTTTATCAGGATAGTTTTCATCAAGTGCAAAACGATTGAGCTGGAGTAAAAAATCACTATTAATATCAGGATGATTTGCCATAGCATAGGCTATGCCAGACAAAAAGCCTCTATCACTAATAACTATATTATTGTCTCTTGATGCTTTGACGACAGTATCATAATGTAAAGCTCGATCAGCTAAAAAAAGAAAAAGCTCAGCATTAAAAGAGAGTTTATCTTCTCCCTCCAATAAAATTTGCCTTAATTTCATTCCCGTTTTTGTACCTCCTGGCTCTTTGGTAGCAATAACATTGTCATGTCTTTGCGCAAAAAGAGCAACTTGAGTACTTTTTCCCGTAGTATCTACCCCTTCAAAAATTACATACATAGAGAAGATTTTTGTAAATAAGGTTTGATGGCATGAGGAATAAGATGATTAACCTCTCCACCATGTTTAAAGATAGAGCGAACAACGGAAGAGCTAATGAAAGCATGTTCTAAACTTGGCATCAAATAAACGGTTTCTAGCTCTTTCCAAAGTGATGAGTTTGCATACCCCATCTGTAGCTCATACTCAAAATCACTCACCGCTCTAAGGCCACGAATCATGACATTAATATTTTTTTCTTGTGAAAAACTAACTAATAATCCATCAAACGGTTCTACGTCAACACCTTCTATATCTTTAATAGCAGCTTGAACCATAGAAACACGCGTTTCAATATCAAACATAGGGCGCTTATCCTCAGAAACTGCAACGGCTACGAGAACTTTATCAAAAAGTTTTTTAGCTCTTCTTATCACATCCATATGACCATTGGTAATAGGGTCAAATGTTCCTGGATATATGGCAATTCTTCTCATTTTCCCTCCCATCTCTTAAAAAGGTTATGTTCGATACCTAGTAAATCAAACCATTTTCCAATCAGAAAATTTTCCATCTCTTCGAGTGTTTTAATACCAGCATAATAACCAAGAATTGGGGGTGCTATATGAATTCCTAAGCGAGAGAGTTTGAGCATATTTTCTAAAGCTATAGCAGAAAATGGCATCTCACGAGGGGCAAGAAGAAGAGGGCGCTTTTCTTTAATCATCACTGAAGCACTTCTTGTTAGAAGGTTATCTGCTATACCACACGAAATCTTAGCCAGTGTATTCATACTACAAGGGATGATGACCATTCCCTCACTTTGAAAAGAACCTGACGCCGTAATAGCACCTATATCTTCATCATCTAATAAAAAAGTATTATCCTCTTTTTCAAAAACTACTTTAGCATGCTCAGAGACGATAACATACTTCTCTATCTCTAAAGGTAACGACTTTATAAACTTAAGTCCTAGTTCAACACCACTAGAGCCACTAATACCTATAATTAATTTTTTCATTCTAATATTATCGCTTCTTTGGAAGATATGATTTTTGCGCTTAAAATTTTACCTTGCTCAGTTTTTATCTTAACAACCTCGCCAATATTTGCATCTTCTAAAAGTATAGCTTCTACTTCTATACTCATTCCACTCTCTTTTAAAATAGCTTTAATACTATCTTTTTTACTAAAGTCTTTTTTTATATCAAAAAGATTTTCAGTAAGTATCTGCCCTTCTTTGATAGCACTTTTCACCATAAAGTTTTGAGATATCTCATTGAGAATTGCTCGAGAGGGAAGATAATCTAACGTAATAGAAACTCTTTCGTAGTCATCGTTCAAGAGGATTTTACCGTTAAGCAAATTATGTTTTGCTTTAAACACATTAACCTTTGCATCTAGTTCATAATAAAAATAGATTTTCTTTTCTTTATCTCCAATTTTAAAAACTCCAATAAATGAACCACTACTTTTTTTGAGCATATTTTCAGGGATGGAAACAAAGACGAGTTTATACCTGCTAAAGTCGTTTGGTAAAGGAGATTTTATAAATATACGAGGTCGTGATTCTATTGCAATAAAAGGTGATTCTTCTTGAAACTTTTTCAAAAAAGCAGAGGATATATCATCTAATTGACCCATCATGTTGCAATTGCGCTTAAAGATGACAACGCCTTCACTACTATCAATAACCGTTATGTTTCTATCACTAAATTG
>JAFLKZ010000043.1 GCA_019162915.1 Campylobacteraceae bacterium
GAAAATGTAGAAACAGTGGTAACGGTACCAGTAATGGAATGTGTAGAGGCAGAAGTGGTAGTTGAAGAAACAACTGCAGTAGAAGAGTTGGCGGTAATTAAAACTGATACTCATCTTCTTCCTATTGAAAAGTTGAATCTCAACTTAGAGGCTTATAAGTTAAATGGTGAAGCGAAACGGATGCGAGAGGAACTCATTGAAGATATCAAAAATGCGGAACGCCATACAATATTGGCTCTTTTCTACTATATTAAAGTTGGGAAGCGGCTTATTAGTATCAAAAAAACATTCATCGGACAGAAGGGAGAATATACGAAGTTCCTTGCGTCGATTGGGATGCATGAACGAAAAGCTCAGCGGTACTCAAATATAGCCGCCGATGAACGGTTTGCGGCAATGAGCGAGGAGGATATGAATCAACTTCATCGCTTTACACAAAATGAACTGGAGCAGTTGAGCAAATTTGAAGATAAAAAATTTAAGGAGGCGATTGGGGATACCAATTTCAAATTCGATAAAAAAGGTGGCTCCAATGATGCTAAAAAACCATCTGAATGCATCATCGATGATGCGTTATATGCAACATTTATGGCGAAAGATAAAGCGTATGTTATCAATGAATACAACGATTTATTGTCGAAATATGACAAATTGGAGAAACAGTTAAAAGCGGCTGTGGTGATAGAAGCCGATGTCATCAGTACCATCGATCCTACTGCCAATATGTATACGTTAGATGCAAAGGAGGTGGCATAATGATCTCCCTTACCTCTGAATATTTTCCACCGATTGAATTGAAAGAAATCTCTTTCCTCTTTAAAAAGAAGGGCGAGGAGCTGACGAAGTTTTTAACAGAGAATCAGTTGAAGACAAAAAAGATAGGGAGAAAAACCTATGTATCGGTTATCTCACTTTATGGATTTATCGACACTCTTCCTAAAACTTCCAAAGAGTATGAGAGAAGAGTGATTGAATACAACATCCGATTGGCGAAGGAGAATAAGCTTCTAACGTATGCGATGTTGGTGCGAAAAATGCGAAAAATCAATCAGACACTTACGGATACTTACTACCTCAAAGGGACAATGGAAGATGCTACCGATCTCAATGTCAATATCGTAATGGATGATTCAATTCAAATCGATATTGACCCTATCGGATATGGGCTGAGCTATTCAGAAGTCAAACGGATCATCACCAACATCCGTAACGAAAAACTCACCTTCATAAATCCCTATGAGATGATTAAAGAAAAAATCGAACTCAAAAAAGCTGTGGCGTAATTGACCACCCAAACAAAACCGACATCGGTGTCGGTTTTACTCTGCAACTTCTTCAAATAAAAGTACATCTTTCCGCTTTTTACATCAACTCTTTTTCTTATACTCCGAAATATACCGCAACAAAGTGCTTCGTCCAATCTCGAATTTATCTGCAATTTGTTGATTGGTTATCCCCTCATCCTGCATCCTGATGGCTTCAATGACTTTTTCATCATTGAGCTTCGATTCCCTCCCAAATTTAACCCCTCTTTTTAACGCAGAAGCTATCCCTTCGGCTTGTCGTTCTGCACGAAGATCAGTTTCAAATGCGGATACTATTGATAACAAACCGATCATTAATCTACCCGCACTGCTTGAAGTATCCAAATCTTGTTCGGTTGCTTTGAACGCCACACTTTTTTTGTTGAGCGTGTCTATGATTTCGTGTAAATCTTTTACCGACCGAGAACATCTATCAAGACGAGAAACATAAAACTCATCGCCCTCTCTGCAAAAATCCAAACAGTTTTGAAGTTCAATCCTATTTGTAGTTTGCGTGCCACTCATTTTTTCTTGGAAGATTTTTTCACATCCTGCTTTTGTAAGTGCTTCTATTTGTGATTGTAAATTTTGTCCCGATGAACTAACTCTGGCATACCCAACTTTCATGTGTAACTCCTCGTTATGTGTATTATAAAGTCTAAGACTTAAAGAGACTTATAATTGAGATACTTTTAGAGATAGGTGTTTTGGGAGTATATGAAAAATCTGTGTAGTGTATTGGAAAGTGTAGTTTTAGAGATAGTATTGCTAAAATTTTCGATGAAAAAGGGTTGGAGCCAATGTATAAAATTTAATCCAAATGATCAGTTATTTATCAAGAGTAAGCTATCATTCGTAATATTAACATGATAGAATGCATACGCATAACTAAACATATTTGACAAGGTACATTATGAGCACAAATGAGTTAGTCGTTGTAGGTATCGGTTCTTCTGCCGGAGGGCTAGAAGCTTTGCAAATCATGTTAGCAAAAGTCTCTGATAATCTAAACTGTTCGTACATCATAGCCCAGCATTTAAGCCCTACACATCGCTCCATGATGGTGGAGCTCCTCAGCCGAATTACAAACATCCCCGTTGTTGAAGTCCAAAATGGTATCGTTATTAAAGCAAAAACTATTTATATGACTCAAGAAAACACCGATATTTATGTCAACAATGGCAAAATTTATTTAAAAAATGTGGATTCCACTTATGGTCCTAAACCCTCTGTAAACTACTTTTTCAACTCTCTTGCACAATCGTATGGTTCAAGATGTATTGGTGTCATTCTATCAGGAACGGGAAGCGATGGAGCCTTTGGTATACGAGCTATCAAAGCTTCAGGCGGAATAACCATAGCACAGTCACCCCAAAGTGCAAAATACGATGGCATGCCTATTTCGGCAATCAATACAGGCAAAGTTGACATAGTCGCTTCTATCGAAAATATTTCTACTGAAATAGCAAGAATTATCGATAACCTTGGCAAAAATATCGGTGATAGTATTAATGAAACCATTATCCAACAAATTTATAGAATTATTTTTGAAGAAAAAGGGGTCGATTTTTCTCAATACAAAAGAAGTACCATTGTACGAAGAATTGAGCGAAGATTAGCAGCAGTGAGAGTGGAAACACTCAATGATTATGTAGACTATTTAAAAATGAATGTAGAGGAAGTGACCAACCTTTACTATGACATGCTCATAGGCGTTACAGAATTTTTTAGAGATGCAGATGTTTTTGAAGAGGTCAAAGAGCAAATCAAAAACATTATAGAAAAAAAAGAACAAGGCGAAGAGATTCGTTTTTGGAGCATAGGGTGCTCAACCGGCGAAGAACCCTATTCTTTAGCCATACTCTTAAGTGAAATACTCAAAGATAAGATCACAAAATACAAAATAAAAATCTTTGCTACCGATATAGATGATGAGTCCCTTAAAATCGCTAGAAGCGGCATTTATGCAGAAACAAGCCTTTTAAATATGGATAAAGATTTAGTAAACAAATATTTTACGATCCAAAAAAATCATTTTGAAGTCAAAAAAAGCATACGGGAACTGGTTGTATTTTCAAAGCATAATATTATTAGCGACTCTCCATTTTTAAGAGTAGATTTGATTAGCTGTCGAAATATGCTCATTTATTTTAATGCTGTTTTGCAAAAAAGATTTTTTCCTATTGTTCATTACGCACTTAAAGATAGCGGTGTGTTGGTGCTTGGAAAGTCAGAAACAACAGGGGAACATTATGATTTATTTGTCACCCAAAATAAAACACTCAAAGTGTATAAGACCCAATTTACAGGAGTCAAAGAGCTTCCACGACTCTATAATTATGGTGGAACAAGCAAAAACTATGAAGAACCGAAATCACACTCTTCCAAAAATGATGAAGAGATACTTGAAGAAAAAATAACGCAGGCATCATCGGAGTATTTGCTCAATCAGTGCGTCTTAATCAACAGTTCAAACGACATTCTCTATATAAAAGGTGATATCCCATTTTTAGCACTCTCTGCTGGACGTGCAACAACCAATATATTTAAGACTCTCAAAGAAGAACTCACCCTAGAAGTGAGAAGTGTCTTAAATGAAGCAACTAAAAGTAAAACATTTAAATCAACCCAATATCGGGCTGTTACCCTCTATGGAGAGCTTTTAAAATATGTGAGAGTCCTTGTCGTACCGATAAAAAATGACAAAAATGATGACTGGTTTTACGCGTTATTCTTTCAAACCGAAGATATTCAAAATCTAAAAGGCTACATTTTAGAGAGTGAGAACGAAAACGAAACAATAATTAATCTAACCTCAGAACTTGCAAAAACAAAATCACATCTCCAAAATGTTATAGAAGAGCTTGAAACGTCCTACGAGGAGATGCAAAGTCTAAACGAAGAATTAAGCTCCTCAAACGAGGAACTTCAAAGTTCAAACGAAGAGCTAGAAACAACCAACGAGGAGCTTCAAAGCACGAATGAAGAGTTGCAAACGGCCTACAGCGAACTCAAAGTTGTTTATGACGACAAAGATGCCCGTGCAAAGCAGCTTGAAGATTTGACAAAAAAACTTCGATTTCAAACCGATGATTTAAGAAAGCAAAAAGAGCTTACCGAAACCATCATCGATACAACACCCGTAGCAATTTTGATGACTGATACCACGGGAAAAATAAATTTTTCAAATGTAAATGCTCAAAATCTCTTTAGACTCAGTAAAACAGAACTCTTAGATCGTATGATAGATGATAATCACTGGAATATTCAAACTGCCAATGGCGATGTTGTCTCTAAGAATGAAATGCCTATCAACATCATAAAAAAATCTTTTGAATCGGTTAGAAATGTAGTGCTCTCTTTAGAAACAGGAGAAAAATATAGAATTGTTGTCTCCATCAGCGGCTCTCCTCTTTTTGATCTAAAAGGTGATTTTATAGGAATTGTTTTTAGTGTAGAGGATATTACGCAAACGCAACTACTGCAACAACAAATAGAAAAATATGAAAATTTATCCGAAATCCATATAGAACAGAAGATAGAAAAATCTTTTGCGAAACTAAAAGTACCTTCTCTATTAAATCATTCGAGCGGTGACTTTAATCTTCTTCAAATGGGGATGCTTGACATTTCCACTGGACTCAAAAACTCTTTGGCAGAAGCAACCCTTCTCACCAGTGCTCTTGAGCACAATGAAGATGTCACACTCAAAAAAGAGCTTACAACTAACCTCAATCAATTATTACTCAACATGAATGCCCTTATTAATGGAAATATTAGTTATTACAACAATTTGTACTTTTTTAAAGAACTCGATTTTGTAAAACTTCTTAGCAAAACGCTTCTCCTCTTTAGCTACTCTTTTGAACAAAATGGTCTCGTTCTCACTCATACCATTGAGGACAATCTCATCATCGATGGAAATTCAAAAGAGGTCGTTCTTTTTACGTTGCATCTCATAGAATCAATTCTTGCGCTCGAAGTGAGCAGCTGTGTTATTACACTCAAGGGGACAACACTCGTTTTAGAAGTTGAACCAAAAGAATGTAACCCATTAGCACTTCAAGAGCTGCTTCAATACAACGATCAGCAATATATAAGTGACTTATTTCATCAAAAAATTGAAAAAATTGAAGTTGAAACTCTTTAATGCCTAAAGCAAAACTCCTTATCGTTACTGAGCAGAGTGCCGTATTTAAGCCCTATGAGCTTATATTAAAAAACTTTTTTGAATCTATAAGCACTTTAGTGATCGATAATATTGAAACATTTCAAGAGATACAAGTCTATCAATTTGATATTTTACTGATAGACTTGTACAGTCAAAAATACATTGATTCACTCAAAATGATTCCAAACATAGAGTCGCAAGAGATAAAAATAATCCTTATTTCCCCCTTTAATCTCGCACACATACCAAAATCAATCAATAACTTAGTTTTTATACATTTAGTTCTCACTAAGCCCATAGAGATTTTAAAACTAAGAACATTTATAGAGAACGAAACAAAAAAAATAGAAAAAAGCAACATACTTGAACGGAAAAATCATGTATTAGCAAAGGTTGTTGATTTACACCCCGCCAGAATAGGGATTTTTGATCTTAATGGTCTCCTCTTTTATGCCAATGACAATTACCTTACTGCCAATAATTTGACATTCAAGCATATTGATAATTTGTACTTTGACAAAATCTCTCAGTGCAACATCGGCTTTGAAAATATTACACAAAAGCTACAAGTGACCACATCTTTTACCCATCAAAGAGAAGAAGATTCAAGATGGTACGAATCTGTTTTTTATATCATTAACTATGAATTTATTATTCACATCTGCAGCGATATTACACAACTAAAACAAAAAGAGATTCAGCTAGAACAGTCTGCTGTATTTTATGAAAATTCCAATGAGGGGATTGTTATCACCGATACGAAAGGCAAAATAGTCTCCGTCAACAAAGCTTTTTGTAAAATTACAGGTTTCACGAAAGATGAAGCCATAGGAAAAACACCAAAATTATTCAACTCAGGAATTCATGACAAAAATTTCTACGAAAATATGTGGGATAGTCTCAAAAATAACGGTTCATGGCAGGGTGAAATCTGGAACAAACGAAAAAATGGAGAAATTTACCCTGAGTGGCTCAGCATTGCAAAAGCAGTTAATCCAAAATACAATGAAGAGTTTTTTATCGCAATTTTTACCGATATTACAACCCTCAAAGAAGCCGATAAAAAACTTCATTTTTATGCAAATCATGATGTTTTAACAGGTTTAGCAAATCGAGTTCAATTTGACGCTCATCTCAAAAATAGCATTCAATCGTGCAAAAGACATGAAACACAGCTTGCCCTCTTTTTTATAGACATTGATAAGTTTAAAGATGTTAATGATACTTATGGGCATTCAGTAGGCGATGAAATGCTTAAAACATTTGCTAAAAGATTTGAACAAACCTTAAGACAAGAGGATTTTATAGCAAGATTAGGGGGAGATGAGTTTGTATTTATCATCAAAGATGTCAAACAAAAGAGTGACATGGAGCTTCTTGCAGGAAAAATTATTG
>JAFLKZ010000150.1:0-4136 GCA_019162915.1 Campylobacteraceae bacterium
GGTAAAACCTCATCACGAATCATATCGTTAGCGATATGGTGACCCAAACTTTGACTAACTCCTCTAAAGCCTTCACAAGAAACTGCAACGGTTGGCTTGCCTGACTCTTTTTTGTGTACTTTAGCAACCGCTTGTATATCATCACCAATCAAACCGATAGGACATTCACTCTGTATAGAAATGCCGTTGTTAAGAGGAAAAAGCTCATCTATCTCGATAAGAGCAGCTTTAAGCTTTTTATCTCCTCCAAAAACGATATCTTTTTCATTATAATCAGTCGAAAAGTTCATCGATACATAGGTATCTATGCCTGTTGTTCCGATGTAATAATTTCTTCGTCCCGCACGGCTATACTGACCACAACCAATCGGGCCATGAGAGATATGAATCATATCTTTAATCGGACCCCAAACAACTCCCTTACTTCCAGCATAAGCACAACCTCTTTGGCTCATAACTCCTGGAACGGTTTGTTTGTTACTTTTTGTTGCGTCACAAGCGCCTTTTACGCCATCAGGTGTATCAACACCTAAATGCTTTGCTCTACTTTTTTTAGCCTTCTGCGGGTACGCTTCAAGAATCTCTTCTATAGCTGCTTGCTGTTGGCTTAGGAGTGTTTGTGTTGTCATATTTTTTTCCTTTCTACTTTTTAAGACGCCTTTAGAGAAAAGCTCCAAAGACTACGCTAACGCTGAGTTTCCCTCGGCGGGATGCCCATGCACCCTTGGTGTACATCTCTTAAGCGACTTTTACCCGATAAAGAAGCATATCGTCTAGTTTTTTGCAAACAGCTGCTGTTACGCCACCATCGACTGCTTTAGAAACCTCACTCATTTGATACTTGTTGGTGTAATAAAGCATCTTATATTCACCCTCAATGTCTGACTTTTTATAGTAATCTACCAAAGCGGTAAAAAGAAATGAGCCTTTTTCAACTCTAAGATCTTCTTGTTTAATACCATCACGGTTTTCTGATGTGAGGACGGCATAACTTAAATCTGAAATGTCGCCTACTTCACTGGTTACTTTTTCAACAACTTGCTCATGACTAATTTTGTTTCCCATATCTGCTGGGAAGTGATATCCGCATATAAACATTGTGTGCTCCTTATACTTAATTTTAATTCAATACGCCAAAAGGACAAAGCTCTTTTGACTGCGTTAGCCACTGTGGCACTAAAGCTTGCCAACTTTGTTGGCAGAATGTACTTATGCTGTTGCTTTTTGACCGATTGCGTCTGCTTCAACTTCTTCTTCCAAACCAAACTCCATCAACAATGCTTCAAGATCATCCATTTCTAACGGTCTAGGGATTACTTTAAGATCATTGGCGATGATTTTACGAGCCAATTCTTTGTACTCAAATGCTTGGTCTGTTTTATCAGCAAACTCAACCACCGTCATACGACGAAGTTCAGCTCTTTGAACATGGTTTGAACGAGGTACAAAGTGAATGAGCTGTGTTCCAATTTGCTCTGCTAAATGCTTTGAAAGATCATATTCACGATCTGTCATACGAGCGTTACAGATAAGTCCTGCAAGTCTAACACCACCAGTATTTGCATACTTCAAGATACCTTTTGAGATGTTATTCGCAGCATACATCGCCATCATCTCGCCAGACATAACGATGTAGATTTCTTGTGCTTTACCTTCACGAATGGGCATTGCAAATCCGCCACAAACAACGTCACCTAGAACATCATAAGAAACGAAGTCTAGATCTTGGTCATAAGCACCTTCTTCTTCCAAAAAGTTAATGGCAGTAATAACACCACGACCCGCACAACCAACCCCAGGTTCAGGTCCACCACTCTCTGCACACATAATGAAGCCCTCAGTAATATCTGTGTTAGCAGGGTCAAACTCAGCCGCACCTGGCTTACATACATCATCAAGTTCCAAATCTTCTACCGTTCCAGCTTCAGCAGCCAGTTGCATAATAGTACATTGTGCTTTCTCGTGTAAGATAAGTCTTGTTGAGTCCGCTTTTGGGTCACAACCAACGATAAGTATTTTTTTACCGAAGTAGTGTGCCATTGCCGCTAGTGTGTTTTGTGAAGTGGTAGATTTACCAATTCCACCTTTGCCATAAAAAGCAATTTGTCTAAGTTCAGCCATCGTATCTCCTTTTTTGCAAGTTTTTAATTCACAAAACAAGTTTGCATATAGTGTTCCTTTGAAAAAAAATATTGAAATTTTTTTTCGCTATAATTGAGTTATTACATGAAATTAGGATTTACTATGCAAGAAATTTTTAGAAACTACGGAACGATCATTATATTTTTACACATCCTATCTGCCGTGATTTGGGTAGGCGGAATGATAGCTATTAGATTTGCGGTTCACCCGAGTTTGCAAAGCATTGATGAACCAAAGATAAGATTGGGTAAAACCTTACAAATAGTCGGTAGGCTGTTCAATATCGTCATGCCTTTTATCATTATAAGTGCGCTTTGTGGCATTATCATCCTTAAAGGTGTGGGATATAGTGGCGTTCTTATTCATCTTAAAGAAGCTATTTGGACAGTTATGACACTTAATTTCGCTTACATGTATATCAAACGAGCTAAAGCGCAAAAGTTCTTTAATAATGGTGATTTGGCTAAGGCTAAAGAGATGGTGAAACTATTGCCAACAATTTTATTGCCTATCAATATCGTTTTAGGACTGATGGCAATTTTAGCTGGAGTCGTGCTGAGAGGTTTATAAGGAGAGTATTGTATTGCTTGTAGGATTGTATGTTTTTATAGTTTTTATACTGTCAAGTTTTTTGCAGACAGCTACAGGATTTGGTTATGCAATTATAACGGCTCCTCTTTTAGCGCTTGTCTTAGAACCCAAAGAAACGGTTATGATAACGATGCTTACCGGTCTTATCATTAGGCTTATGATGATGAAAACGACTCAAAATGAGGGTAGTTTCAAAGCCATATCGCCACTTATTATTGCCAGTACCATTGGGGCAATTCCGGGAGCTTATTGTATGAGCATCATCAGTAGTGAATTTCTCAAGCTTTTTATGGGCGTCATTTTATTGATTTTCACTGCCCTCTTATGGAAAAACTATCAACTTCTTATCAAAAATCGCTCTTTTGCTAAAATAATTGCAGGCGGTATGAGTGGCTTTTTAGCAACTACTACGAGTATCAATGGTCCGCCTATTATTTTATATTATCTAAGTGTCAAAGCTGAAGAGAATAAAAATGTTCTTCGTGGAAATCTTACACGATACTTCTTACTTATCAATATAGTATCAATCATCATTTCATATTTCGCAGGCACGCTTAAAATGGAAGAGTTGTGGCTCTCAATTTTGATGTCCATTCCCGCCTTATACCTAGGATTTTACTTAGGAGAGAAGTTTTTTCACGCCATCAATACAGAAGTATTCAAAAAGATATCATTAGGCATGGTCTTTGTCAGTAGCCTAGCATTAATATTAAGTAGCATAAGCCATTAAAAAAAGATTCATCAAGCAACAATACGATAAAAAAGAGTGCTACTCCTTCCATTCTCCCAAAGTATCATAATGAGCTAAATCATTTTCAAGCTCATTCCAATTACGCATCTCTTTATCATTCAAATCAAAGTGCTTGAATGTCACTTCAATAAGCTCATACCCTGCTACTAGACGTTCAATGATTTGGGTTTCATTGATATGAAGATGTGATTTATTGAGCACAACAAAATCATCACCAAATATACGAAATACATTTTGTGTTCCAAAAAGAATTTTAATGCGATTTGCAATCTCTTTTAAAGTATCATCTCCAATTTTCCATCCGTAGCACTCATTATACGATTGCATATGATGGACTTGAATAAAATAGCAACACTGAAATGTCTTTGTTTCTTGATTATTTTGTAAAAAATAATTGAGATAATCTGCACTAAAAACACCCGTAAGCGCATCTCTATAATGGTATGCAAATCTTTCTTCATGGATTACATTCGATTGTGGTGACTGTGCAATATGGATTAGCTCTTTAAAATCTAAAAAAGCCTCTTTTGCTACATGAATGACATCGGGGTCAAACTGACTACCACTATGACCCTCCAGCTCTTCAATAGCTTGCAACATATCTTTGCGTACTTTAAAAATACGGTTTGCCGTCATGGCATCAAAAGCATCT
>JAFLKZ010000150.1:4146-6391 GCA_019162915.1 Campylobacteraceae bacterium
GTAGACCCGTTGACTGGTCAAAGCATCGTAAACATCTGCAACAGCCATGATACGTGAAAGTAAAGGAATTTCATCACCTTTTAAACCTTCAGGATAACCATTTCCATCAAATCGCTCATGGTGATGTAAAATGATCTTTGCAAAAGGTGCAAAAGCAGAAAAAGAGCTCACTATACGCTCGCCATCAATCGCATGTCGCTTGATTATTTCATATTCTCGATGATTAAATTTGCGAGGTTTTAATAAAATAGATTCAGGAGTTAACACTTTACCAACATCATGTAAGAGCCCTGCTTGATAGATAGTTGTCTGCTCCTCGTCACTTAAGCCTAATGCTTCTGCTAACTTAGCACTATACATCGCTACCCGCTTTGAATGTCCTGCGGTATAAACATCTTTTTCTTCTACAAGGTTAGAAAACATCTCAATAATTTCTTGTTGTATCATAAAAACATCAGAACTCATACAACATTCATTTTCTTTATTCATGATTAAAAAAACTCCATTTCTTCTTCATTATCATCACTAGAATCATTTTGTAAGCTTTTGACGCTCAATCCAAGTTGTGCGATATTGGCCAATAAAGAAGCATCAATATAATGTACATCAACAGCACTTTTATGAATAAGCACCTCTTTTGTCCAATTCACCAAATCATCAATAATAGAATCTGTGATGATTTTAATCATCTTAGTGGATTTTCCTAAAGTATCAAAATCTTTTGCTAAAGTATGAAGCGTTGAGCATAAACCTCTAAGGGCATATCCTATATCTCTAAATTCACCTGAGAGTTCCAGTGCATTTGCAAAAATACTTATTAATTTTTCGGTTTCGTTAAGAGACTCCATAGTGAGTATTTGATGAAGCAATGCTTCTTCTTCTAGCTCATTAGAATAGATAATCAAATCATTCCATGTATCCCAATCAATAAGCCCTTGCTCAAAAAAAGATTGAGCAGAAATTTTGGCTTCATCTTTGTAGTGCATCCGATGTATCGCTTTATCGACAGTATCGTTATCAAAGACTAAAAAAGTTTCAGAGGACTTAGCGTCTATTTTTGAAAAGGATTCAGGAAGACTACTACAAGCTATTTCTGAAGTTTCACACGTGTTTAGATAAAATAAAAGCATTCTCTTTTCATAAAGAATTTCTACGATTTTTTCAAGTTGTTTGAGTAAATCTTGAACATTTAATGGCTTTACAAAATATCCATCGATGAGAGAATTTATAAGACGGACAATGCGTTTCCGGTCTAATATGGCAGAAATAACAATGATTTTCTGTCCTGAATTAATAGCTTTTATCTGTTCAACCATACGATAGCCATCTTCATTTTTAAACATGACATCTGTTATCACAATGTCATGATGAGTGGTGGTAAAAAGTTCCATTGCCTCTTGACACGAATGAGCAGTATCAACATGCTTGAAATAATAACGCAATAAAGGAGTTAGTTTGTCGCTAATAGAAGGATTTGCTTCTACATAAAGTAAAGTTATACCTGCTCTAGCAAGTTCTTTTAAACGAGAATAATTATGTTGCATATAAATCTACCTTAAAATAGTTTTAAAAACCTATATTATATACTACATGAATAAGAATTAATACAATCTTAAAATAACTTAAAAATATTACTCCATGTTTACTTGATAAAATTTTCTAAAATCTTCATTTGGTACTACCAATAAACAATATAAGCAACTATTAGATAAAATTTCGCAATTTATACAATGGAGTGATAATGAGTGATATCGTTTTTCTAAATGGAGATTTTTTAAAAGCTGAGGATGCCAAAGTATCTATTTTTGACCGTGGTTATCTTTTTGGTGATGGCATCTATGAAGTTGTGCCTGTTATTAATGGTAAAGTAATTGATAAAGAGCCTTTCTTTGAACGTTTTAATGGAAGTCTTAATAAGATAGGGTTAAGTGCTCCTTTTTGCAAAGCTGAAATTATCACGATTCTCGATACGCTTATCGCTAAAAACGATTTGGTAGAAGGTGGCATTTATATGCAAGTAACACGCGGTGTTGCGCCAAGGGAGTTTTATTTCCCTGAAAATACACCCACTACTTTTATGGCATTTATCTTTAAAAAAGAGATTATCAACAATCCTTTAGCAAAGAGTGGTGTTAGGGTTGTTAGTGTTGAAGACATCAGATGGAAAAGAAGAGATATCAAGTCAATTTCACTTTTAGGTCAAGTTTTGGCTAAAGAAGAAGTCCATCAAAAAGGTGCGTATGAG
>JAFLKZ010000150.1:6509-6838 GCA_019162915.1 Campylobacteraceae bacterium
ACCACTTTCAAATTCTATTCTTCCAGGTATTAGACGTAAAGTATTAATGAATTTAACGAAAGAGCATGGCATCAAAATAGAAGAGAGACTTTTTACTATCGAAGAAGCGTTAAACGCTGATGAAGCGTTTATGTCAAGTGCTACTATCTTTGTTCTCCCTATCATAGAGATAGATGGCAAAAAAATAGGCGATGGAACAGCCGGACCAATGGTTGAAAAACTTCGAGCTATGTATGTTAAAGCAGCACTTAAAGAAGCAAATAGTTAATGATATGGGGTGGCGCAAATGATGCCACCTTTTTTTCCTCACATGCTTTACATGTAAAGCA
>JAFLKZ010000059.1:0-523 GCA_019162915.1 Campylobacteraceae bacterium
CGATTGTTTTAGTCACCTCTGCGACGGGGGCGGCATTGCAAGATATGCAGCGCGTTGCCTCGCATCGATGGCCGCTCGTCAAACTCATCGTACTGGATGTATTGGTTCAAGGTTCTAGTGCTGCGGGACAGATTGCCGATGCTTTGCGTTATGCCGATACACTGAATGCGGATGCGGTCGTAGTCGGACGGGGTGGCGGAAGTATCGAGGATTTATGGGCGTTTAACGAGGAGATCGTAGCCGATGCACTTTTTGCCATGAACACTCCCGTAATGTCGGCCGTAGGGCATGAGATCGATTGGGTAATCAGCGACTACGTGTGCGATATGCGCGCCCCGACACCGAGTGCGGCAATGCAGATGCTTCTCCCCGATCAAAACGAGCTATCTCAAAGTATTGATGAGATTCGTTACAGTGCTTATGGGATGATTACTCAGAGATTGGAGCGCAAACGTGAACAGCTCCTCTCGATGCAAGAGGCGTTTAAACGTCATGGAGTAGAACATCGTTTAGAGGTACAAAG
>JAFLKZ010000059.1:664-3061 GCA_019162915.1 Campylobacteraceae bacterium
AAGGGTTTAATGCCAATCATCCGAAGAATAAAAATAAAAGCGGATTTGCGCAGATCGCCCGTGAGGGGAAAGTGATTGATTTGGATGTATTGAGCGTTGGGGATCGGTTTGAGGCGATGAATGATACAACTACGGTGACATCAGAGGTCATTAGTATTACTCGTCATATACAAAGGGTACAAGAGTCTCTGTAAGGTCTTCGGGCTTAACTCAGCTATCTTTACTTTCACTTGGAAAGTTAAAACGAGTTTATAGAAATAACTCTCTTTCTATCGTAATAGAGAAACAAAAAATTATTTACGAGAGCCTTTAAATTCTAGAAAGAGCAAATAGTGACAACATTATCAGATAAAATAAATATAGCACATGAAAATAAAAAATTATTGCATTCTAAAAGAGATGCTATTTTACTGAATATAGAGACTTGCAACTTAGAAATAGCACAAGCTCAAAAAACTGGTTTTGAGATTTTGATTGAGTTTTTTACTTTAGGCTTTGTAACTTTTAGTTCTAAATATACCGCAATTATTGAAGTATTTCAAAAAAAAATTACAGCCGAAAAACAAGAAATTGAAAAAATTGATAATGAGTTAAATAAGTTAGAAATTGGCATTACTGCTTTTGAGAAAGATTTTTTAACAAAACTAGAAGAATTCAAAGAACAACTATTAAAATTTCAATCAAAACTTGAGTTACTTTCACAAATACAATATATCAACAATTACACTCAAATGGAATTTTTGGAAGAACTCAACAAATTAATTATCAAAAAAGATAAATTCTTATTACATGGAAAGATAATAAACTTTATTCCAAACTTATTAGAATTTAAAAAAGACCATCAAAAATGGACAAATAACTCAAACCAACTCTTTATAAAAAATGAAAAAATTAAAGAAAAACATTTTTTTGATACTGTAGAATCTCAACCTCTTACTGACAAACAAATTGAAGCTGTTCTTACGAATGAGAATAATAATTTAGTGTTAGCTGGTGCTGGGTCTGGTAAAACAAGTGTTGTTGTAGCAAAAGTTTTATATATGATAAAAAAGAATCTTTTGCAACCTAGTCAAATCTTGATTTTGGCATTTAATAAAAATGCTCAAGAGGAACTAGCCGAAAGATTTGCCAAAAAAGATATCCATGTTCAAATAAAAACATTTCATTCCTTTGGACTGAGTATTATTTCTGAGGCTTCATCCCAAAAATATGATATTTGTAGGATGTCAGAATCTCCTCAAAATATGTCAAAATTTATAAGAGATACGATTCGTGAACTCGCAACAACAGTTGGTTCATTTTTTGAACTATTTCTAAACTTTGTAGCATATTTTAATATTCCGTATAGAGATGAGAAAGAGTTTGAAAGTTTGGGTGAGTATTATGAGTACCTTAAAAACTATGATATGAAAACTTTAGCGCATGATGTTGAAAAAAGAAATCAAGAAAATACACAGACATTAACCACTTTACAGCAGGAAACCGTTAAAAGCTATCAAGAGCTAGTAATAGCAAATTTTTTGACGCTCAATGGAGTAAAATATTTATATGAAGAACCTTATCAATATGCAACTTATACAACTCAAAACAGACAATATAAGCCAGATTTTTATCTACCTGAGTATGATGTGTATATTGAACATTTTGGTATCGATAGAAACGATAAAACAGCTTCTTTTGTTGATAATGAAAAATATCTAGAAGATATGGATTGGAAAAGAAAGCTTCATAAAGAAAAAAACACCAAGTTGGTTGAAACATATAGCTATGAATATACGGAAAAAACACTTTTACCTTTTTTGAAAAAGAAACTTTTAAAACATAGTGTAGTTTTCAGAAAACTAGATAAATCCGAACTTTTTCAACTCATAAATAGCCCAATAGAAAAAGATGAATTTACAAACTTATTTACTACATTTCTTCGATATTATGTAGCAAACACACCAAAAACACTCTTCAAAGTGCCTAACCAACGGGCTTTATAAGCCCTTGTTTTCGTTTCGGATTTTTAAATTTTCCCCCGTAGGGCTGCGTAGCAGGGTGGATTTTATAAAGAGAGAAAGCCAAATAAATGGCTTTAAGATTGAGAAAAAATAGCTTCTTCGAATTCTGTTATTGCACTATTGGAATTTTTAACAGATTTGATTTTTAGATCTTCTATTTGAGTTTCTAAGTTTTTAATCTCCAAAACTATTTCTCTTTGTTTTTCAATAGAAGGCAAAGGAAATTGAAGTTTCAATAAATTACCAACGCCTAATTCTGTTTGTTTTGTAGCTTTAGCTGATTTTATATTTTCTATCTGTTTTTGCCCCAATTTACTGTTATTGAAATAAACAAAAAATAGAGGGTCGATCAGCTCCGTGTTTAGTCTAAGCAATATGATATGACTATCATATA
>JAFLKZ010000059.1:3071-6816 GCA_019162915.1 Campylobacteraceae bacterium
GTTCCGTCTCCTGTTGAGTTTATTAAAATATCATTCTCTCTTGTTAGAAACGTTGAATCTACTTTATTTAACCAGTTGGAATCTACAGATTTTGCGTGTTTAACTTCAATTGCATTAAATCTAATACATTTTTGATTTAAAATTTTAGAGCCTGTTTGCTCTTTATATTTAGGGCTTTTACCTCTAAACACTTCTTTAACTAAGGAAGGTTGTTCTTCAAGAGTAGTTAATCTAAATGAATTAGAATCAAATGTATTTTTCAGAACAATATTATCAACACTCCAAACGTCCAGAGTTTTAAATCTTGTCAACATTAAGAGATTAGCTGTCTTTTTTACTTTGATCTCTTCTATTCCCAATGAAGATTTTAAAAAGTCTTCTATGTAATCAGATTTTTCTGATACTTCCCATGTTTGATTTTTTGAGAGGTCTTTGTTTCTGTTATAAATATCGAGAATATTTTTTTGCTCTTCTACTGACGGCAAAGGAATTTGTAACGTCTCTAAAATATCATATGATAAGTTTTGTCGAACACTTCCTCTTGTACTTTCTTTGATAGTATTATTAAATATTTCTGTTTTAAATATCAAAAATAAAAATTCTGGAAGTAAATTATATTTACAACTAAATACTACATAAGCAGGGCTGATAAGATCATATTTTTGGCTTTCTGTTTTTATCCCAATTGATCCCACATTTATTCTATAAGGATTATAAGCTAAAAATCCATTTTCAACCTTTTTATATGGCTGATTTATTTTTTTACCTTTTTTAATCTCATTATCAAATAAACCTATTTTATTACTCACACCTAATATTTTAAAGTCTTCTTCTGGAAAATCAAAAGGTTTTATCTTGATATTCTCTTCTTGAATACACTCTTTCAAACTAACAATGTTAAAGTCAGAATATATAAGTCGAGTTAAATAGTTTTTTACACTCCAAATATTTAAGTTTTTATATTGCACAAATTTTAATAAAGCACTCATTACCACACCCCATTAGCTGTTCTATACGCTTTAAACTCTTCCAATAGCATTGGTAGTTGATTATCTATCTTTTTACCCGTAGAATCGATTCCAGCCTTATCTATTTCAGCAATAGGAATTTCATAATCAAGTTCATGCTTAATTGCAGATTCAATAGCTACTTCCATTTGCTTGTCAAGCTCTTTAAGTCTTTTTGTTATCTCTTTTTTTAGTTCTACTTTTCTTGCTTTCTGATTTACTTCAATCTCTTTCCACTCAACAATTTCTGCTTGTAAAGATTCTTTGTCAGCATCTTTTTCTTTTTTTCGACTCATAAGGTCTTTTATAATCAGTTTCGCTCTTTCTATATCAGAATCAATATCTGTAACCTCACTTAGAATATTTGCTTTTAAAATATCATATTCCTTTGTGATTCTTTCTTCAATAACTCTTATTTGTTCTAACTCTGTTGCATTAAATTTTCTCATAAAGAGAATACTTGTTTTCACTGTTGCTTTTGAAGCTAAAAATACCTCTTGTGGCAAAGAGACAATTAGAAGTATTTTTGCCTTACGTTCAAAAAACTTTCTTACCTTTTCAAGGTTTGCACTGTTAAATACACCTTCTGGAAGAACAATTCCCATTCGTCCGTTTGGTTTTAACAAGTTAAGACAACGTTCAATAAATAAAACTTCTGTCAAGCCACTAAATTGCCCGACTTTATACAAATCTACTATCGAGTTCCCTATATTGTCTTCGACTTGTTTGAGAGCTTTTTTATAAGCGTCTCCATATTTTTCAGTGTAATGTTTAATTTTTACTGCGTTAGTATATTTATCACTCTCTTGGATTTTTTGCTCACTATCAACTCTTGCACCAAAAGGTGGATTGGTAACAATAACGTCAAACCTATTTTCAAAGATACCATTCACATTTAAAAGCCCGTCATTATGGTGAACACCTCCGTGTCCGTCTCCGTGCATTATCATATTCATTTTTGAAACCCTTGCCATTCGTGGGTTTGCGTCAGTTCCATAAATACAATCTCTTGATAAGTGGTCTAATCTTGTTAAATTTTCTTCTTTATTTTTAGAAATTACAAGCTCTTGGTTTAGTTTTAATAATTCTGCTTCAACTTTTTTATTTGCTTCCTCGTCTTCAAGGTTTTCAAGGTTTTCACCTAAATATTTTTTCTTGATTAAATCTTTTTGTTTATCAATGTCCTCTTCAACTAACTCTCTAATATGTTCAAATGCTTTAATCAAAAAGCCACCACTTCCACAGCAAGGATCACAGACTAATTCTTTCTCTTGTGGATCAAGTAATTCAATAATAAAATCAACCACTGTTCTTGGGGTAAAAAACTGTCCTAATTCACCTCGAAAAGTTCGTCCTAAGAAGCCTTCAAACGCTATACCTTTAATGTCTTCAGAGGTCTCTGAGAGATTATAGATTTCAAGCATTTTTACTATTTGTTTAAAGCTTCCCTCTTTGATATTTATTTTTTCATTATCTTCAAATAGTTCGTCTGTTTTGAATTCTTCTTTCGTTTGTCTAAATAAAAATTCAATATAAGCGGCTTTTTTGTCTTCGCCTGTCATATATGGTCGAATGTTTGTTTCGTATTGAGTTTCACCTTCTTCAAAATGCTTCAATGAGAAGATTGAATGTTTTGTCGGATTTCTCTCATATCTAATTTTCATAAAGAGGATTTTACTTATTTCGTCAAAAGCAGCTTCAGGAGATAATTTATCATTGTTTCTGATAACGGTATGACATTGGTAGAGAAGTTTTGCGAATTCGTCTCGTTTAAATACCTGTGTTTTTGTTAAAAGTTTTTCAAGGGTTGCATCGTCTTGAATATCTTTATTGTGTGGTATATCAGCTACTCGTGAAAGCTTTAAAGGAAGTTCGTCTTCAATGACTTTAAAAACTTTTGTCTCAATAAAATTTGAAGCTATAAAGATATTTGCTCTTGCCCATGTAGCATAGTTATATCCTTGATAGAAATCTTTTTCTCTGATTCCAACTTTTTCTGCTTTAAGCTCAACAACCATAAAAGCTGTTTTGTTTGCGATCCTGTCTTCTTTTGTTTTCCAAATAACAAGGTCTGCACTTGCTCGTCCAGTTCCTCTATCAGAATTGGTAACTTTTAGTTCTTGATCCATTTGATCTAATGCATATCCATGTTCATTAACAAGTTTTGCTATAAAAGATTGTCTAACCTCTTCTTCTGGTGTTAATTGATTCCACTGGTCTTTAATTGGGATATATATTTTATTATTTTCAATTTTTACTTCTATCATTTTATCTCTCCTCTGTATTTTGGTTTGTGTTAAATTCGAAATCTACGCCGTCTATTCTAAGTGCATACATACACTGTAGAAAGAACGCAAAACTAAAAGTTCCTCTGCTTAATTTCGTTGCTATACTGTTTTGATTCTCTTCTAAGCCCATTGCTTGCAATGCTAAGGCTAAATCATGGTATCTCATATTTCGTCGTGATAATTGGGCTTTTAAGATCCCTTTTGCTTGTTCATTCCAGTATTCTTCTGGCATTTATTTATTCCCCCTTTTTTCTACTAATATTTAATAGTTTTTATGGTTTTGAATTATACACCGTATCTTTCTATTAATCCTATATTTAAAACTTTTTATGTCAAATTCAAAATATATATAACTGTTATAGCACTAAAATAGAAAAGATAACAGATTACTGTCAAATATGGCTAAATTCATACTAATTCTTTTTATTTATTACATATTAATGTCATATA
>JAFLKZ010000156.1:0-548 GCA_019162915.1 Campylobacteraceae bacterium
TAGAAGGGCGGATTTTTAGTTTCCTATTGTAATTTGGTATATAAGAAATTTCATTAATTATTTAACATTAATATATCCAACGTCATATATCTTTTTTACACTACTATTTAAATCATCGATATCAGCATATATTGTAATGATTCTTTTTTTATTTTGATATAAAAAAATCAATGCTTTTTCTGAATAAGGTATTGAATAATAAATTGTTGTATTACTATCAAAAAAATTGTTTTCTAACCCTGCCTTAATTAATTCTTCTTTTTGTATTGTTGAAAAATTGTACTTTTTTATTTTTTCAATTTTTATTGGATTGAACATATTAGAAAAACTTTTTTGAGGAAGGGAATCGTTGTTTTCTTGTTTCTTTGACCAAAAAGCATCTTGTTGGTAAGGTTCAGTGTATAACCCGTGAAACAAATTTGGAATTATAAAATAACAAAAACTACAAAGTAAAATAATAGAAAAATATTTTTCTAAGTAATTTTTTTTCTTTTGTACACGATTTGAAATATTAAAAATATTTATTTTATTAAACTTTAAAATATGCC
>JAFLKZ010000156.1:558-6754 GCA_019162915.1 Campylobacteraceae bacterium
AAAATAGAGTATTAAGTGTGATAAAAATACCTATATGTGGTAATTCAATGTATGGTAATAGTAGAGCAGAGATTAAAACTTTTATAATTAAATAGCAAAATAGTGCACCCAAAATTTTAATATCTAAAAAAGAATCTTTTTTATTTTTTTTAATATATTGTGTAATGAGTGCAATAGCGAAAAAACTACTAAAAATTAACGACATGTAAAGTAAAAAAAGCATTAACAACATTTCAAAATTAAACCGAGACAGTATTCCTAGGAAAAAAGAATCTCCAAATATAGCAAAAATTGAAGCAATAATTAAACTTACCATAATATGTTTTTGTTTTTTATATTTTACAATTAGATATCTTGTAGTTTTTACAGATATATCTAAAAAGAGAAATTGAATTATATAAAGAGTTGTTAAAATAATCGTTGTAAATACAATTGGTATAGCTATAAAAAAGCCAAATTGCCCAAAGCTACTAAAGGCATTAGATACTAGCCGATTAAAAAAAATTGCGCTACTCATATGAAAAGTTTCTGTAAAAATATATAAATCAAGTAATGACAATAATGCAAAAATTATAAATGAAAATACCGCAAGATATTTTTTTACAAATTGATATATTTTACTTATCTCTTGAATATTACTATATTGCATTATATATCCTTATATAATATTAGCAGTTATGTTAACCATTCACCCCACCATTGTACAAGCTTCTTTTTTTCTTCAAAGTATTTCATAACATCGGTTCTATCATAAGCCGCTCTAACTTTGTTTTTTTCTGCATGTGCCAAGCAAGCTTCAATTACATCCGAATCAAATGACTGTTTGATTTTATGTCTATTTGCTGTCGTTGAGAACATTGATCTAAAGCCATGTGAAGTCATAGTGTTTTTATAGCCAAGCTTCATTAATGCATGATTGAGTGTATTTTCGCTTAACGGCTTCAAATTGCTAGTAGGACTAGGAAAAACTAATTTACTTCTACCAAGAGAGTAGGGTTTAATTTGATTTATGATTTCAAGTGCTTGTTTGGAGAGTGGCAGAATAAAATCTTCATGCATCTTCATTTTTTCTGCTGGAATTTCAATCAATTCCTCATCAAAATTAATTTCTGACCATTCTAAATTTCTAAGATTAAAAGGCCGTAAAAAAACAAAAGGTGCAAGCCTAAGAGCATATATGGTTGATATATCTGCATTATATGCCTGACCATAACTTTGTATATCTTTCATAAGTTCTCTAATATCATCTTCTTGAGTAAGAGCAGGTACATGAACGACATCTTTTCTTCTTAAAACATTACGCTTATCCATCTCTCCAATAATATTATGCTCGACTAAACCATAAGTAACTGCGTATTTATAAATTCGCTCTATACAATTGAGTATTCGTGATGTTGAATCGAAAATATTTTGCTTTTGCATATGATCAATAATTTTTAGAATATCAAGTCGTGTAATATCCTTTATATTGATATGTCCAATCAAAGGATAAGCATGTTGTTCTAATCTAGTTGTTGTTTTTCGATGTGTAATAGGCTCCCATTCACTTTGCATCTTAGTAAGCCAATTTTTAGTGATAACTTGAAAAGTTGAGGATAGGGTAGAGATGTTGTTATTTTTGTATTCTATTGGATCTATGCCTTGCAGAAGAAGCTTTTTTGTTTCTTCTCTTTTTATTCTAGCTTCTTTGAGAGAAAGATCAGGATATATACCAAAAGACATTGATTTTCGTTTATTTTGAAAAGTATAGTCATATCTAAAAAATTTTGTTCCATTATCTTTGACAACAAGATAAAGGCTTTGCCCATCGCTTAACTTGTAAGTTTTGTCTTTAATTTTAGATTTTCTAATCTCTGTATCGCTCAGTGGTGTAGTGATTCGTGACATTTTTAACGGTACTCACTTTCATCAAGTTCTCGAATAATTGCTTGATATTTGACATTTACTGACACTTTACTGACACCTTGAATTCATGGAGTCGGGAAGCGCGTATTTTAGGGGATTGGAGTGGTACCTGAGGCCGGAATCGAACCGGCATGGATTGCTCCACTAGATTTTGAGTCTAGCGCGTCTACCAATTTCACCACTCAGGCATTTTAAATAAGATTGGAATTGTATATAAAAAAAGCTTAAACACTAGTTAATCTAGTATTTAAGCTTTTAAGATAAAAACGATTAAGCTTGAGCTACAACGTCTTTAAGTTTTTTACCGACTTTGAATTTAACAGCTGTTGTTTTTGCAACATCAACAACTCTATCTGTACCTGGAACTCTAGCTTTTCTTGCAGCTCTTACTGCAGTGCTAAATGTACCGAAACCGATGAAACTTACATCTTTACCAGCAACAAGTGCTTCACTTATTGCTTCTAATGCTGACTCAACAGCTTTTTGAGTGTCTTTTTTAGAAAGACCTGCTTTTTCAGATACTGCTTGGATAAATTCCGCTTTTTTCATTGCACGTTCCTTGTTAAAAGTATTGTAATGCGAGGATTGTACAATTTTTTTAAAAAAAACAAAATTGCTTAGTAAAATTTAAGATAATTTCGGGAGAAAACAATGAGAGTAACCAATTCACTTTTTTATTCGTCATCCTCTTATGACCAACAAAATTCTTTAAAGAAACTTTATGATCTTAATAAACAAATGGATTCTCAGATGAAAATCCAAAATAGTTTTGAAGATAGTAGCATATATGTTGATACCATGCGATTAAACTATGAAATTGCAACCCTTGATCAGGTAAAAGCAACGAGTTCTAAAGCGCAAACATTTGCACAAAATACCGATTCTACATTAAATCAATTTACTGAAGCACTTACTAACTTTAAAACAAAATTGATTCAAGCAAGTAGTAGTACTAATTCAGCCACTAGTTTAACAGCACTTGCTAATGAATTAACTACTATTAAAGAGCATATGATCAGTCTTGGAAATACCTCTATTAATGGTCAATTTCTATTTTCGGGTTCTTCTTTATTGCAAAAACCACTAGACAGTGATGGAACCTATAATGGGAATAATGAGAGTTTAACAGCACTCATCGGTTCAGGAGTTGAACTTCCTTATAATATAGACGGAAAATCATTGTTTCTAGGAACAGACAGCGATTATAATAGAACAGTGTCTACGAATATCTCTATGTACAATCAATCTAAATTGAATCCTAGTGTGATGGTAGATGCGAATTCAAATGTAGCTTCTAGTAAAGTATATTTGAGTGCAAGCGATACAATAAGGGATATGGTGGGCGATACTAATGCTATTGCCACGGATGATCCTAAGTCTGTTTTTTATCTTTCTGGTCGTAAAAGTAATGGAGAAACCTTTGCAACTACTATCGAAATTAATTCTAGTTCCAAAGTTTCTGATTTACTAGAAAGTGTAGGAAATGCTTATGGTAATACTACTACAAATAGTGTTGTCAATGTAAGTATGAATGAACGTGGACAGATAGAAGTTAAAGATTTAAAGTCTGGAAATCAGTTATTGGAAATGAATCTTTTTGGAGCAGTTGACCGAGATGCTCTTGCGGGTACAACGGGTAATGCAAAACAAATAATGAATGTTGACAATTTAAGTATAAGTCCCAATGTAGATATCATAGCATTTAATAAAAGTGATTTTGAAACAACCAATTCATCACCTGATCTTACTATGCGCTCATTACCCACAAGTGATGCTGGTAAATTTAGTATTGATTTTCCTTTGACAACTGAGGACACTAGCACTATATCCCCTACAACATCTTTAACGAGTATTTTTCCATCAGATGTAGATCATATAATGATTAATAATGTTACAAGATTTCCTTTAACAGGATCTCTTTCCGGTAAAACAGTACAAGATCTCATGACTGCTATTGGAGGCACTACTACTCTCGTTAATAATCAAATAATTACAGATACTTCAGTAACACTAGTACCAATGAATGCTTCAAATGCATTAGCACAAGGTGAGTCTCTTTCTGATGCTATGAATTATGCGAGAAGAGGTTTTGAAAAAGATGGCAATGAATTGACTTCTAATATTTCGCAAGTAATTAAAAGTAGCAATCAATTTGCAACGCCATCGACAAAATTAGTTGATGTATCAGGTGTGAGTAGTTTGAACGGTAAACAATTGGTTTTAAACTTTACTGATATCAATGGTAAAGCACAAACAGGCACACTCAATCTGGATATTGCTGATACCACTTTTTCTATCGACCTTGATGGCAATGGAGTAACTACTGATCCAAATGAAACATTCTCAATTTATAATGGGAAAGGTGATCCGCTTAATCCTCTGACGAAAGCAGATGAGATGACATATCAACAACTTAGTGATGTTGTGAGCATGGCAATTTCAGGCAATTTACCAAAAGATGGGTTACCTACAGATGGGTTACCTTATAATCCACTCGGTAGTAAGCCTAAAGATGCAGCTGATTATCTTCTAGATGCTGATGCATTTGATGCAGCAGCACTTGTTGCGCCTGACGCAGTGGCTAAAGCCAAAGCTATAGCAGATGCTACAGAAGCTCGGTCTAATGCCAATATTCTAGAATACAATTATGCTTTAAATAATTCTAAAAATACTGTTGATGTGACACTTGATTATAAAGGAAGACTTAATATTGTAGATAAATCTACCTCCGAATCTAAAATGAAATTAAATATGTACGATAAAAGTGCTACTGATTTTACAGGTATAGGTAGTGTTTCGCTCTCTTTTATGGCAAATGATTCTGTTGCCATAGAAAATCCTACGATAGACTTCTTTAAAGATCTAGATTCGATGATTGAAGCTGTTAAAACAGGAAATTATCGTATGGATTCTGCATCAAGTGACCCAAGAAATATAGGGATTCAAAACTCTCTTACTAAGATTGATCATATTTTAGACCACACCACCAAAGAGCAGACAAAAATTGGTGCTTACTCTAATGCCCTTAGCAGTGCAAATGATAGAGCGCAATATCTAAGTCTTAATGTTAAGACTGTTCGCTCAGAGATTATTGATATGGATCTTGCTGAAGTCAACTTGCAATTCAATCAGGTTAGTATCTCATATCAGGCCATATTATCAACAATATCTAAGATAAATTCGATGTCTCTTTTAAAATACATGTAAATAATCTGTTATAATAAGATTTTGATTTACATGTAAAGGATACGCTATTTTAAAAGAGACAATTTTTATTATTTTTATTGCGTTATCTCTATTTTTAGGGGTTTCGACCATTTTACCAGATGCTTCTATCGTAGGTAAATTTGGGGCATATCTTGGTAAATGGAACAAAGAGTGGTTTGGATACATCTCTTTTATTTATCCATTTTTATTTATTATCCAGACTTTTTCAATGTATAAAGATAGCAGATTAAATGAACGAAGAATAGGTGTTTTTTTAGCTTCTCTTATTCTTATCTTTACTTTTTTGATGGCTCAAGCTATCCTTGTTAAGGGTGTTTACAATGGATATTTTGGTAATTCTATCGTTGAATTGCTGATAGGATTTATCGGTATCATGGGTGTTTGGATATTTATTATCTCTATTTTTTCTCTTTCAATGACTCTTTTAGTTGAATCTAGCATCAGTGATATACTCACTATCATCAAACCAAATTTTGTTAAAACTAAATCAAAAGTCTACAAAGCAGAGCTTAAAGAAATTCCTTTTGATGAAGAGATTAGTATTAAAGAGCGTGTAAAGCTTGAAAAAGAAGCAGAACCTTTTATCGAGACAACTGAAGAGGAAGTTCCAGAAGAAGTCAAAAAAAACATTAGAACACGTAATCCTAAAAAAAGTGAAATCTTAAGTGAAGTAGAAGAAAATAAAAAAATACTTGAACAAATTGACCAAGGGGTATGTGACAAGCCTAAAGACTTTAAACTCCCACCTCTTTCTTTTTTGGCAACCCCTCCAAATAGGCCTGTTCATGTCAATGAAAGTGAAATAGACCAAAAAATTCAAGATCTTCTCGAAAAACTTAGACGTTTTAAAATCGATGGAGACGTCGTTCGTACTTATTCAGGACCTGTAGTCACAACCTTTGAGTTTAAACCAGCTCCCCATGTTAAGGTTTCTCGTATTTTGACACTTCAAGATGATTTAGCAATGGCGCTTAAGGCTAAAACAATTCGTATTCAAGCTCCAATTCCTGGCAAAGATGTTGTGGGTATTGAAGTTCCTAACCAAAAAATAGAGACTATTTAT
>JAFLKZ010000137.1 GCA_019162915.1 Campylobacteraceae bacterium
CTATCAAATATGTTCTTCCTGCACTTGTGCCTGAAATGGAATTAGCCTATAAAAAGCTAGAGGGCATCCAAAATGGCGGTGATGCTATGAACGCCTTTGCTTCTTTACATGTAAAGAGTTTGAAAGAGCAAAATGTGATAAGAGAGCAGTTGTTGAAATACTGTGAATTGGATACTTTGGCGATGGTGAAGGTGCTTGAGAAATTGAAAGAAGTGAGTGAGTAATAATCCATGCAATATTATTTTTTGCGATATTGAAAGAAACCTCTAGGTATCAGCGTATTAAAAAATATAACATCATAGATACTTTGCCTTTATCGTTGTTGCTTGTTCAAAATTATAGAAGAAAATACAAAAGCTCAACCAATCTTAAATTGATTTAAGGTGAAAATGAGTATTTTTAATGTATCTTACGCGAATTTCAAAATCAATCAAAGGTTCTTCCCATGTCCAAATATCCAACACTTTTACAACAATTCCGTTCATTTTATTTTCAAAACAATCCCAAAGACTTAGAGCAAGCCATAGAATATTTTTCTGTTTTTGGTGGTACGGGTTGGAATGTTGATATGGATAAACCTCTCATTGAATTGGTTGAAACAAAACTTTTAAAAAACTATGCGTATATTCACGGTGATATTACTAAATTAACACAAAGCAACAAGGTAAGTCATGCTCTTCTTAGTGCGATTGCGATGGGAGACCGTCGTATGTTTTCTTCATTTAAACGCGCACGTTTGAGTAGAGAAGAAGGTGATGCAGCAGTCGATACACTTTATGAGAATGGTTTGATAGCGCTTGAATACTCACTTGAACTTCCCCTCAATGAAGAAGACCATAATTCTGATAAATTAAATTTCATTCAACCTTTTATGCGCTTTTGGTTTTCGTTTATCTCTCCTTTTTATAAAACTATCAAAGAAGGTAACTATAAAGAAGTAAGAGAGCGATTGGCTAACCGCGAACAAGGATTTTGTGACTTAATTTTTCAAAAACTTTCTCAAGAATTACTCAAAACAAGCTTTCAAGAAGATCCTATCTTGGAGATTGGAAGTTATTGGGATAAAAATGTGGAAATTGATGTTTTGGCTAAAACAAGTTCTGGCAAATTAATCGCGGGGTCTTGTAAATATGGAGACGCAAAAGTTAAAAAAACAGAGCTTACCAAGCTCAAAGAAAAATGCGCTCTTGCAGGGCTTGAACCTGATATTTTTGTCATTTTTTCAAAAAATGGTTTCACGAATGAGCTAAAATCACTTAAAGGTGAAACGGTTAAACTCTTTACGCTTAAAAGCTTTAAAATTCTTGTGGAAGATATCTCCGAAAAAGATTTTATAGAGTGTGAAGGAAAAAGATATTAAATTTTCGTAGGTAGTAAATTTAACTATCAAGGAGAAAAAATGTCTATATTTGATTCCCATGAGATTACCCCTGAAGCTCTTTTCTCGGCACGTCGACAATTTTTAAAGTTAGGAGCAGGGGCATTAGTAAGTGCTTCTGCCTTGTCAAATCTTATGGCTTCTATGCCCTTAGATAAAGCTTTGCGTTACGTTCCCTCCACCAATCCTCATGGTTTAGTTCTTAATACGTTAGAACAAGCTAGTAACTATGTCAATTTTTATGAATTTTCAACGGATAAAGAAGCGCCCGTTAAACTTTCTGCTAAGATGAAAACTTCTCCATGGGATGTAGATTTTCTAGGTGAGATTGAAAAAAAAGAGATGCTTGAAGTGGATGAGCTTATTTCACTTTTTGGGCTTGAAGAGCGCATTTATCGTTTTCGCTGTGTCGAGGGTTGGTCTATGGTCGTTCCTTGGATTGGTTTTCCTCTTTCAAAATTAGTGGATTATTTGCAACCCAATTCAAAAGCTAAGTATGTCAAATTTACAACTCGCTATGATCCTTCCATGTTCCCTGACCAATCAAAAGGTATTTTTGCTTCTATTAAATATCCCTATGTGGAAGGGCTTCGGATGGATGAAGCGATGAATCCGCTGAGTTTTATCGCTGTTGGAATGTATGGAAAACGCTTACTTCCTCAAAATGGTGCACCTATCCGCCTTGTGGTTCCTTGGAAATATGGCTTCAAATCTATCAAATCCATTGACAATATCGAGTTTGTAGAAGAAGAACCAAAAAATACATGGCAAGTTCAAAATCCCAAAGAATACGGTTTTTATGCCAATGTTAATCCCTCCGTAGATCATCCGCGTTGGACGCAAGCTAAAGAGCGCGTCCTTGGGAAATTTGGTAAACAAAACACGCTCTCTTTTAATGGGTATGAAAAAGAAGTAGGCCATCTTTACGCTGGTATGGATTTGAGGAAATTCTTTTGATTTGGATGGGTGTTATCATCGCTTTTTTGCCTCTGGCTTGGGTGGGTTATGGTTTGGAAAATGCTATCGACCCTATCAAGTCACTTTATAGCGTGAGCGGAATGAGTGCGATTATCTTACTTTTACTCTCACTACTTCCGTCTACATGTAAACGTTTGTGCGGATACAATCTTTTACGTTATCGTCGCCCTTTAGGACTTCTTGCCTTTTGTTATGCACTTTTACATATACTGGTTTTTATCATTTTGGATGCGGAGGGCGACATCGCTTTTGTGGTGCGTGAGAGCTTGAAAAAGCCGTTTGTTTTTATAGGAATGTCCGCGTTTTTAATTCTTTTAGGAATGGCATTCACTTCTACAAAACGACTTTTTAAACGATTTGCAAAGTATCATCAAGCGGTTTATGGAGCAGTTATTTTAGCTGTTACCCATGCGTTTTGGGCACAAAAGGTGGCAGGAATATTTGAATATATGTTAGTTTTTAGCGCTATTATTTTCTTAAGTGAACGATTGATTTTTAGGATGAAAAATTTATGAGTATTAAAAAAACAAATGCAGCCCGCGCCCTTGATGTGTTAGGAGTTGTTTACGAAATGGCAACGTACACAGTAGATGAAGAAGATTTGAGTGCGGTACATGCTGCTAAGATGTTGGGTGTCAATGCTGAGATTGTTTTTAAAACACTCGTTGCCAGAGATGAATCAGGTCATCTTCTTGTGGCGTGTATCCCAGCAGAGTGTGAAATAGACTTTAAAGCACTCGCACGTGAGGCAAAAGTAAAGCGATGTGAACTTGTAGCAGTCAAAGAATTGTCAGGACTTACCGGCTACATGCGTGGCGGTTGCTCTCCTTTAGCAATGAAAAAGCGTTATGCTACTTTTATGGATAGCGCCATTCTTAATCATGAAAAAGTTTATGTGAGTGCTGGGCTTCGAGGTGTGCAATTGTATCTTTCTCCTAAAGCACTAGTCGAAGCTTGCAGCGCACACTGTGTACCCATAACAAAAGGATGATTCTCATGAAGCGTATTTATTTTATAGTAATGTTACTAATGCTGGCAATACCAAGTATATCGGCAGAACAAATAGTACCTTCTAATATAGGTATCGTGGTGATGCACGGCAAGGGCGGAATGCCTACTAAGCATGTACTGGATTTGGCGACTTCGCTTGAGTCTAAAGGGTATTTGGTGGCCAACATCGAAATGCCATGGTCTAAAAATCGTGAGTATGATGTGGATGTTGAGAGTGCTTATAAAGAGGTTGAATCAGCGTTAAATGGACTTAGAAGCAAAGGTGCTCAAAAACTGTTTATATCAGGCCACAGTCAAGGTGGATTGTTTGCTTTGTCTGCAGGAAGTCGCGTGATGTGTGATGGTATTATAGCGATTGCCCCAGGTGGAAATGTTGGGGCACAATTTTATAAAGAAAAAGTAGCAGAGTCTGTGAATGAAGCTCTAAAACTGATCGAACAAGGAAAAGGGAATGAGAAAACTACTTTGTATGACTTTGAAAGTTCAAAAGGAAAGTATGCAATTGTGACTACTCCTATGGCTTATTTTAGTTGGTTTGACCCTAATGGTGCGATGAATCAAGAAAAAATGAGTAAGAAGATAAATCCTAATATCCCAATTTTGTTTATTGCTCCGACTAATGATTATCCAGGGTTACTTAAAGTGAAACAAATGATGTTTGATACCCTTCCAAAAAATCCAAAAACCAAGCTCTATGAGCCCTCCACAAATCATCTAGGCGCACCATCAGCCTCGATAGAAGAGATAATGCAATGGACGATATCTGTAGCAAATTAGTGTTACATGTAAAGGCTACTTAAAAATAAAGAGTAGCCATAATTTTGATAGAGAAATTCAAATAAGCTGTCTTACAATACTAAAAATTTATTGAAGGAGAAGTGCGATGAAAGTTTTAGCAAGTATCATTTTTTTCTTAGGTTTAGCTTCTTCGCTCTTGGCATCCGGGAGTCTTGTAACTTATAGTGTTGATGGCAAAGAGTACGAGGGTTACTATATATCGCCATCCAAAAATTCACCGTTAGTTCTCATCGTGCATGATTGGGATGGGATGAATGAGTATGAAATGAAACGCGCCCAAATGTTGAATGATTTGGGCTACGCTGCGTTTGCCGTTGACCTTTTTGGGAAAGGTGTTAAGCCTCAAACGGTGGATGAGAAAAAAGCCATCACCGCTTCACTCTATAAAGATAGAGCAAAAATGCGCACTCTTTTGGATGCTGGATTGAAAACGGCTAAAGATAAAGGTGCTAATGTTGCCAATGCTGTGGGAATTGGATACTGTTTTGGTGGAACGGCACTGCTTGAAATGGCGCGCTCTGGTAGTGATTTGAAAGGGTTTGCCATTTTTCATGGAGGATTGGCGACGCCTGAGGGACAAGACTACAAAAAAACTAAAGGTGATATTATCATCTTTCATGGCTCGGCCGATACAAGTGTAAGTTTAGCTGAGTTTGCAGGGCTTATCGGTGAACTTGAGACGACTAAAATCAAGCATGAAGCGATAAGCTACAGTGGTGCTCCTCATGCCTTTAGTGTCTTTGGAACGGAGCGATACAAAGAAGATGCTGATAGAAAATCATGGGATAGATTTGTGGGATATTTAAAAGAAACTTTACATTAAAGCAAATGCCAAAGGGACTACTTTTTGCTTCTACATGTAAGAGCTTATCGAAAGGATAAACGATGCAAAGTAGACTGTTTGAGGTAGACCCATTGGCAGCTGTTGGTTATGCGATGTATAATTCCGTGAAAAAAGGTGAAGGAAGTTTTGAGGATTTTTTACTGCATTACGATTCGGTGAAAGTCAATGAAGGTGATGATGATTGGTTGACCAAACTGATTAATGAAGATAGTTTATCCCAAATAACTTCACCACAAATGTTAGATGCTATGAATAAATATGGGGTGAATAGTTTAGATATGTTCGCTAAAAGTAGTTATTTTGATACCCAAGTCGCGTCATATAAACTCCAACTTATGCAAGAGATGAACAAAAGAAAGATAACTCCACCGCCTACACAAAATCCTTACATGTAAAGTATATTAAGCAGGAACTTCTTCATCCCACAGTATAGATACGCCATACGCTTCATCGGTTACCACATATTTAAAATACTCGCTCGTTCCCTTTCGTCCATGAAGCCGAACGATGATTTGTTCATCTTTAAGTAGTTTTTTCATCTCATACTCACTCAAACTTCGTTTGTTCCATCTCAAAAAGGTATTGGAATAAACCCGAAATGTACACGTCGCATCAACACTAAAAACATAATCCCCACCCACATCATGCTCTTTTTTGGCATTTTCACACGTGTAAAGATTGATTTTTTGACCTTGCACGGTTATCTTTGTCGAAACAACAGCTCCATCACAATAAGGACACTTTCCAAGCACCATCACACACCTCATTTTTTGATATGGTGTTATGGTAGCGAAGTACAAATGTTTGGCTAAAAAATATTGCAGTTTGAAAGATTGGAAGGGTTTAGTTGTGGCTTCTCACAAAAACCGCTCAACAAACGCATCTAAACTCTCTGCATCCATGGCGCCTGAACTTCTTTCCACTTCTTTTCCCTCTTTAAAAACGATAAGCGTTGGGATGGAGCGAATTTTAAATCTTGAGGCTAAGAATTGCTCTGCTTGGGTATCGACTTTGGCAAAGAGAGTTTTGAGAGGATAAGCACGTGCCCCTTGTTCAAATACCGGTGCCATCATTTTGCAAGGTCCACACCAAGGTGCCCAAAAATCTACGATGATAGGAACGTCAGTACTTGCTAGAATAGCATCGATATTGTCGCTACTAAGGGCGATGGGGTGCGGATCTAAAAGGGATTGTTTACACTTCCCACAATTGGCTTTTTTATAGATTTCAAGTTTGGGGACGTTATTGGTTGCTAGGCAATGCGAACAAATCACTCTCATCTTTTATCCTTGTATGATGTATTGTTGTAGGTCACTCAAAATTTCTCTCTCTATTTCCCATTCTTTGCCATCGACAGATTTGACCGATTCTCTTTTGATACCATCAACACTGCCCTTTGCTACGATATAGCCTAAGTAACTATCTGCTTCTTCGAAAGAAGGTAAAAGCTCTACATGTAAAATCTTTTCAAGCTCAGCGATAAAACCGTAACCGCCCCAGTTGGATACCGAAGCGATGATAGGATAGTCGCAAGGAATTATGCAATAATCTAAGAAATCTTCTTTATTGGATAAGATTTTTGCGAAACTTCCCATGCCGACTTCATTGCCTCCATCACCGATGGCGATACTCAT
>JAFLKZ010000120.1 GCA_019162915.1 Campylobacteraceae bacterium
CGTATTTTTTACCAACTTCAGCACACTCTTCGATAGCTGATATCTGAGGAACACCTACCCCCGATACGATTCTAGTCGTACAGATACTTCCAGGTCCTATGCCTACTTTGATGCCATCAACACCTGCTTGAACCAATGCTTCAGCGGCTTCACTTGTAGCGATATTCCCAGCAATAATATCGACATTAAGATGTTTTTTAATTGCGATAACGGTATCAATGATACCTTTAGAGTGACCATGTGCAGAGTCTAAAACCAATACATCTACACCTGCTTTTACCAGTGCTTCGGCACGATCCATTTGTCCCACACCGATGGCAGCTCCAACTCTCAATCTACCATAATCGTCTTTATTCGCATTAGGATACTCTTGTCTTTTTTTCAAATCTTTAATCGTGATGAGACCTTCAAGTTTGTTATCTGCATCTACCACAGGGAGTTTTTCAACTTTATTGGTTCTAAATATCGCCTCTGCATCATCTAAGGTTGTCCCTTTTTTGACGGTAATCAAAGGCATTTTAGTCATTAACTCATCTACTTTTTTTGCATAGTCATTTTCAAATCTCAAATCTCTATTGGTTAAAATACCTATCAATGTATTGTCTTCATCAATCACAGGAACACCAGAAATGCGGTACTCTGACATAATGTCAAGTGCTTCACGAATCGTCGCTTTAGCTTTAATCGAGATAGGGTCTATGATGATACCACTCTCGCTTTTTTTAACACGTTTTATCTCTCGTACTTGAGATTCTATATCCATATTTTTATGAATGATACCAATACCACCCAAACGTGCCATCATAATGGCGGCACGATGTTCAGTCACCGTATCCATCGCCGCTGATATAAGCGGTATATTTAACGAAATATTTTTAGTCAATTGGGTTTTAACACACACTTCTTTTGGCAAAATATCTGAATATTTTGGAACTAACAACACATCCTCAAACGTTAATGCTCTTTTTCTTATCTTCATTCCTGCTCCTTAAACTTTGAGTTCGCGCTCTAAACTAAGTGCGCCATTGAGCAACTCTTGCTCACCGTAAGCTCTACCTATCAATTGTCCTCCCACTGGAAGACCTTTTTTATCAAATCCTATTGGCACGGAAATACCAGGAAGTCCTGCAAGATTAAGTGAAATAGTATAAATATCACTCAAATACATCTCTAACGGATCTGCTTTACTCCCAAACTCAAACGCTGTCGTTGGCGTAACGGGTGTAAAAATCAAATCTGCTTCTTTAAAAATCGCCTCATATTGCGCTTTGATAAAGTGTCTTGCCTTTTGCGCTTTGATGTAATACGCATCGTAATATCCACTACTCAAAACAAACGTCCCCAAAAGGATTCTACGCTTCACTTCTTCACCAAAACCTAAACTTCTACTTTGAATAAACATCTCTTTAAGATTTTCACTAGGTGCCCTATTTCCATATCTAACGCCATCATAACGGCTGAGATTGGCACTCGCTTCTGCCGTGGCGATAACATAATAGGTCGCAATATCATATTTTGAATTGATAAAATTGCGATATATGATTTTATGTCCCGCTTTTTCCAATGCACTAATCGCTTCAACCATTCTCTCTCTCACCTCAGCACTCGCTTCATTGAGATAGTTTTCGATGACCGCAATCGTCATCTTTTGGTCTGGATTGAGTTTATCAGAAACCTTTACATGTACTAAATTAGCACTCGTAGAATCTTTACTTTCATGTCCCGCAATGATGTCATACAAAATGGCAGCATCTTCGACGTTTTGCGTAATCGGTCCAATCTGGTCAAGTGAACTTGAATAAGCCCCCAGACCGTATCTACTTACTTTTCCATAAGTCGGTTTCAGTCCAACACATCCACAAAATGCCGCAGGTTGACGGATACTGCCACCCGTATCACTTCCAAGTGCTGCAATAGCAATGCCACCAGCAACTGCTGCTGCACTTCCGCCACTACTTCCACCTGGAACACATTTTGGGTTATGCGGGTTGAGTGTTCTGCCGTAAAACGAAGACTCCGTAGAACTTCCCATCGCAAATTCATCCATATTGGTGCGACCAAAAGGAGAAAGACCACTGAGTAACATATTGTTGATAACGGTCGCGTTGTAAGGAGCAATGTAACCTTGAAGAATGTTAGAACCTGATGTTACTTCCCAACCATTAACTTGAATGTTATCTTTAACCGCGATAGGAATTCCCTCGCCGTACTCACTTAAAGGTTTACATGTAAGCTGTTCAACGTAAGCACCCAAGCTCTTTTTTGCTTCAATTTTTTGTTTTATTTCTTCTCTAAGCTCGACTATTTCTTCTTTTGGGAGCGTCAATGCTTCTTTTAAGGTAACCACTACTTCTCCTTATTAATCGTTTTTAATTTAACAAGATAAATACACACAGCTATCACGGCAAAAACCATGCCAACCGTGGTAAATATAAAGCTAAGCTCTATCGGGGCACTTAAATTAAACATTGAGTGCTTCTTTACATCTGTGGCATAATTCTTCTTCGCTTTTTGCTCTATATTTCCAACAACGTGGGCATTTGCATTTGGCAGCTTTCAGGATACTAAACATATCTTCGCCTACTTTAAAGATACCCAATTCACCAGCTTCATCATGATTTATCACTTTACTCACCGTAAACCAATCTTCCGCATCGACTTTACTCAATGCGTTTATTTTATCAGATGTTGTTTGAAGCACTAACTCTAAAGTTGACTTGATAATCTTCTCTTTTTTAAGTCCATCCACAATCTCAAAAAATTTCTCTCTCGTTTCCATCATGTAGGCTTCATCAAAATCTACCGTAATGGAGGGAAGTGGGGCATACACAAGGTCAAAAACATCGGTGTATCCATTTTTCAAAATTGGCGGTGCGTATTCCATGATTTCATCAATAGTATGGGTTAACGCTGGTGCCATTAACGCCATCAAACGTCCTGCTATCAATGCCATCGCACTTTGTGAAGAAAGTCTTAACGCATCACTTTTAGCATTACAGTACAATCTGTCTTTAGAAATATCAAGGTAAATACCGCTTAACTCAACAGTAATAAAATGGCTTAAAAGTGAAAATCCTTTTGAAAAGTCATACTCTCTAAAGTACGCTTCGGCTTCATCAAAAACACCTTTGGCATGGGAGAGTATCCACTTATCCAAAACGCCCATCTCTTCATATGGCATAATTTGTTCTAAATCATTACAGTTAGCCAACAAAAATCTAAAGGTATTTCTAATTTTTCGGTACTGCTCACTAATCTGTTTAAGAATATTCTCACTGATTTTTAAATCAGTTGTATATTCGCTCATTCCAACCCAAAGGCGTAAAATCTCAACACCATGTTGTTTAGCGATATCGGTAGGAGAGACAACATTGCCTTTTGACTTACTCATCTTCTCACCCTTCTCATCGACCGTAAAGCCATGAGTAAGGATTTTACTATAAGGAGCAATACCGTTGATTGCAGTGCTCACTAAAAGTGAACTCTGGAACCAACCACGATGCTGGTCACTTCCCTCTAAATACATCGTCGCTGGATAATCACCTGAATCATATTCAGGAGACTGTAAAACAGCTTTCCAAGTACTGCCACTATCAAACCAAACATCAAGGATATCCATGACTTTGTCAAGATTTTCTGGGTTATAGCCACTGTTTTCACAGAGTAAATCTTTAATTTCTAAATCCCACCAAGCATCGGCACCTTTTTCTTCAAAAATAGCAGCAATATGTTCTACGACTTTGGTATCAAAAATCGGTTTCCCCGTACTCTTATCTCTAAAAAATGCGATAGGAACACCCCAGTCTCGCTGACGTGAGATACACCAATCTGGTCTATTTTCTACCATAGAGCCCAAACGATTGACACCCGATTTTGGATAAAAACGCACTTTTCCTATCTCATCCATCGCCATTTTACGAAGACTTTCTCGTCCGCCAATCGCTTCATCCATCGCCACAAACCATTGTCTTGTTGCGCGATAAATAACAGGCTGATGCGTTCTCCAACAAAATGGATACGAGTGGGTAAACTTGCTGCATTTAAGCAACCTCTCACCTAAAAGTTCTAAAATTCTCTCGTTACATTTAAAAATATGTTCCCCAACAAATGTCTCTGGATTAGGTAAAAGTCCAAGTCCCACGACAGTTTCATCAAAACATCCTCGCTCATCAACTGGCATAACCACTTCAAGACCATACTTAAGTCCCACTTTGTAATCATCATCGCCATGTCCTGGAGCCGTATGAACACATCCACTACCGCCATCCATCGTTACATGCTCACCTAAAATAAGTCTTGAATTTCGTCCGTTTAAAGGGTTGAGCGCAAAGCTGTTTTCCAGTACTTTAGCACTAAATATTTTTTTGATTTCACCTTTGATAACGCCCTGCTCCAAAAGCTTACCATGTAAAGCACGCGCTACGATATAGCCGTCTTCACTCAAGACATATTCTTCTTCAGGATTAAACGAAATAGCGACATTAGCAGGTAATGTCCAAGGCGTTGTTGTCCAGATAATCACACTTGCATCTTCACTGATGTCAAGTTTTTCTTTCGCTTCCACGCTCAGTGCGAATGCTACAAAAATGGAGTAATCTTCTTTATCCTCATACTCAACTTCAGCTTCAGCTAGTGCACTCCTAGCAGCCCATGACCAAAAAACAGGCTTACTGCGTTCAACCAAAAGACCACGATCTGCCACACCACAAAGAGCACGATAGATGTCTGCTTCAAACTTAAACTTCATGGTCATATAAGGATTTTCCCAATCACCTAAAACACCTAAAGATTTAAACTCGTCTCTTTGAATATCGATAAATTTGCGCGCATGTTCACGACACATCTCTCTAATTTTACTCTTAGGAAGTGTATCTTTTTTCTCTTTTCCAATATTTTTTTCCACTTGTTGTTCAATTGGCAATCCATGACAATCCCAACCTGGAACATAACGTACTTTTTCACCAAAAAAGTAGTGTGTTTTCACAATAATATCTTTTAAAATTTTATTCAGTGCGTGACCTATGTGAATATGCCCATTGGCATAAGGAGGACCATCATGTAAAATAAAACTTTTGGTAACACCTTCTCGATTTTTAATCATTTTGGCATAAGCACTGTCTTCTTTTGAAAACCATTTAGCATAACGTACAGGCTCATTTTGTGGTAGATTGCCTCTCATAGGGAAATCGGTCTGAGGAAGCAACAGGGTATCTTTATAATCCATTAATATATCTCCTTGGAAGCTAGGCATTTCATCATATAAAAGCCTCTTAAAATGAGGCAAGTTTATCTAAAATGTATTTAAGAAGCACTTACGCACAGTCAAGATGCTATAATAGCGCGGGACTTTTACCATAAGTCTTCTGCCAATACCCTTGGCAAGCTTTAGTGCCCCAGTGGCTAACGCAGTCAAAAGAGCTTTGTTTTTTTGACGTATCAAAATAAAAAAGGTTACTTATGAAAAGCGCACTTGTGGTGGTTGGAAAATCGCTCAGACACAATCTACCATTTTTACAATACATTCATTCCACCATTACTCAACATATCAATCTCCCTGATCAAACCATCTACATCGATAAAAATGATAAAGACCTCTTTTTTGTCTTAGAAGAAGCCATTTCTCATGCTGATGAAATTATTATTGCGACATCAAATGACAGTTTTAACCTTATCAATAAAGTCGTTGCAACTTTAGGAGAAGACTCTTTAGAGCTCAAAATGGACATGCTGATACCTTCTAATGCAACATTCTTTGAAGAAAATAGTTATTTATTGCAAAGAGATAAAAAACTTATCAATGTCATCAAAGCTGTTGAAAATAAAAAACTTCCGCATATCCTTATCAACAATGAAAATACTTCAACTCTTTTTTCGATTATCGATATAGATGAAGACTCTCTTCGCATTTTACTGGAGCCACTTGCCCAAAACTATGAGATTAAAATTACACCTACCACCATTGTAGATGGCTGGATTACCGTAGAAGCTATCTCTAATAAGTATGGCAACTTAGATAGTTTTCTTAAATCAGTCAAAACACTTTTACCGCAAAAAGTGATTGACCATCCAGATGTCACCGCACATATCGCTCTTTGCCTTGAGGAGCACCACAAGACATTAAGTACAGCAGAGAGTTGCACAGGAGGTTTGATCGCTTCTATGCTTACCAAGCAAGCAGGTGTGTCCGCTGTTTTTAAAGGTGGACTTGTTACCTATTCAAATGACATCAAAGAATCATGGCTTGGTGTTAGTTCCGATACCTTAGAAAACTTTGGAGCAGTGAGTGAACTCTGTGTTCGAGAGATGTTAGAAGGTGTTTTAAATGCAAGTTTGTCTGATTTTGCAGTAGCAACCAGTGGCATTGCAGGACCAAGTGGAGGAAGTATTGAAAAACCAGTCGGTACCGTTTTTATAGGTGCAAGAGCAAAAGAAGGAGAAATTATTATTGAGAGACTCCTACTACAAGGGGATCGAGGATACATACAAAGCCAAAGTGCCTATCATGCTTTGAAGCTACTTTTACGTGTTGGAAAAGATGTTTTTCTTAAAAATTAAAAATTATCTTGACAAATACCTTTTTTTTCTCTATAATTTCAGCCTCATTACGAGAAGAAGAAGTTAA
>JAFLKZ010000117.1 GCA_019162915.1 Campylobacteraceae bacterium
TATGAAGCGATACCGCTTTTTGACGTAGCTTTTTCGACTTTTTAAAAAGCATATTCGCTGCCATTTGTGGACTTTGCGCAAGTGGCGGTAACGCAACATTAACCGTATTGCCCTCAAAATCTATCAAATCAACATGAGATTGATACCCTTTGATAAGATGTAAGTTGGCTAAAACAAGACTCGCAATGCCGTTGACCTCATCACTTTGCGCATACAATTCTTCCTCATTTTCCAGATCATCTATCATTTTTGTAAGCTTTTCTATCTTCTTGGTAAGCTGTGCTAATTTTGCCGCTTTAAAGCTCTCCAGCCTTACATGTAAACGTTTTGTATACGCTTCTTTTAGATATTCTTCGATACTTCCCTCTAAGATAAATGGCCTCTCGATAAGCTCACGAGGGGGCAGTTTTTCCAATTCTTCGCCCACTCTAACACTGCGAAAAGAGATGCTAGGATCAATGTGGCGCATCGCTTCAAGCACGATTTCATTTTCATCGACGATAATTGCATTGGTATTACGTCCCGTAAATTCCATTTGCAAAACAGTACGAATCGCCTTATAACTCGAACTTGCCATCACGCAAATCCGCAAAATCCTATTGCCCTCTTCCACTTCAATACTTTCTATCTTGCTATTAGAAAAGCGTTTTGAGAGGATAATGTCAAAAGGCGCACTGTAAAGTTTCGAGCGTTTAAAATCTTCTTTGAGAAACATATACGAATCATTACGACCCAAATCCACAAAAAGCGAAAGTCCATTGTCAAAAAAGATTTTAAGGACGCTATCGTCCACCCTTTGAATGGAGGAAATTTTGCGGTATTGTTGTAAAAATGTGGTAACTTTTACCAGTTCACTTCGTTTCATGGGTTTCTTTCTTTGTTTATCTTTATTGAGTTAATTTTCAGTATTTATTTTTTGAGTAATTTTTGACAATTCTTGTTCAAATAATTCTCGTTTTTTCTTCGCTTGTTTTTCTGCTATTTTTTCATCTAAAATAAGTTCTATCCCATTTTTTAATGTCAAAAAATACTTTTTACATTCATCCTCACTTAGTTCGTGAATACCCTTACTCACAACACCATAATAATCTTTACGCTCAACAATCACTTTAGGTAAATACGCACTAAGCAACTCTATTTTTTCACTCATTCTTCTCTGATTAAATTCCTCATTGGTAATTACTCCCTCATTGAGAGCTTTATCTTTTGCTTCGTATATGAAACTTTCAAATATTCGCCTTAAATAAACAAAAGCCCCGATGCCAACACCATGAGAAAATAAGCCTATCGCTTTACTAAATTCTTCACCTTTGTCTTTTCCAAGTTCTCTTTTATAAACTTTTATTTCTTCCTCAAGAGAATTTGCGACGGAAGGATACTGCCCTATTTTTTGAATAAACCCATCTGTGATATTGAAGGTAAAAAAGATTCGGTGGGAATGATTATGAGTACAATAAAATTCTAAAGTGAATGTTCTATTTTTAAAACCGTAACTACTTTTATAAGTATATGCAATTGCATCATAAACTTCCTTTGGAGTGTAAAGTATTGCTGTTGATTTCGTACCAAGATGTTCATATACATGAGGAGTTGTAAAACTCGTTACATTTTTTCTCTTGATTAAATCCGTTCTGAAAATGCTTTCTTGTTTGCAATCAAGACAATATGTTCTTATGGCACCATCAAAAAATTCTAATTGAAGTATTTGCATAAGTACCTCTACATTATGCTCTTCTCCAAGACTGATAGGTTCATAAAGCCCTTTTTTCAAGAAAAACTCTTCTGGTGTTGGTAGTGTAATTTTCGCATCTTCCATTCTACTAAACTCCCTAATATTATTTTACCTCTCTACCCACTTAAAAATTTCTAATATCCAAATTGCATCTGCTTGTACTTTATAAATGATGGTATACCCTTGATAAACTAAATCTCGATACGATGTATCTTCAAAATAGACAGAAGCGCGGTATTTGAGAGGAAAATCTATAAGCCCTTGGATTTCATGCTCTAGCTCTTTTTCAAACTTGATGGCTGCAGAGACTTTATCTTTGGCGATAAATCTTAAAATGGAGATTAACTGCGATGTATAGTGTGTGTCCTTGAGGATGTTCATCTTTGTGCGATGCCCAACTCGGACTCAAAAAAATCTTTCATTTGGGTAGTATAATTTTCTTGGCTCACAAACTCGCCTTTTTCAATTCTTTGCTCAGAGGCTAACACTCTTTTTCGCACCTCTTCAATACTACTAATGTTGATAGTATCTTCAATAATTTCAACTTTTTTATCTTTAATCAAACTCTCTATAAGTGCCCGGAAATGAGGGAAAAATGCCTCTTCCACTTTTAAGCTAATAGTCTGCATTTAGTGCTCCTTTGATAAAAATACATGGTTTTATTATACCACATTGCATGGTTGCTTCGTTTTGCTTATTTTGATCAACCGAAATATCTCTTCCACACTCTGTTTCATCAGCTTTTGCGTGTTCTCTTTTTGCATCGCGTCGCACAAGCTCATCGGATAATTCATAATTGAAAATATTGCATCAACGCCGTATTGGTGTGCGTCTTTGGCATCATCTTCGACATGTCCAGCAAGCGCGATTAAAGGAACTTTGTGTTTTTGCGTGAGTTTTGAGATGCCACTGATGACTTTTCCCATGAGCGATTGCGCGTCTATTTTGCCCTCACCGGTGATGACAAAGTCGGCATTTTTTATTTTTTCTTCAAAATGTATGGTATCCAAAACTATCTCTATTCCGGATCGAAGCTGTGCATTTAAAAAAGCTAAAAATCCTCCACCCAGCGCACCTGCCGCACCTGTTCCATTAATGTGGGCGATATCTTTACCTAAATATTTTTCGATAATGGTTGCAAAATGTTTAACATTTTCATCCAAAAGAAGCACCATTTCCTCGGTTGCCCCTTTTTGTCTACCGTAAATCTGTGATGCACCACGCATTCCATACATCGGATTATCCACATCACATGCGATAAGAAAATGGCACGATTGGAGCTCTTCTAGCGCGTGTGAAGTATCGATGGAGTGAATTTTACCTAACTCTCCTCCCCCTAAACCAACCTCAACACCCGATTTATCTAAAAATCGATACCCCAAAGCTTGAAGCATACCCACACCCGCATCATTGGTTGCACTGCCTCCAATGCCCACGATAAACTCTCTGCATCCTTTAGCAATAGCATCGCTAATCAACTCACCCACCCCAAATGTTGTGGTCACAAGAGGATTTCGTTTTTCTATGGGAACAAGAGGTAAACCTGAACTTCGCGCCATCTCAATGACCGCCGTTTTACCATCACCCAAAATCCCATACTGCGCTTGTATCTCACCCATCAATGGGTCATGGACTTTACATGTAATGATGTCTCCATTGGTGTTGTTAACCAACGCTTGAAGCGTTCCCTCACCACCATCAGCGACTTCACACGCTTCGATTAAAGCATCAGGATAAACTATTTTTATGCCCTCTTCAATGGAAATCGAAAGCTCCTGCGAACTCATACATCCCTTAAATGAGTCTATAGCGATAACCACTTTCATCTGTTTTTCCTCTCTAATTCTAGTAAAAATTCTTTGCGCCAAAGACCACCACTATAACCCCCAATTCCTCCACTTTTCGCAATCACACGATGACAAGGGATGATGAGGGGAATAGGATTTTTGCCATTAGCATTGGCAACGGCGCGAACTGCTTTGGGATGTTTTAGGATGTCCGATTCCTCACTATATGAGATGGTTTTGCCATAAGGAATGTTTTGTAAAATATCCCAAACACCTCGCTGAAAAGGCGTTCCTTTGGGATTAAGTGCCACATAAAAGTCTTTGAGTTTACCCCTAAAATACGCTTCTAGTTCTATCATAAGCTGTTCAATATGAACATTAGACTCTTGACACTCAAGTGCATTTTCATCAAAATCCAAAGAACAAATTCCTAACTCATCTGCCCTGACAACTATTTTTCCAAGCGGCGTTTGAAAGGTTTTTTGAGCCATCGTCCTGCCTTTATACTTTTTGTCAATTATACCTCTTTTACTTTTATTTTAAACACTTCTTACATGTAAAGCATGTTATGATTTCACTTTAAAGAAGTGAAAATGGAACATGTTATTGACGTAGATATCCAAATCTTTTACATGTAAAGGCTACTCATGTTAAATTTAGAAGAGTTTGAATTTGCACAAAAACTAAGCTGCGAAGAATTAGCTTATCTCAAATTACATGCTAAACACATTACCATCCCTAAAGAAAGTATTTTGTTTTATCAAGATGATATTTGCAAAGATATATTATTGTTAGGGCGTGGTGAGATAGAACTTTACATGTACGGAGAAAATGATAAAAAAATTCCTCTCTACGCGCTAAAAGCAGGAGAGCAATGCGTTATTAACACCTCTAGTACTATTTCTCAAACGCCCGCCATTGGAACGGCTCAAAGCCTGAGTGATATCGAGGGTTGGCTGATTAGTGAAGCCGTAGTCAAATATCTGATGCACGCTTCGCCTTCCTATCTTAACTTCGTTTTCTCTCTTTTTACCATTAAACTTGATGCACTCGCTACACTTATCCAAGATATCAAATTTAAAAAACTTGATAGTAGAATTTTAGAATCGCTCAAAGCACATGAAACACCCTTTATCCAAACAACGCACGAAGCTTTAGCTCAAGTTCTTGGCACATCAAGAGTCGTTATCAGTCGTGTACTTAAAGACTTGGAACGACAAAATCTCATCAAACTGCACCGTAAAAAGATAGAACTTTTGTAACTATTTTGATTATTTGCATTCAAAAATCTACTACAGTTTTTTCTCTCTCGCATAATATAACTTTAAGTATGAAACGCTTACAATTATCAGTGATATGTGATGTGTGATAAAATATTAAATATATAGATTTGATGACTCACTTCATAGATAAAAGTTTACGCAGTAAGGATAAAACGATGTTTATACTCAATAAAAAAGAGATGATGACTCAGACTTTGGGAAAATTTGTGGATTTAGTGTCCAAAGAACTTCCCGATGATGTGATGGCAAAGCTCAGCGAGCTTAGGGTTCAAGAAGAGCAACCTTTGGCAAAAGTCATTTATGATGTCATGTTTGAAAATATGGATAAAGCTAAGAAACTCAGTCGCCAAACGTGCCAAGATACGGGAGTTATCCAATATTTTGTACGCTCAGGGGCAAAATTTCCCTACCTAGGACAACTGCGAGCCATTTTAAAAGAGGCTACGATTCTTGCCACTAAAAGTGCACCACTTCGGCTTAATGCGGTTGAAGTTTTCGATGAAGTTAATACAGGAACCAATATCGGAACCGATGTACCCTATATTATTTGGGAAATCGTGGATGATAGTACCAATGTGGAGATAGAAATCTATCAAGCAGGGGGCGGATGCTCACTCCCAGGGCGCTCCATCGTTTTACCTCCACTTGCTGGTTATGAGGGGGCGATGCAATTTGTTTTCGATACCGTTGTCAACTGGGGTATCAACGCATGCCCGCCCCTTATCGTTGGTATCGGCATTGGAACCTGTTCTAATTCATCGGCGTTACTCTCTAAAAAAGCGATGCTTCGCCCCATTGGAACCTCTAACCCTCATCCAAAAGCGGCAGAGATGGAAAAAACCATTGAAAAAGGTCTTAATGCCATAGGGCTTGGACCGCAAGGAATTTCTGGAAAAAATAGCGTTATGGCAGTACATGTCGAGGGCATGGCACATCACCCTTCTGTTTTAGGAGTGGGTGTGACCATAGGCTGTTGGGCAAATCGCCATGGCATTATTCGTTTTGATGAAAATATGAATTATGAAATTATGTCGCACAAAGGAGCTATCCTATGAAAAAGATTTTGACAACCCCCATTCGTGATGAAGATATCAAGTCTCTCAAAGTAGGCGACATCGTTTATTTAAGCGGAACACTCGTTACATGTAGAGATGAGGGTCATAGGCGTATCATTGCGGAGGGAATCATGCCACAATTACCAATGGATCGCATTGCTATCTTTCATGCAGGTCCTATCGTTAAAGACGTAGAAGGTGGTTGGGAGATGGTTTCCATCGGACCTACGACGAGTATGCGAATGGAACGCTATGAAAAAGAGTTTTTAGCCAAAACGGGTGTTAAGCTTGTCATCGGCAAAGGCGGTATGGGACCAAAAACGGCGGAAGGCTGTAAAGAGAGTACGGCGGTTCATGCGGTTTTCCCTGGAGGTTGCGGTGTCGTAGCAGCAGAACAAGTGGAAAAAATAGAAGGTAAAGAATGGCCAGAGTTTGGGATGCCTGAAGCTTTTTGGATTTTAAAGGTGAAAGAGTTTGGACCGTTAATTATCTCTATCGATACAGAGGGAAATAACCTTTTTGAAGATAACAAAGTTGTTTTTCATCAACGCAAAGAAGAAGCGCTTGCAAGTACATCAAAACAAATTGTCTCGATGATTGCTAAAAGCTAAAGCTTTACATGTAAAAGTCTCTTAAGAGACTTTTACACCTTCTTTACCAAAATTCAC
>JAFLKZ010000098.1 GCA_019162915.1 Campylobacteraceae bacterium
TTATTGTCTAAAGGTTTTTTATGTAAAAGCATCACTTCTTGGGACATGCCAGTTTTTGGACTAAACAGCCATGATTTTCCATTATTTGGCTTGCTTACTTGCGTTCCTACTTTTTTTCTAATCCATAACATGACAAATACAAGCAGAAGCAATACACTTATAACGATAATGTAGCGGAAATCCATCGCATCTGTTGAGGCAGTTTGCGTAGGAAGAGAAGATGTTTGCTCTCTATTAGCCTGTTGCGCTGGTGTTTGAAGAATACTTCCTCGAATGCGAAGTCCAAATCCATCGACTGTTTTAGAAGCTACTACGCTGATTTTTTTATCGCTTTTAAGAACAACTTTGATGCTGTTTCGTTCAGGCACAATGGAGAGTTCTTGAATAATAACAGAATTGATACTTTTTTCGATGAGTTTATCATAGCTAAGGTCGCTAATCGTAAGGGTAATAGAAGATGCATCACTTTTTTGAGCGATAGTTCCCTCATGTGGCGCATCAAAAGAGAGCATAATATCTACTCTATCACTTCTTTCATAAACATTGTAAGTTAAAAGATTAGAAGCCTGTACATACGTTAGAAAAAGGAGGAGACTCAATAAAAACTTCATTAATTCTCTTTTTTAAAGTATTGGATGACTGTTTTGGAGTCTAAAATCTCATTGATACGAATGGCAAGATTTTTTTCATACACCATAACTTCACCTTTACCAAATATTTTATTGTTGATATAAAGTTCCACACTCTCGCCAGCGGGTTTTTCAAGGTCGATAACAGAGCCTTTTTCAAGTTTTAAAAGTTTTTGAATCGTAATGTTAGTAGTTCCCAGTTCCGCTACAAAATCGACACTAATATCGAGCAAATTTTCATAACCAGAAAGTAGTTTTTTTTCTAAATATTCTTGATCAGCTGCGTCCAATGAGGATTCCTTTTGGGATATTAACTCTAAACAAGCAAAAACTCTTCCAACCATAAGTTAATTTAAATTTATTATAGTTTAAATTTTTTAAATTGTTGATTAAGGATAAGGTATAGCTACTTCAATATAAGCAATGAAATGATAATAATATGAAAATAATCCAAAAGATAACGAATACTGATAGAGAGAATGCTCTTCTTTACTTTGCTTGAGTCTTGCAAGCTAGATTTGATTTCACTTTAACCTATTAAGCGTATCATGTTAAAATCAATGAAAAAGAGACAACATGAAAGACTTTATTTCAAATATTCAAACTGCCATTATGGGCACAATAGATAAAAACCATCTTCCTTTTTCATCTTACGCTCCTTATGTCTACGACAATAACCGTTTTTACGTCTATATCTCGAACATCGCCACACATGCCAAAAATATCCAAATAAACCCTAATGCATCGCTTTTTTTCATTGAAGACGAGAGTCAAAGTGAGAACCTTTTTGCCCGTAAACGCATCTCCTTGCAATGTGAGAGTGTGAAGATAGCACGAAGTAGTGAGCGTTTTGAAGAGGTGCTGACTTTATTTGCTATAAAGTTTGATGCTAAGATGGTGGAGACACTTAAAAAGATGACAGACTTTAATCTTTTTGAATTTAAAGTGACTTATGGTGAAGCTACTTTTGGGTTTGGCAAGGCTTATCTTATCGGAGGTGAGCAGATGAATGAACTGGTATCTCGCAATGTTAGTGGCGGTCATCATAGTGTGAAGTGATTTACATGTAAAGCTAAAGAGAAAGGACGCAATCAAATTTATTTTTATGAAAAAAATCCTCTTAAGGAGTGATATTTGCTTATCTGTTTAAGGCAATGATTTATGATTCATGAGAGGAGTTTTTATGCATATTAAAGAGAGTGGCGTACTGTATGATGTCTATGTAAAAAATGACATATATTACCAAAAATCCCTCATACTAGGGGATGATACCTACGATGAAAATGATAAAAGTTTCAATGACTATATCAATGACGTTCACACTAGTATGCCGAAGTTTGCTGGTCTTTTGATGGGGCATGTTTTCGTGCATGTGTTGCCCGAAAGTTCCACCGATAAAACCAGCAGTAGCACGGAGGATGTCAGTGATGATATTGCAGGCATAGTTTCAACTCAATTTGCTTTTGAAGGGGATAAAACCGAATCAATGGGCGTGACTACCTATGAAAATTATACTTCACATTACCAGCCCAATGAAAAAGAAGCCTCTATGTTACTCTCCAAACTAACCTCCATCTATAAAAAAGATACTATGTTAAGCACCACCGTAGAACGATACAGCGATGCTGCCAACTATGTTTATGACTTTATGACCAAAGGGGTAGATGAAAATGGAGATACCCTCTCCATCCTTAGCGCACTAGACAACCCTCTAGGATTTGCCATCGCGACCCTTGCCGGAGACGCTACGGGCAAAACCATAGATGATGCGATGGAAGTACAATCTTTCTCAGCCAAAGGAACGATGGAAGAAAAGCTCAAAGAACTTGCCGAAGAGAAAAAACGCGAAAATGAAAAAGCTCTGTTGAAAACCAGCAATGCTTCAAATGCAAATTTTACAGTCGAAAAAGAGCTTCGCTAATTGTGAAATATCTTTACATGTAAAGATATCAACTCTTTCAAATATCAAAATATACTACCATTCTTTAAGGGTCTTATTTTATGAGACTCTCTACTGCTATTGTTTTTCTCTCACTCTCTCATATTAAAACTATGCACAAAGCAACCGCGTTTATCGATCAAAGCCAAAATGAACTGAGTGCTCTTTGCCGCAAAACCTCATTTATGTTAGACGATGTCAGCAAACTTATAGTTGTGCTCGAAGAAAAAAGTCACTTATTGGCACTAAAGGCATCGGGCGGTATCGCTCAGCTCACCAATGTTTCTACTGCCATCAAAACATTGGTCGATGACTATGAAATGTTAGTTGAAAAAGCAAAAATAAAATTTGAAGCACTAAGCCAAGCATTTCAAGAGACAACACAAGTCTTGCTACACACTGATGTGGAAGATGTAGTCAAAGAGAGTGAAGTTAAACAACTAATGAAAAAACTTGATAAACTTCAAAAAGAGATACAAGTACTCGCTAAAAATTAACTCTTCGTTGCACAAACCTACGCATGGCCAAGATTTGAGCGATTGGCTTTGCGTAAGGCTCTTAAGGTCGTAAGAGCAAGTGCTATAATCGCAGGTCCTAATATAAATCCCCAAAATCCAAACGTGGCTAAACCTCCTACAATAGCAAAAAAGATGATAAATTCATTGATACGTTTTTTGCCATTATTAAGAGTTTTATTGACAAAATTAAGCAGAATGAGTTTGACAATATTGTCAATAAAAAAGGCCATAATTGCCCATGAATAAACTGCAATTATCATTGCATTAATCGTATTGCCTTGAAAATATTCATTTGCCGCAATAGGCATCCATACAAGGGCTGTTCCCACTATGGGAATAATCGACGAAATACCTGCTAGAAAACCTAATAATAAAGCATTGTACCCACCAAAAAATGCGATAAAAATTCCAAATGCAACCCCTTGTGCAACCATCACACCCGCGAGAGAGTAAAAAACCACCGCCATAGTCGTTGTCATCTCTTCTAAAAAATTGCGCTTGGTAGTACGACTCAGCGGAATGATAGGAAAAAGGAAGAGAATGATTTTACGCCCATATAAGATCAGAAAAAAGAAAAATACAATGACCATCGCCATATCGACTAGCATTGCCATAAATGTTTTAAGACCATTGCCAAGCCAACTTGCTAAAAAAGCAGTAATCTCATCTTTGTGAATTTTTGACATTTCTATAAGGCTCTCGATAGGTGAAACAATCCATGTTAAATAGCTTGGTAAATGTTTACTTTGTATTGCTATCTGGTCGCCGATAGAGCGAACCATCTCCAGTGTATCAGAGGGATGGCTTAGAAGATTGAATAAAAACAGCATGATCGGTACAAAAATAATCAATGAAAAAGCTAATGTTACAATGCTTGCTGAAAGCACAGGTGCAATTTTTTTGAGCATTTGATGTTTGTTGAGAGAGCGTTGCAAGAGATGATGGAGTGGCGATACTGCCACCGCCATCAAAAGTGCGACAAAAAAACTTTTTAAAAACGGAAAAAAAAGCCAAATAATAAGTAGCAAAATTCCACATCCGAGCCAGTGTAAAAAAGAGTTTTGTTTCATAGTATCTGCCTTTGTGTGTGAATTAATGTCAGGATAAATACATTATACCCGAATAACAAAGTGCACCCATCTTCGAAAATTTTTAAAAGATACAAAGGATTGAGTGTTCTGGAGATAGTGGTGAGCCCTTGCTTGTATAACAAGGGCACATAGTTTTATTGATAAATCTGCCCACCAGTTTCTTTAAAGTGTTGGGCTTGTTCTTCCATTCCTTTTTCAAGTGCAACGCTCACATCTTCTATCCCAATTTTGGCAGCATACTCACGCACATCTTGCGAGATTTTCATCGAGCAAAATTTTGGTCCACACATAGAACAAAAGTGGGCGATTTTAGCACTCTCGACTGGTAAGGTTTTGTCGTGGTATTCACGAGCTCGATCAGGGTCAAAGCCGATGTTAAACTGGTCGTACCATCTAAACTCGAAGCGGGCTTTACTCATCGCGTTGTCACGGATTTGCGCTCCGGGGAAGCCTTTGGCTAGGTCTGCGGCGTGGGCGGCTATTTTGTAGGTGATAATGCCTTCTTTGACATCTTCACGGTTGGGTAGTCCTAAATGCTCTTTTGGGGTGACATAGCAGAGCATGGCTGTTCCGTACCAGCCGATTTGTGCAGCACCGATGGCTGAGGTGATGTGGTCATAGCCTGGGGCGATGTCGGTGACTAGGGGTCCCAAGGTGTAGAAAGGTGCTTCGAAACAGTCTTCTAGTTCTTTGGTCATATTTTCTTTGATTTTTTGCATTGGCACGTGTCCTGGACCTTCTATCATCACTTGAACATCGTGTTTCCAAGCGATTTTAGTGAGTTCTCCTAAGGTTTGGAGTTCGGCAAATTGGGCTTCATCATTCGCATCGTAGAGGGAACCTGGGCGCAGACCATCTCCGAGTGAAAAGGCGACGTCATACGCTTTCATAATGTCACAAATCTCTTCAAAATGGGTGTATAAAAAACTCTCTTTATGATGATGTAAACACCATTTTGCCATGATGGCACCACCGCGTGAGACGATGCCAGTGAGGCGTTTGGCGGTCATGGGAACATAAGCAAGTCTTACACCTGCATGAATAGTAAAGTAATCCACCCCTTGTTCAGCTTGTTCTAAAAGGGTGTCACGGTATACTTCCCATGTTAAATCCTCAGCGATGCCATTTACTTTTTCAAGGGCTTGGTAAATCGGCACTGTACCTATAGGCACAGCCGAGTTTCGGATGATCCACTCTCTGGTTTCATGGATGTTTTTACCTGTGGATAAATCCATGACCGTATCGCCACCCCATCTTGTAGACCAAAGCATCTTTTCGACTTCTTCTTCGATAGATGAGGTGGTGGCTGAATTGCCAATGTTGGCGTTGATCTTGACCATGAAGTTTCGACCTATGATCATCGGTTCTGCTTCGGGATGGTTGATGTTGAGTGGAAGTACGGCTCGCCCCTCAGCTATCTCTTTGCGGACAAATTCTGGGGTGTAAATCTCTGGCATATTAGCGCCAAAGCTTTCGCCTTTGTGTTGCATTCCTAGCAATTTATTTTGTCGTGCCACTTCTAGGTTACAGTTTTCTCTAATGGCAACATACTCCATCTCTGGTGTGATGATACCCTTTCTTGCGTAGTGCATTTGGGTGATATTTTGACCGCTTTTGGCACAACGAGGTTTTTTGATATTCGGGAAACGAAGAGTGTTAAGCTCGTTATCGTCGTATCTTTTATGAAAATATTTTGAACTAAAATCAGCCAACTCTTCGCTGTCACCCCGCTCTTCTATCCATGCTTTACGAAGGGGGCTAAGCCCTTGATGGAGGTCTATTTTGACATTTGGGTCAGTATAGACACCTGAAGTATCGTATACATGTAAAGGTGGATTTTCCTCCACTTTGCCATCACCAAAAGCAGTAGGGCTGAGGGTGATTTCACGCATCGGGACTTGGATGTCAGGGCGTGAACCCTCTATATAAATTTTCTTAGAACTTGGGAAGTTTTGAATGTATGAAGAATCTATTTTTTCAAGATTTTCGAGGACTTTACTCATGTGTTTATCTCCTTATTTCCTACGCTGGCATTATCCAGATCAGGTTCATGAAGCCCACATTAATGAACTTCTTAGGGTATTATCTCAGCCAATGTTCAGCACCCCCACAGACAATTGTATATAATTAAAAATTGATTATACAGATGTAATCAAAAAAGCGACTTAAAAAAATATTGACCCCCTAAAAAGTGGGTACAATTACGTTTTTATTTACAAGAACTAAAGTTTTTAAAGGTAATGTTATGCAGACAAAAAAACTCTCACGAGGTTTGAAAAATAGGCATGTTCAACTCATCGCTCTTGGTGGTGCGATAGGAACGGGGCTATTTCTAGGTGTT
>JAFLKZ010000153.1 GCA_019162915.1 Campylobacteraceae bacterium
GAGAAATGTATGCCACGAAGATTACGCATAGAGAGTTTGGGTTATCATCATGTTTATAACAGAGGCGTTGCTAAAGGGAATGTTTTTCTGGATGAGCAGGATAAGGCAAAGTTTATTGAACTTCTCGCAAGTATGGCGAAAGAGTATAAGTTAAACATTCATGCTTTTTGTTTGATGGACAATCATTATCATATCTTAGTGGAAAATACCCGTGAAAATCTCTCTTCAGGTATGCGTCAGCTTAACGCACAGTATGCAACTTATTTTAATAAACGGCATGGACGTGTGGGGCATTTGTGGCAAGACCGTTATAAATCGTGGTACGTCTTGGATGATAAATACCTATTTACACTCTTTAAATACATCGAAGCAAATCCCCT
>JAFLKZ010000092.1:0-3511 GCA_019162915.1 Campylobacteraceae bacterium
AAATCTACATTTAAATAAGTTTCTTATCGAGGGGGTGATACAATGAATCAGCCTCATTTTTAAAAGGAAGCACAAATGATGGATACTAGCACTGTTAAATCATTGGTTGAAGCGTGTCAAATGAAGCGTATTTTGTATGTTGAAGATGACCCCGATGTTAGAGAACAAACACTTAAAATGCTAGGACTCTACTTTCAAGAAGTGGTAGCTGCTTGTGATGGAGTGGAAGGACTTTCATACTTTCAAAAGCAGACATTTGATTTTATTTTTACGGACATCAATATGGCAAAGATGGATGGTCTTACCATGATTCAAGAGATTCGAAAACGAGATATGAACATTCCCATCGTTGTTTTTTCTGCCTACGACAATAAAGAATACTTACTTGCTACTATCAAATACGGTGTAGATGGATATATCCTCAAACCCTTTCAATTCAGAGATATCATAGAAACGCTTGCCAAAATTTTAAAGAAAACACAGTGCTCTCATGTTCACCATGATAGGGCTTTTATCCAAGGTTATTATTGGGAGCGAAGTACGCAATGTCTTTGCCGTGAGCATGAAGAAGTTAAACTTACCAAGCATGAGAGTGCTCTTTTTGATTTGTTGACAACTTCAAAACAGCGTGTTTTTCCAAGTGATGAAATCGAGATAGCTGTTTTTGATGATGACATTTGTGATAATAAGCGGGTACGCAATTTACTCTCAAGACTCCACCAAAAACTTGGGTGTGACTTAATTCAAAGCGTTTATGGACAAGGATATAAAATCAGATGGCTTCATCAATAAAAGCTGAACGCTTTGAACAGCTTTTTAGCAATAGTGGTGTAGGGATATTTATCGTCGATAAAGAGCGAAAAATTATTGAAGCCAATGAGGCATTTTGTAAAATTTTTGGTTTTACCTATGATGAAATCATCTTACAATCAGCTTTAACACTTCATCTCTCTTATGCTTCTTATGTCAATTTTGCCAACATTGCTTTTAATAAAGTCCGCAATAATGAATCTTTGAACCTAGAATACCAATTTTTGCATAAAGAAAAAAAGATATTGTGGCTTCGTATAGCAGGGGATTCTATTCCTAATAATAAAGAAGTTTTGTGGACCATTACGGACATTACCATTCAAAAAGAAAATGAACAAAAGATTTGCCATTTAAATGAGAGTTTATCACTTGAGGTCAAACTTCAACTTAAAAAATTGCGTGAAAAAGATAAGCAATTACAGTTTCAATCTCGTTTAGCCCAAATGGGTGAGATGCTCAGTATGATTGCCCATCAGTGGAGACAGCCTTTGGGTGCTATTTCTGCAACGACTTCTTTTTTATCCTCCAAATTGATGCTGGGGCAAGTAGACCATGCGGAGTTTGAAGAAGAGATAGAACGCATCGAAACTTACGCGGCGCATCTTTCCAAAACGATTGATGATTTTAGAAACTTTTTTAAGCCAACAAAGCAAAAAGAAGAGATAACACTCGAATCTATGGTAGATAAGACACTCAATATCGCCAAACCCCTTCTCACCAATAAAAATATTACTGTTCAAACAGACTTTACATGTAAAGAAACAATACAAACCTATGGCAATGAATTGGGGCAGGCTATTTTAAATATTATTAAAAATGCCGAAGATGCGTTACTTGAACACACTGTGGAAAATCCAAAGATATCCATTCGAACCTACAAGGATGATAAAAAGGTATATTTGGAGATAAAAGACAATGCTGGTGGAATCGATGAAGCCATTTTTGATAAAATATTTGAGCCTTATTTTTCGACTAAACTTGCTAAAGATGGTACAGGCATGGGTTTGTGTATGTCTAAAACTATTGTAGAAGAACACTGTAAAGGGCATTTAAGCGTTCACAATGAAGCAGGATGTGCCATTTTTACCATCGCTTTATCCAAATGAGACATTTGCGAGACACTCTTTTTTTTCTCCTTTTTTACTGAGACAATCCCCAGACACTCTTCTCCTATAATAACCTAAGAGTTATAAAATCTTATGGTAAGGAGCAAACTTATGGAAACGCCACTTTATCTCGAAGAGAGAAGTTTGGTAAAACGCTATGGTGGACTTTGGCCTATTGTCATCAATACCATCTTTGTATTAGCGCTATTTTATGTTAGTTGGTGGATATTTCAAGATCCTAGAGGTATTATGAGGATGTATACGCCTTATGTGGGTTACATGTGGTGTCGGTGGTTGTTGGTTATTATGATTTGGATAGCTTATATCTTTGATTTTTGGCCATTTAGTAGGACATGGCTCAATAACACGCATCCTGTTATTAAGGGTGTAACATTAACTTTGTTGACAGTTGCGCTTTTTACAATTGTGCTTAAAGTCTTTTTTGAAACGATTTTGGGGGAATATGCGATTGCTTATTTTAGTCCCGCGCGCCTTCAGCAAGAAGGTATCGTTGAGTTTTATGCACTCGAATATTCGGCACAAGCGATTTTGATGTTTGCCGCCATTGCCTCTTGGCTCAGCCCAGCGTGGGTTATCGCCGCAGAGGGAGCGCCTTGGGGAAATCTCAAACAGCCGGTGAAGGGTTTTTCTATTTTTATCTTTACCTTTTTCATCAGCGTTATTGTCTATTTGGTGGCATTTCACCCTCATATGGGTATCTTGTTTGACCCTTGGCAAAAATTTGCTTCCATTACGCCTCCATGGTGGGAAGATTTTGCAGGAACGGTTCATGGAAACTTTAACATTGCATGGATTATGTGTTGTACGGTCATTGTGTGGATGCACGAAACTATTTGGGAGCGATACCCTTTTTCTATGATTGAAACACCTTGGATTCGTCGAACGGCTTCTTTCTTTGGCATTATCGCGATAGCTGTAGCGCTTAGTTTCTTTTTATACTTTGCACAAGAGCTTATTTGGGGTGAGGCGATTAGAGGAACGAAGCGTGATGCATCACCTGATTGGCGATGGTTACATGTAGGCGAGATGGCTATATTTTGGCTACTTCCTGCTTTATATATGCACTTTTATCTTAAAAATGGCATCAATCGTTACAGTCAATTGGTCAATATCTTACTGCGCACCATTGTTTCTGTTTTGGGTGCGGTTGTGCTTTATTATGTTTACTATAAAACATCTCATCTTTTTCTTGGAACGCAAAAAGGTTTTTCTCATCCACAACAATTTCCGATGATTCCTCTCATTTGGCTTATCAATATCATGCTTATTAATTATTGGTTTATGGATGGATGGCCAGGATGGCGTTTGGCAGAAGCTGGTGAAGTTGCAAAAGTTGAACATGCATCGTACCAAAAAACGGCTCTTTCTCCATCTTTTTACCGTGGACTAGTGGGAGGAACTGTTGGTGGGGTTGCTGTTTATTTTGCCATGATTTACCTTTTGCCTTTTATGGGCAATGCATTAATTATTTTTAAATAAAAGGAGGAAATAATGTCAACTATTCAAGAAGTTGGAAGACGAGACTTCCTTAAGGGCTCGGTAACAGGAATAGGATTTGGTACATTAGCCACGAT
>JAFLKZ010000092.1:3545-5837 GCA_019162915.1 Campylobacteraceae bacterium
AGGTGCTGGTGGACTTTTAGTCAACCAATACGACTACAACTGGGCACCTTTTGGCGATGGAAGTGGATTAGCCAAAGGAAGCTATGAGAGAGGAATTGCAAAAATAAAACATTTGCTCCCCAATAAGTTAGAAGAAGCTTGGAAAATAACTTCTGAAAATAGCGTCAATCCTCAAAATTCAGGTGGCTTTTCTGCCTTGATTGAGATAGAAAGACTCGATGGCGTTAAAAAGAAGTATCTGCTTGATAGTGGCTGGTCTTATGAGTGGATAGATGCTTCATTTAAACGAGAAGGTATCGACAAAATGCTTCAAAACAATGAAATAGAAGCCCTCATCATCACCCATGAACACTTTGATCACTTTTGGGGATTGCCTGTTACGATGAAATATGCGCCTAATATCAAAATTGTTATTCCTGATGGATTTTATAAAGAAGGCTTACAATATATTAAGGACTCTGGTCATACAGGGGAGTTGGTCGTCAATAAAAAAGGTAGAAATGATATCGAGCCAGGGCTTTGTGCGTATACCTTTGATGTCCCTATCATTTGCCGTGTTTTTGGAGAGCAGTCCATCTTTGCAAATGTTCAAGGTAAAGGATTGGTCAGCATTACAGGGTGTTGTCATCAAGGTATTATCCAATTTGCAGATACCGCACGAAATGAACTCAAATATGACAATGACCAAATGTATGGCTTATTTGGAGGTTTACATATCTCTCCCTTTGATGACTGGGATCCTAAATATGATGACCTCGTTATCTCTATGAAAAAATGGGATTTTCAAAAAATAGGCTGCAATCACTGTACAGGTCTTCTTACAGCAGAAAAATTTGTTCGTGCTGGATATCCTGTTATCAAAGGAACAGCTCAATATCGTACTAAAAGTAAATCCTATCTTGGCAATGGCGACACCATCACTTTTGGTTAAAATATTATTCGTCCGAAGGGGTTTTCTCTTCGGACAACAAAGAGGACACCATGAGCATCCATGAACTTTACCCTGCAACATTTAACGAAACCATCAATGACTTTAATTCTTTCATGCGCTCCATCCTTATCAAAGGGACTTATGATAGTGCTCTAAAAAAGATAACAGGCTACAAAGGCATGTGTCTTAATCAGCAAAAACAAGAGTCTTGGACGATAAAGTTTGACAATTTTCAAGGTATTTTTGGGTTGATACTTTCCGATGTTACAGAGGGATTTGGGCGATTTCACCTTTACTATTTTCCCTCTCCTCAAGAATCACTCTTAGAAAAGTTCTCTCTTAGTGAAGCATGGATAACACAGGATAAAAGTTATATCGAAAAAGTAAGAGCGTTTGCCCTGTATCCTGAACTTTTGATGCAGTTTCATATCGCCACTTTACGCTTACATGTAGACTTTGCCTCAGAGGGTCTTTTGATTGTGTATGAGAGCCAAATCAGGCAGAGAGTTTATGCAAGGGATGGTGTTTTATGGGGTGAGGAAGAAAAAAAATACATCATAAAACCGGGGGGTTTGGATAAAGATTTGCCTACTTTTAGGCTTTTACTGCCGTTTATGAATTTTTTAAATACGGCTATTACGAAGATTACCAAAGATACGCCAGAGTATTTTAAACTTTTTAAAACCAAAGGAAAATGTGTTAGCTACGATAAACAAGGCGTTTTTCATGAGGTCAAAGATGCTTCTGCTACGATGCTTTTGATGGCAAGTGGATATGGAAAAGGAGACTTTGATGCTTGGGTTGAGGTGGCTTTGAGTGCATATGATGTTCAAACTATCCATGAGCAAACAAGACTGAGTTGTTTTTTACAAAAAGCACCTTGGTACGATATCGTCGAGCCAAATTATTTTACCAAGTCAAAACCAACTGAACGAACACTTAAGCCAAAGCTGATTGTTATCACTGGATTTTTGGGATCTGGGAAGACAAATTTACTGCAACATTACATTGAGTACGAAACTGAAAAAAACCATTTTGTTGGCATTATCCAAAATGAGATAGGAAAAACGGGTTTGGATGGCAGGCTTATCGACTATGACTACTCTTTGGTGGAACTTGATGAGGGATGCGTTTGTTGTAGTTTGGCAGGACAATTAAGAGCAGGGGTTAGCCAATTGATGGAAAAGATATCTCCAGATACTATTTTACTTGAAACCACAGGTGTAGCCAATCCTTTTAATCTTCTCTCAGAATTAGATGAGCTTGAAGATATAGTTGAGTTTGAATCCATCGTTACTGTAGTTGATGGCACAAACGCGCTAAACTTGTACGAAAAATATCATGTTTTTAGAGACCAGATA
>JAFLKZ010000092.1:5847-6374 GCA_019162915.1 Campylobacteraceae bacterium
GCTCAGCTGATATCATCCTTCTCAATAAAACTGATTTGATGAGTAGTGAGGAGATAGTCCGTGTGAAAGATTTTTTAATCGAAAATAACCGATGCGCCAAAATCATCGAAACTACTCGTTGCGATGTGCATCCAAACTTACTTCAAGCATCTTCTTCCTCATCAAGTACCGCACAAATAGCCGCACTCATATCCGAAGAAGATGGACATCACCATAACCATGTGAAAGATGGAATTTCAAGCATTAAAGTTGAAGTCAAAAAGACACTCAACAAAAAAGACTTCATCGCTTATCTGCAAAAATTACCCAAAAATATCTTGCGTTTAAAAGGAATTGTCCAGTTCAAAGGAGAAAAAAATCAATCCATCGTTCAATATGTCAATGGACGATATGAACTTATAGAGCAAGAAAATCGCCAAAAAAACGAAGCATTTTTAGTTTTTATAGGGCAAGAAATGCAAAAGAGTCGTATGCAACTTTACATGTAAAGAAAGAAGTTACTATGCAACGCTAACCTTTACATGTAA
>JAFLKZ010000094.1:0-235 GCA_019162915.1 Campylobacteraceae bacterium
TCATAGTGTTTGTTTTAAAGATGCTAGTGGAACATCAAGTCCTCAAAAAGTCTATGAAACAATAAAAATGGCTAAAAAGTTATTGCCTGAATCTATGCATGTAAGACTACATACCCATGAAACTGCAGGTGTCAGTGTGGCTTGTTATTTAGCCGCTTTAGAAGCAGGCGTAGATGGTATCGATATGGCAGCGTCACCTGTTAGTGGTGGGACAAGTCAGCCCGATATATTAACA
>JAFLKZ010000094.1:245-6362 GCA_019162915.1 Campylobacteraceae bacterium
TCATGCAGTGAAAGGTAAAAATTATGACTTAGGGGGATTAGAATTAGAAAAAATCCTCACGTATGAAGAAGTTTTACAAGATTGCTTGAAAGACTACTTTATGCCACCAGAAGCCATTCAAGTTTCTCCTCTTATCCCTTTTTCTCCAATGCCAGGTGGCGCCTTGACTGCTAATACACAAATGCTACGTGATAACAATATCCTTCATAAATTCCCAGAAGTCATTAAAGCTATGCGTGAAGTCGTTGAAAAAGGTGGATACGGTACAAGCGTGACTCCTGTTTCACAGTTTTATTTCCAACAAGCTTTTAACAATGTTATGTTTGGACCATGGAACAAGATAGCAGAAGGCTATGGCAAGATGGTATTAGGATACTTTGGAAAAACACCAGTTGCTCCTGATGCTTCTGTAGTAGCACTTTCAAGTAAACAATTAAAATTAGAACCAACGACTAAAAATGCAATAGACCTAGCAGACGCTGATGAAACAAAATCACTCTTACATGTAAGAAAAATTCTAGAAGCAGAAAAGATTGAAATTACAGATGAAAACCTTTTTATTGCCGCATCATGTAAAGAAAAAGGTATCGCCTTCCTTAAAGGTGAAGCTAAAGCAAGTGTGCGAAAAATAACTAAAACAGAGAGTATTGAGTCTATCTGTAGCACAACCTCTGATTATACCGTGATGGTTAATGGACAAAAATATAATGTTAAATCAAGTGCCAACGATACATCATTGTTTGTCAATGGACAACAATATAATATTGAAATTTCAGAGGGTTGTGAAGAAACTACAGTGACTCCTAGTATAGAAGAGGAGAGCTTATCTGATGGTTGTCAGATTAAAGCAGGATTACCAGGTGTTATCTTTAAAGTTTTGGTCAATGTAGGTGATGTGGTAGTTAAAGGACAGGCTGTTGTTGTTATTGAAGCCATGAAAATGGAGATTGAGATAGCTTCACCGCAAGAGGGAACTATCAGCGAAATAAGAGTGAAACAAGGCGATACGGTTGCTAATAATCAGTTGCTAGTCGTTCTGTAGAAGTTAGTAGGATGAAAAAAATCGTTATTATTTTTTTAGTTCTTTTAAGTTTTGTTTTTACATCAACATCCCTTATGGGCTCTGATGTGGCAAAGGAAGATCTTAATAAAGATTATAAGTCTAAGAGTGTAAGTGAGCTTTTTGGTTCACTTTATGAATCAACAGGCTTAAATGCCATGATTAATCCACAAGAAGGATTAGTCAGTCATGGCACTACGGTTTCTACCTTTAACCAAGGCGGTGGAAGAGTCGTGATGATTGCGATTTGTTTTGTACTTTTTTACCTTGCTATTGCAAAAGGGTTTGAACCACTGTTACTGATTCCTATTGCTTTTGGAGGATTTTTAGCCAACATACCCGTCGCAGATATCGCAGGACCTGAGGGATTTTTAGGCATTCTTTTTAATATGGGAATTAGCTCGGGACTTTTCCCTTTACTCATTTTTATGGGTGTGGGTGCCATGACCGATTTTGGTCCATTGCTTGCTAACCCTAAAACAGCACTCTTAGGGGGTGCTGCACAACTGGGTATTTTTGGAACCATTGTGGGTGCGGCAGTTCTTACGGAATATACAGGATTTATCAATTTTTCACTTAAAGATGCTTGTGCCATAGGTATCATTGGAGGGGCAGATGGTCCTACTTCTATCTTTGTTGCCACGAGGTTAGCACCAGATTTATTAGGTGCCATTGCTGTTGCTGCTTACTCTTATATGGCGTTAGTCCCTATTATTCAACCTCCTATTATGAGAGCTTTGACGAGTAAAGAAGAGCGTCTTATTAAGATGGAACAGTTACGTGAAGTCTCCAAGTTAGAAAAAATAATCTTTCCTTTGACTATTATGGTCTTATGTATCATTATCTTACCTGATGCTACACCGCTGATTGGAGCACTAGCTTTTGGTAATTTTGCCAGAGAATCAGGTGTTATTAAAAGACTTTCTTTAACCATGGAAAATGAGCTCATTAATATCGTTACTATTTTCTTAGGGTTATCCGTAGGTTCAAAATTAGCTGCGGAGAAGTTTTTAGTACCAGAAACATTAGGTATCTTGTTTTTAGGTCTTATCGCATTTTCGGTTGGAACAGCAGGTGGTGTTGTTATGGCTCAAATTATGAATAAGTTTACGAAGCATAAAATAAATCCGCTTATTGGTTCAGCGGGGGTAAGTGCAGTCCCAATGGCAGCACGTGTATCTAATAAAGAAGGAATGAAGGAAGATCCAACGAATATGCTGTTAATGCATGCAATGGGTCCTAATGTAGCTGGTGTTATCGGTTCAGCTGTCGCAGCAGGTGTGTTGCTTTCTATATTTAAATAAAACTAAAATTAGGGATGAAATGATTATGTCGAAGATTAGCAGATTAGAAGATCTAGGACTAACGAATATAGGTAAGGTTTACTATAACCTAGGATATGATGAGCTTTTTGAACATGAAATAAAAAATAATGAAGGTAAAGTCACCAGTAATGGAACTTTTAGTGTTGATACGGGTATCTTTACAGGTAGAAGTCCTAAAGATAAATACTTTGTAGACCAAGACCCTTCGAATAAATATATTTCATGGGGTAAAATAAACCATAAAGTTAGTAAAAAAATATTTGATGACTTGTTCAATAAAGTAAAAGAGCAACTTTCAAATAAAGATATCTATGTTCAAGACGCATTTAGTGGTGGAAGTTTAAGTAGTAGAAAGAGTATCAGAGTGGTAACCGAAATAGCATGGCAAGCTCATTTTGTTAAAAATATGTTTATTCGTCCAACTGAATCAGAACTAGTAGATTTTAAACCAGATTTTACACTTTACAATGCCTGTAAAATCTCTAATGAAAAATATAAAGAGCAGGGTCTTCATTCAGATGTTTTTGTTGTTTTTAATGTTGAAGAAAACATCGCTATCATTGGCGGTACTTGGTATGGTGGTGAGATTAAAAAAGGCATCTTCTCTATGATGAATTATTGGCTACCACTTGAGGGAAAACTCTCCATGCACTGTTCTGCCAATGTAGGAGAAAAAGGAGACACTGCGCTCTTTTTTGGACTCTCTGGTACAGGTAAAACTACACTTTCTACTGATCCAAAGCGAAAACTTATTGGCGATGATGAGCATGGCTGGGATGACAATGGTGTCTTTAACTTTGAGGGTGGTTGTTATGCTAAATGTATCAATCTTGACCCTAGTAGTGAGCCAGAGATTTTTGGGGCTATTAAAAAAGATGCACTTTTAGAGAATGTTGTGATGGATGAAGATGGCTTTGTCGATTACAGTGATGGTTCAAAAACTGAAAATACGAGAGTTTCTTATCCTATCAATCATATTGAAAATCATGAAGAAACACTTCAAGCAGGTCATCCTCAAAAAATTATTTTTTTGACAGCAGATGCTTTTGGCATTTTACCTCCAGTTTCAAAACTCACTAAAGAGCAAGCTATGTACTACTTCCTTAGTGGATATACAGCTAAAGTAGCTGGAACTGAAAGAGGTATTACAGAGCCAGTGGCAACATTTAGTGCTTGTTTTGGAGAAGCATTCTTGCCCCTTCATCCCACTGTTTATGCTAAACTTCTTGGTGAAAAGATAGATAAATATCACGTTGATGTATATCTTGTCAATACAGGTTGGAGTGGCGGAAGCTATGGTATTGGAAAACGGATGAGCATCAAAGCAACACGAACGTGTATCAATGCTATTTTAGATGGAAGTATCAATACATGTGAATTTGAATCAATCCCCGTATTTGGTATCCAAGTTCCCAAAACATTAGCAGGTGTACCCACAGAGATTTTAAATCCAAGAAATACATGGGAAAATAAAAGCATTTATGATGCTACTCGAGATGAACTAGCACAAATGTTTATCGATAATTTCAAAAAATATATAACACCAGATTCTGATTTTTCATCTGCTGGACCTAAACTATAATACGCTTAAAAGTAAGAGGAAAAACTCCTCTTACCTCTTTTAAAATCACCAAGGAGTTTTTTAATGTCTAAACTATGGTCTGGCAGATTTGCCAAAAGTGGAGCAAAATTATTAGATGAATTTAATGCTTCTTTGCCATTTGATAAAAAGTTATATGCAGAAGATATCAAAGGTTCTATTGCACATGCTACGATGTTAGCAAAACAAGGAATTTTAACTGATGCGGAGGCAGCATCTATAGCCAAAGGGCTACTCCAAATTAAACAAGAGATTGAAGATGAGCAATTTGTGTTTGATATTTCCCATGAAGATATTCATATGTCCGTAGAAACAAGGCTAATTGATTTAATTGGAGAGGCTGGTAAGAAACTTCATACAGCACGAAGTCGTAATGACCAAGTTGCAGTGGATTTTAAGCAGTATGTCCAAAAACAAACGCTTATCATTGTGAGTGCTATCGAAGAAGTGATAGAAGTTTTACTCTCTTTAGCAAAAGAAAACACGACGACACTGATGCCTGGAATGACACATTTACAACATGCCCAACCTATCAATTTTGGCTTTCATCTTTTAGCCTATGTGTCGATGTTAAAACGTGATATTGAAAGATTTGAAAGTTCTTATCATCGAAATAATGTACTTCCACTAGGATGTGCAGCTCTTGCTGGAACCCCTCATAATATCGATAGAGAGTATGTTGCAAAGCTGTTAGGATTTGATAGTGTCAGTGTAAATTGTTTAGACACGGTAAGTGATAGAGACTTTGCATTAGAAATACTTTTTAACTGTTCTACGATAATGATGCACATTTCACGTTTTGCAGAAGAGCTTATTTTGTGGTCTAGCTATGAATTTAAGTTTATCACTTTGAGTGATGAGTATTCTACGGGAAGTTCCATTATGCCTCAGAAAAAAAATCCCGATGTTCCTGAACTTTTACGTGGTAAAACAGGACGAGTAAATGGCAATTTAATTGCGTTATTTACCGTATTAAAGGGGCTGCCTTTAGCGTATAATAAAGATATGCAAGAAGATAAAGAGGGTGTTTTTGATAGTGTTGAAACTGTCTATATGTCTCTTAATATCCTTAAAGAAGCAGTTCGAACCATGAGCATTAATAAAGATAGAATGAAAAGTGCCTGCGAAGTGGGACATCTTAGTGCAACAGATTTGGCTGATTACCTCGTTCAAAAGTGTGATATTCCTTTTAGAGAAGCACATTTTATCACAGGTCGTGCCGTTGCTCATGCGGAGCAGTTAGGTTTGGATTTAAGTGTTTTAAGTGTGGATGAACTTCAAAAAGTAGATCAAAGAATAGGTAATGATGTCGTAGAATGCTTAAGTTTACTCAACTCAATGAACGCTAGAAACTCACAAGGTGGAACTTCTACTAAGTCTACATGTAAACAAATAGAAATTTTTGAAGCATGGATAAAAGCAAGAGGCTAAAAGCCTCTTGTGTTAAATAAAGTTTTTACTATCGCTATCTGAAAGATGGCTCCAAGAAAGTTTTGCTCCACCTAAAAGGTGAAAATGTAAGTGCATCACTTCTTGCCCACCATCTTCTCCGTTGTTGGTGATTAACCGATACCCACCTTCATCTAATCCTAAAAGTTTGGCAACTTGATGTATAAAAATGGTCATGTCTGCCATAATCTTTGGGTCAACTTCTTGGAAGTTTTTATACTCACGTTTGGGGATAATTAAAATATGGATAGGCGCTTTGGGGTTAATATCGTGAAATGCCAAAAAATCTTCATTTTCAAGTACTTTATTACAAGGGATTTCCCCACTCACAATTTTACTAAAGATAGTCATCTGCAACTCCTATTGGTCTAATTTAGTTGATTTTAACTCTTTTATAATTAAAGTTTCTATAAAATAAAAACAAAATAAACTTCTATGAAGGTAAAGCGTTGAAAGATATTGAAAAATCAGTAACATCTTGTACATCATTGGTTGAGTTGGAAAAAATAAGAGTATCTCTTTTTGGTAAAAAAGGGTATTTTGCCGCACAATTTAATGAACTAAAAGATTTAGAAGGGGAAGCTAAAAAAGTTTTCGCTCAAAATTTAAATACTAATAAAGAGAATTTTTTAGCATTGTTAAGCCAAAAAAAAATGGTTTTAGAAGAAGTGATGATTAAAGAA
>JAFLKZ010000048.1 GCA_019162915.1 Campylobacteraceae bacterium
AAATGTTCCGAATTAGCTCAGCGGTAGAGTAGGTGACTGTTAATCACTTGGTCGCTGGTTCGAATCCAGCATTCGGAGCCACTTTCTTTTTAACCCCTATGTGACGGGGTTTTAACCAATCATATTTTTTCTCGGTGTCGTGTCGGTGTCATTTAGTGTTTGACCCTTTTCCAAAAACATAGCTCTCTTTTTACCCTCACGCTTAATATATTTTGCATATCTGCTTAGTGTCATTGTAGAATTTGTATGACCTAGCATATTAGATACCCAAAGTATATCCTCTCCATTTTCCAACATGATGGTTGCAAAGGTATGTCTCGTATGATATATGGGTCTATATTCTAAGCCACATTCTTTTAAAATAGTTGTCCAATGTGTATTTCTGATACGCTTAATATCGTAGAAATGCTCTCCAAGCTCATTGAGAAAAACATAACTTTGAGATTCAACAGTGATTTTATATTGTTCTTCTAAATAAGGGATAAGTGAATCTAAAATATCAATAGTCCTCGCACTACTTGCTGTTTTAGGAGTTGATATAACGCCCATTTTGATAGCCCTTTTAATAGATATTTCTCTTCTTTTAAAATCGATATCATCCCATCTAAGACCTATCATTTCACCGCTTCGCATACCAGTAAAAAAACCAAGTGCATAGAAGTTTTTATATTGCAACTTTGCAGTATTTAATATGGTAAATATTTCATTGATACTAAAAGGTTGAATCTCGACTTTTTCAGAGCGTGGCAGTTTGACAAGTGGCAAAGGATTTTTTGTGATGAGTTCATCTCTTAGTGCATCTTGTATGATGGTGCTTAAAACAGCCCTTATGGCTTTGAGTCGTCTAGGACTTACCGTTTCTAAAACTTTATTTTGCCAACGCTCAATGTCGCTAGGTTTGAGAGAATCTAGTTTTTTATTTCCAAAAAATGGTTTGATATGCTTTTCGTAAGAGATTTTATAATCATTTTGCGTTGAGCTTTTTCTAACAGTACTGTGCATATCGAATGAAATTTTAGAATATTCATCTATCGTTGGAATTTGTTTATTGAAAAAATCACCATTGAGTAGTTTTACTTGCAATGTCGGCATTATTTCATTTTGTGCCAATCTCATATTCGCTTTAGTATTATCAAGTCCAAGAGGTTTGCGATATAGTTTGCCTTGATGATTGAATCTAATCCACAAAGACTCTTTTATTGTGCCATCTAAATTTGGAACTTTTTTTATATATATTTTCATTTGAGTTGCCTTTTTTAAGCTATTACAAAATGTTGGCTAGTATTTCATTGACAACTAAATTGACATTTTGTCTCGCCTTATCACTCTTAAAACCAACAATCCAATTGTCAATTTCATGCTTATCAAAAAGTAATTTTTTTGATGGCTGATAATAATGAATGCCATCAATAAAAGTATTTTCCTTAACCATTTTATGAACAGAATCAATGGAATAGCCAATATAAGCGCATAGTTCAGTCGTGTTAAGCCACTTTTTTTCATTACTTATATTGAGTTTTAATGCCTTAATTTCATCCAATAGCTTTGGGATAAGCTCTAAATTTTCGAGTGAAATTGTCATGCTGAAACTCCTAGTGCACTATCGCTTGTTTGCGAATAATTTGGAAAATTATTCCCTATTCTCTTAATATCATAACTACTATTACGCTCATAAATTATCTCATCACCATCAAAAATCTCCATGATTTTATTAGTATCAATGGTTACATAAACACTAAGCGATTTTTCATTGACTAGCTTTGTGAGTGCAAACATGGAAAATCTATTGTGAAGTAGTCTATACAGTCCAAGTGGAGCAAGTGTTTTTGAAGAATTGAAACGCACAATTCTATTTTTACAGTACCACGCATTAAGGTACTATTCTTTTTCACTTAGGTTTTTCTTTTTAGATAAAGGAAGCACTTTATTGACATATTTCATAACATAGGCAACGCTATTGTTGATATCATCAGTGACGACTTGTATATCATTTGCCCTATTGTCATACAATCTCTCATAAGCTTTTTTGACTCTTTCAATTCTGTCACTAGGGATAAACATTAAAATGTGCGTATGCGGTGTTCCATCTTTGTGAGGCTCATTGACTCTAAAATATATGCGTTCTTCTTTTGAAAGCTCTTTAAGTGACCTATCTTGACGAAGTTTTGCATACATTTTAGTTAATACTTTGACAGACTCTTTTGGATTTGTTCCATTATATGTTGGGTTTTTTATTTGCTTACCGCTTTTAGTAGTTTTGAATTTGTGAAATTCACTAGGAAGCGTTAAAGTCATAAAAATGGGCTTTAAATCCCTTTTCTTTGCAATAGTCTCTAATGTATTGACTCTGTTTTGTATTTCAGCATAGTATCGCTCTGGAGAGTGATAAACAGATATAACGAGGTCAGCTAAAGGAATGAGGGTTTTATTAATGCGGTCATGTAAAAAACTACAATTTAAAAAGCTTTTTTGATTCCTAAGCTTTTCTTTTACAATGGATAAATCTATGGGAGATAAACCGTAATGGAGTGGTTTGTTGTAATCGTAGAATGAGTAATTTTCATCGATGTCCACAACTTCTTTATAATTAGTCAAGGAGCCTTCGGCTGAATCCACTGTGCAACAAAGCGCAAAATGCGCATGCACTGCACAGTCAATTTCTTCTAAGGCATTTGTATTGGTACTTTGTGTATAATTCACTTTGAATCCTTTTTCGTGATTGGGTTTAGAGTTAGGGAAGCAAAGGTTGAAGAGTGCTTCTCTAACGACTATTTATAAAATAACTATTTAGCTTTGCCTACTTTGATTTGGGCATAGTTTTCACCATAGACATTGCATGGCACTCTTACCATGTCACCAAGTTTTTTATCTTTATAGCTTTTTTCTAGTTCTCTACCAATGGGAATATCAAGATACTCATTTTGTACTGCTCCATTAGATAGTGATTTGGTTTGTTGAATTTGGACTATGTAGTCACCTTGTTTTACTTCGCCTGATTCTTTGTCTTTATAATCAGGTTTTGAATAGCCGTTTAGGTATGTTCCTGATATTTCTACATTCATTTTTGTACTCCTTTGTAAAGTAATTTATAAAAAATCACCAGCGATTTCTTTAAGTCGATTTTCTGCTGCTAACTTTATTAAGATAGGGTCAAACCCAACTTCAAATTCACCTACATTTTTTTCAATCAACTCATTCATTGAAATAATGGTATCTTTTAACTCATCTATATTATTTTCTTTCAAGCCCCCTTGTTTATTGATTTTTATAACATCTAGTAGCCTAGCTTTTTCATTTTCTAAAGACATGATATAGGCTCTTTCTTTTTGGTCGGTCAAATATTCATCGTTCAAGACATATTCGTCATCTTCCCAATGGTATTTTGAATCTAATTCCTTTTCAACTTCTAAAATTCTTTGATTGATTTGCATAAGGGCATTAACATCTAAGTTAAAATAGATACCTTTAGCTTCCTCAATCGCTGTTTCCATAAGCGCTGTTAACATGCTGGTTACTGATACATTATTTTTTTTACATAATGACTCAAAAGTATCTTTTAACTCTGGGTAAACCTGAAAATTAATCGGCACCTTTTTACTACCTTCCTTTTTTGCTAGTGAAATAGCTCTAAAAAGCATATATTCTCCTTTATTTAAAATCGACTATTTGAAATTGTAGTATATTAATTAAATAAAATCAAGTAGTCTATATTATTTAATTTATATATTCATGAAAAAATTATTTTATATGGCTAAAAAAAGATATAATTTTCAAGAGATACTTTATACATTCTATATTTGCTGTGCACCTGCGGCAGACAACAAAATTGTTTCTAATTAAGCTTACCTTATGAGTTTCTGATTGTGATGCTTAGTGTCCTAACTTGTACGCTTTGAATCGCATAATAAAAGTGTGATTGATAAAGTATCTCTCTAGTTTGTTTGAAAGGTCAAAAAATAAATATAAAGCTTAAAAAACCTTTTAAAGAATCGATGACATTATTTGAAAACTTACAAACACAAGAAGATGTAGCAAACTTTTTTGAAGTTGAGCATAGGTATTTAATGTATCTTGCATACAAAGATAAAAGGCCTCACTATAAAGAGCTTGTTATCCCCAAAAAAACAGGTGGTACTAGAAAAATAAGTAAGCCTGTGAAAAGTATTGATATATTACAAAAAAAACTACTCCCTTTTTTACAAGAAAAATATAAAATTAAGAAACCTGTTCACGGTTTCGTTAAAGGGAAAAGTATACTGACAAATTCGCAACAACATTTGAAAAAGAAATTTATATTAAACATTGATTTGAAAGATTTTTATGATTCAATTCATTTTGGAAGAATAAAGGGACTGTTTATGTCAGAAACTTTTAAAATGGGTGAAAATGCAGCTACTTTGGTAGCACATTTATGTTGTAATAACACTAAAATACCTCAGGGTGCATGCACTTCACCTATTCTTTCAAATTTTATTGTATCGCAACTAGATAAAAAATTAATGGAATTTGCTAAGACTTCACACTGTACATATACAAGATATGCTGATGACATAACTTTATCAAGTAGTAAAAATATTTCGAATACAGTTATTAAAGATGAAAATTCTTCTTTTCCAATAAATGGGTTTGAATTATCCAGTGAATTGGAAAAATTGATTCATTTTTGTAATTTTACAATCAACTATAAAAAAGTCAGGCTAGAATCAAAGTACATTCGTCAAGAAGTGACTGGTATTACTGTCAATGACTTTCCAAATGTGAAAAGGACTTTCATAAGACAAATAAGGGCAATGTTACACAGTTGGGAAAAAGATGGACTTGATATTGCATCACAAAAGCATCTATCGTTTAAAAAGCGTGAATATAGTATTTCAAGTCCTGAAAAATTCTTTAAAAATGTCATAATTGGAAAATTAGCCTATCTTAAAATGATACGAGGAGAGGAAGACATTATTTTGAGAAAGCTTTGTCTAAAATTTACGGCGCTCGTATCAAACGATGAAGTATTACCAAAGTTTATAAGGAATATAAAAATGAAATATGAAGAATTCCAAGTGTTTATTTGCCATGCAAGTGAAGATAAAGAAAAAATAGCAAGACCACTTTATGATGAACTAGTAAAGCTTGGAATTAAATCATTTTTAGATGAAAAATATATAGAATGGGGGGACTCATTAACAGAAAAAATTAATCATGCTCTTGGTCAATCAAGATATGTAATTGCAATTTTATCTGATAACTCAATAGAAAAAAAATGGCCAAAGAAAGAAATAAATAGTACTTTATCGAGGGAAATAAGTGGTGATAAAGTCTTATTACCAATCCTTGCGGGAGATGAAAGAAAAATTTTCAAAGTATTCCCGTTGCTTCATGATAAGCTATATAAACTTTGGAATAATGACGCCAAATTTATGGCAAATGAAATTAAAAATTTATTAAGTAGCACAGAGGACTATGAAATAAACCATGAAGTTAATACTAGTGAAAGTAGTATACTTGAAAAAATAAAAGATTTTTTGACAAAAATTAAAATTTTAAAATAAATGTTAAAGGCTATTGAGTTTAAATTTTTTGATATAATACCTCTATGTATAAAGTAGAATTTGTCGAGCTAGACAATAAAGCACCATTTGCAGAATTTATTGCTACTTTAGAGAAAAATGAAGTCGCAAAGATATTTGCTTCTATTGATAAATTTATTGACTTGAAAAACAATAGTTTGCCAATCGGTGAGAATTTATCAAAGAAATTAGATGATGGTATATTTGAGATAAGAGTTAGTTTGCCAAATAAGATAGTGAGAAATTTATACTATTATGTGAGTGGTCAAAAAGTTATTATCACGCATGGTTTTGTAAAGAAAAGTCAAAAAACTCCTAGTTCTGAAATTGCTAAGGCTAAAGAGCTAAGAAAAAAATACAATGAAAGGATGTCATATGAGTAATTATGAAAAATTGAAAAAAAGTTATATGAAAGATGCTGAGTTTGTCACAATGTATGAAGATGCAAAAACTCAAATAGATTTGGAATATGAAGTGCAATGTATCAAAGACAAAATTTTTACTAATGATAAGTCTTTTAATATTTTAAATGCTCTTGATTCTCTTCAAAAACATATTGTAGATTTTACAAATCAAAGAAGATTAGCGTAATTTTTCGGTGTCGTCTCGGTGCGTTTTCT